>DEPX01000188.1:0-7286 GCA_002358975.1 Micrococcaceae bacterium UBA3381 | reverse complement strand
GTCGGTAGTCGATCGGTTCGCCGTCCACCATGTGGCCGTAACTAGGTACTTCCAGATCGTAAACGTCACCGACGTGTTCCGAGAAGATGTGCATGCGGCGTTCCAGATGTGCCTGGGTCGCGATTGCGCTGTCCAGGCGCAGTCCGCGATAAACCGCCACGGCCATAAGCACCATGATGATGGAGAACGGTAGCGCGGTGGCAAGCGAGGCCGCCTGTAGTCCTTCCAGCCCACCGGCCAAGAGCAGTCCGATGGCGATTGCGCCTTCCAGTACTGAAAACAGTACGCGCGACCAGGTTGGCGGGTTGGGGTGGCCGCCGGCGGTCAGCATGTTTTGTACCAGGGACCCGGAGTCCGAGGAGGTGATAAAGAAGAGTACAACAAGCACGATTGCGACAATCGAGAATACTCCGCCCAGTGGCAGACCGTCCAGCACAGTAAATAGTGAGCCTTCCGGCGAGACTTCGCCGTCGGTTACCAGATCGGCTTCGCCAAACAGTTGACGGTAGATTCCTAGGCCACCGATGATGCCAAACCAGAGCATGCCCACCACGGTTGGTACGAGCATGACCCCAATAATGAATTCCCGAATGGTTCGGCCGCGTGAGACACGTGCGATGAAAATACCCACGAATGGTGCCCAGGCGATCCACCATCCCCAGTAGAACAAGGTCCAAGTGGAGTACCAGTCCTTGCCTTCCGCGCCGCTATAGGCTCCAACGTCGAAGGACATGTCAAAGAAATTCGCGAGCCAAACGCCGAAAGATTCCACAAAGTTTTCGAATAGAAATAGCGTTGGCCCAAGTAGCAGCGCCGAGATGGTCAGTGCCCCGGCTAACGTGAGGTTAATGGATGATATCCATTTCATCCCCTTGCCAACACCTGAGACCACTGATGCAGTGGAAATAAACGTAATGGCTATGATCAACACGACCAGCAAAATGTTGTCAGCTTGGTCGACAACGCCTAGATGTTCTAGCCCGGTAGCGACCTGTTGGACGCCTAGGCCCAACGATGTGGCTACCCCGGCCATCGTGCCGAAAATGGCGAGCACATCAATGGTGTCACCCATCCAGCCTTTGACGCGTTTCGCGCCCAACAGGGGCTCAAATACCCAGCGAATCGAAACCGGCCGGCCGCGACGGTGAATTGTGTAGGCCACTCCCAAACCAATGACGGCGTACACCGCCCAAGGGTGTAACCCCCAGTGCAAGAATGTTTGGGCCATCCCGAGTTTGGCCAGTTGTTCTGGATCACCGTCTACCCCGGGTTTTGGGTCGACGGTGGCATAGGTTAGTGGTTCGCCGACACCGTAGAAGATCAGGCCGATGCCCATCCCAGTAGCGAACAGCATGGAAAACCATGCCCCTCGCGAGAATTCTGGTTTATCGTCGGGGTCACCGAGTTTAATGCGCCCGTATTTGGATAGCGCAATGTAGAGGCAAAAGATAATGAACCCGAACATGATCATGATGTAGTACCAGCCCAAAGTATCGACAATCCAACTTTGGGCCGATAGCAGCGCTTTGCCTGATGCATCCGGGAAAATGATCGAGATGCCGGCGGCTAACGCTAAGAAAATGATCGCCGGCCAGAAGACCCGCGGCGTTACGAGTCCGCGCTTAAGCCGCACCCCTTGGCGCAACAGTTTCATGGTCGTGCGCTCATCGGAATCCATATTCCTGATCTGCAACTCATGCGGCAGCACATCGGAACGGTCCCGGGCCTTTAACGCATTAACCTCTTCATCAATCTCCGGGTCGGTGTGCACCACGGAGCCGGTCGCGTCTGGTTGCCTGGCGTTATCAGTTCCAGAATTTTCTGGTACGTGATCCTTATCTGGCACGCTCATCCTTTCCATGTTTTACGGCAATTGATTTACCCTATCCTAAAGATTTTGTGCAGAAGATGGTACGACTGCCCACCGCAGGGCCAATCGCCGCCATTTTTCGTAGGCACAGTCGCCCACTTTAGGCGTTCCACTGCTGGTAGCCAATTAAATCGGGTATGGGCTCCAGTGTGATGCCTAAGTCCTTCCCGGAGGCATCGATGTACCAGTCGCCGTCATCCCACACCATATCGATCACCATTGAGGTACGTGAGGTCTCGGAACCGTCGAATGAGGTCACAGCCATATCGATTTGGGCAGTGTCGCCGTCGTAGTGCACCAATCGGAAACCACCCAGGGTGCTGTCCGCGTCGCTGAATACTTCGTCAAAGAGTTCTTCGGCTTCGTCCTGGTGTGCACTTGCATGATCGCCAGCAAATTTTGCGGGGTGGCCTTGCCAGTATGACGGGTTGGCCAGCTGACCGGTATAGGCCGATGCGGCAAATAACATTCCGCGCGGTGAGTGTTCAAAACAGCTAAACTCACCGTTCTGGGCGTAATTTCCGGGACCGTATTTCGACGACGTCGGCAACCAGACCCCGTGATAGTCAACCCATTGGGCATCCGGGGTGTCAGCGATTGAGCCATGCAGCGCCACTCCTCCAAGGTCACATACCGAGTCGGTGGGTTCATCGGTGTAGACGGCGGGTTGCCCAAAGTCATCGTCGTTTTGCAAGGTCGAAAGCACAAAAAATATGACCACTGCGGTGGCGGCTACTGCTATGGCAATGATCGTCAGGATGCCTTTGCCGGTGGTCCAAAAATTGGGGCGCTGGGTTTTGCTCATCGGTGCCAGTCTAATTGGCTCGCCTACGCGTCGTCTGACAGCTGCCGGGTATGCTGGCAGGGGAAAAAACGTAGTCGGAGGTAACATCGGTTTTGGCTGTGCCGCAAGTTTAGGACAATGAGCTAGGACCAATGCCAATTCGGCTTGATTGAAAAGGATGTCATGGCAGATCACAAATTTGGGTTCCGCACGCGCGCCCTCCACGCCGGGGCGGTGCCGGACGCTGTTCACGGTTCGCGCGCCGTACCGATTTATCAGACGACGTCGTTCGTATTCGAAACACAGCAGGATGCAGCTGATTTGTTTGCCCTGCAGAAATACGGCAACATCTATTCGCGGATTTCTAACCCTACCGTTGCTGCATTTGAGGAACGTATTGCCTCGTTGGAGGGCGGCATTGGTGCGGTTGCCACGGCCTCTGGTCAGGCAGCAGAGTTTGTGACCATTGCTGCCCTGGCTGGCGCCGGTGATCATCTGGTAGCTTCATCGAAGCTTTATGGCGGTACGGTAACCCAGCTTGATGTGTCGTTGCGCCGGTTTGGGGTGGATACTACGTTTGTGGATTCCACCGAGGTGGAAGATTTTGCCGCTGCGATTCAGCCTAATACCAAGGCCATCTATACCGAGATCGTGGCCAACCCTTCGGGTGTGATCGTGGATCTGGAGGGTCTTGGCAAGCTTGCCGCCCAGCACGGCATCCCGTTGGTCGTTGATTCAACATTGACCCCACCGTATTTGCTCCGTCCGTTAGATCATGGGGCCGATATTGTTATTCACTCGGCTACGAAGTTTTTGGGTGGGCATGGCACCACCATGGGCGGTGTGGTGGTCGAGTCCGGCAAGTTCCCGTGGGATAACGGCAACTTCCCGCTTATGACTGAGCCGGTGCCGTCCTATAACAATCTGTCCTGGTATGGAAACTTTGGTGAGTTCGGCTTTTTGACGAAGCTACGCAATGAGCAGGTCCGCGATTTTGGGCCGTCGCTATCCGCCCAGGCAGCATTTCAGTTATTGATGGGCGTAGAGACGCTCCCCCAGCGTATGGATGAGCATTTGGCTAATGCCAAACAGGTGGCTGAATGGTTGGCCGTCGATGATCGCATCGCCTATGTAAATTATGCTGGTCTTGCAGACCATCCGTATTACGAACGTGGTAGACAGCTCTTGCCGCTGGGTGTCGGTTCGGTATTTAGTTTTGGTGTGAAAGGTGGCCGGCAGGCTTCCGCAACGTTTATGGCTAATCTACAATTGGCTTCACATTTGGCTAATATCGGTGATGCTAAAACGCTGATGTTGCATCCTGGTTCTACTACCCACCAGCAGTTGTCGGATGAGCAGTTGGCTGCTGCCGGTATTCCTGATGATCTGGTGCGTATTTCGGTAGGCATTGAGGACGTCGACGACATTATTTGGGACCTCGACCAGGCGTTGACTGCCACGATGAATGAGGCCTAAGGAGAAAAAATGACTGTATCTGAACGTAAATGGGTTGGGCCAGGTGCCGTAGAGCGGCTGAATATTTTACGAGATGTCAAAACCATTGCCATTGTTGGGGCTTCCGATAAGCTGGCTCGGGCATCGTATTTCGTCTCGACGTATTTATTGGCGTCTTCTACGTATGACGTGTATTTTGTAAACCCGATTCTGGCGCAGAAGGGCGGCCAGATCTTGGGGCACCAGGTTTATGCGTCATTGGCTGATATTCCGGTCCAGGTTGACATGGTGGATGTGTTCCGTCGCGCCGAAGATACGCCGGATATCGCCAGGGAGGCCGCTGCTATCGGTGCTAAATACTTCTGGTTGCAGTTGGGCATTTGGTCTGATGAGGCTGCCGAGGTTGCTGAAGATCTCGGCATGACGGTCGTGATGGATCGTTGCGTAAAAATTGAGCACGCTCGTTTCCATGGTGGTTTGAATCTAGCCGGTTTCAACACCGGTGTTATTTCTTCGAAACGTCAATCCTTGGACGCCTAGTTCTCCCCCTCACAGTTCTACTGCCCTGTCGGACTATGAGCCGTCAGACTATGAGCCGGCCGCCGAAATATCGGCGGCCGGCTTTGGATTTAAACAGTCTCTGAATTATCTGTCCCAGTGCAGGTTACGTAGTAGTGGCCGGGCTGGGTCGATCCAGGGGGCTGGTTGAAAGTACGTCATGCCGTCTATTTTGCGTATCGTCCAGTTTCCATCATGAACGTCCCTGTGGTGGTGTGGGCATAAGGTGGTGGCGTTAGCGACGTTGGTGTGGCCAGTTTTGGACCATTCTTTGCAGTGGTGGCATTGGCAGTATGTTGCGGCAATAGTGCAACCTGGGATCTGACAGCCTTTGTCTCGAGCAAGAATGGCTTTACGCTGTGCTGACGTGAAATGTCGTTTGCTACGATATTCGTTCAGCACAATATCCGGGCCATTCCAAATCTGACCGGACAGCTCTGTATCGCAAAGAAACGGCTCCGTGACCTTGGGGTGAATCGGTCCCACATTAATAACGCTGGACTGATAGGGCGTCCACGGTTGCCGATTTACATAGTTGGGGTACCCAAAGCCGTCTCCGTCAGTTTCGGTATGTTCGGTAAAATTATATTGTGCTGTCAGGTCCGGGGGTTTTGCAATGTTTGGTATAGCTCCCTCCGGTCCGTCGGGTCTTCGTACGGCTTCTGGCAGCGCTGGAAAGCCTAGCGTTATATGCGCTGTCTGAATATCTTGAACTATAACTAATCGAGTCGGCGTTCCGTGGGATCCTTTGGCCAATGCTTCTTTAGCAGGCATGCTCAGCACAGTGTGCAAGCATCCTAAAAGAACGGCACCCGCGCGTTGGGGTATAGATAGCCTTCCCATCACTCCGAGCTGGTAAGCCATGTAGCGGTTACCTTGAGGATCTTCCGCCATGGGCCCTTCAGGTGGTATTTGTTCCGTCTGTGGTTCGTTTTGTTTATCATCATGGTTTGCGGCGTCATTTTTATCAGATGGTTCGTCTTGCTGTGTCTTGTCTGCAGTTTCTTCGTAGATTTTGACGACAGGCTCAGGTATTAGCGGGGCGTCACCCTTGAAGTTGAGGTTATGTGTTAGAAAATTATCTAAATACGCAGCCCAGCCGGGATCCATATGCATGGATGCCGTTGCTGACCCGTCTTCGTGCTTTCGCACATGCAAGGCATTATCGGGTTGCTTGACCAGTACTTCTGATGGGGGCGGTCCGTCTTCGTCAATATGGTAGGCAATAGTTTCCATCCAGCTCTGCTTGGCCTGACGAAGCGTATCTGGGTTTTCTTGTGTTGCGGCCTCGACCAATTGCGGTTCGAAAACCTCTAGGACACGATCTTTGTAGTCAGTACCCTGTCCCGTTTTCCTGGAATATTTGGTTAAATCAGCATCCAATCGGGCGAGATGCTCCAAATTTTCGACTGGAACTTCGCCGGCTGTAAATGCGAGTGCTAATTCGGGCAGCTTCGGGGCGGTTGCCTCGGTGGTGCGGTCCGTAGCGATTGTGTGTGCGACTTGAGCAGCACGATTTATTAGCTTGCCGATTTTATAACCGGAATGCTGCATACTGCGTTTTAAGAACGCTTTAGTATCACGAAACGCCTGGACACCATCTGGTGCTCCAAAATACGACGTTTGGTCGTCGATTGCAGTATCAACTTTGGGTACAAGATGGGTCAGTGCCGCGTCGATAGTGCGTTCAGCACGCGCCATCGATTTAAAAATGGCTGGCAACGTATCTACATAATTATCCGGAGCTGTTGGCTCCGATACCTCGCTAGCAGTCTGATTCTGCTTGTCACCGTTATTTACTGATAAGTAGCCTGACCAATCTGCCCCATCAGCGTTATGGAACGTCGCAATCTCCTGAATACTGGCGGGATCAGCGAGCCGTTTAGCAAATGCACTGGCGAAAAAAGCTGCACCGTACGCTAAGTGACCTAAGCTGAGATCCCCTACTTTGGTGGCGTGTATTTCTTCCACGTCAACGGGATCACCGATATGAGGCAATATCCCAAGATGATCCACAGCAGCCTCCAACCGCACAGGAACGAACACAAAGTAATAGCTAAACGAAGAATGGATGTTTTTCTATTACCTATACACTACCCGAAATGCTAGAAAACAGCAATGGTTTTTGCGTTGTTTATTGTATTTTTATCTTAAAATAACCCCGTATAAACCATTTATAAAATATATCCAACCTGTTTCGCATGGACTGTGGATAAAAGCATTATTTTAGCATGTTTTCCACAATGGGCTGTCATGTAGTTGACAGCACTCGTTTTTATCTGCGTTAAACGAAAGCGCTCCGCCCTGGAGCCAAAAGCTAGCTCTGGAGCGAAGCGCAAAATGTTCTGCTACGTCTCTTTTCGTTATGGTCCTGTGTGTGGCGCCGTTAGGTCATAGATCTGTACAGGCTCCTTGGAATACCTCCAAAAACTCGTCGGTGTCTTTACTTGCTCGCGATACTCCGGTCAAAAGATCTCGCCCAGCTTCGGAGAGTTCTTGGTGATCTGCTAAGGTTTGCCCATTCATCGCGCCGGTTAACGCTGCAGCCCCCATTGCCTCAGACAATACGGTGAAGTCGTCGTCATTGAACCACGTTGCGGCTTCACCATGGTCTTCACT
>DEPX01000216.1:8362-9111 GCA_002358975.1 Micrococcaceae bacterium UBA3381 | reverse complement strand
TGCACAACCGGCGACCAACCACCGGAAACAGCCAGCGTGTCAACCTCGATCCGCTGTACGTTGTCGGTAGCAATCTTGCCGTTGAGTGGGGCCACGCTAATGGCGTTGAGTTCGCTATCGTCGCCGGCCTGCGTGTCAATAACAGCCGAGCCAATCAGTACCTGAACACCATTAGAGGCTGCCTGTTGCGCTGCAGCCGAGGCAGTGGAGCGTGCATCAATGACGGCTACTACCCCACCGGTATATTGCAGTTCGTTGACCAACGGGTATACCGAGTCGTTGGTGGTGAACACCGCGATGCGTTGACCGGCACGGACTGCATAGCGGTTCAGGTAACTGCGAACCGCTGATGCCAGCATGATACCCGGGCGGTCGTTGTTTTGAAACACCAGTGGGCGTTCGTGGGCGCCGGTGGCTAACACGACCTGGTTGGCGCGCACATGCCAGACCCTTTCGCGCGAGACACCTGCACCGGGGGTGGCATCCTGACGATGGACGCGACGTTCAACAGCGATTGCGTAATTGGAGTCGTAGATGCCGGTAACCGTAGTATCAGACAAGACCTCGACGTCATCGTTGGCTGTGAGTTGGTCGATGGCATCGGCGACCCACTGCGGAGCACCTTTATTGTCGATAGATTCATATGGGGCATCTAGCAAGCTACCGCCAGCCCAGGGCTTTTCGTCCATAAGCATGACACGGGCACCAGACTTGGCGGCATTGACCGCTGCTGAAAGTCCAGCGGGGCC
>DEPX01000216.1:6836-8304 GCA_002358975.1 Micrococcaceae bacterium UBA3381 | reverse complement strand
TCAAGCGTACCAAGTCCAGACAGCTGAGTGGCTTGCAACCCGTTAATTACCGGAACTGTGGTGGACATCAACATGGATTCTTCCACGTCGCCTTCGTGGCGTGGTGACACGTGCACCAATGAGTTGGGTTCTTCAACACCGGCGGAAAATACCCCGCGCGGTCGTTTCCAGTACAAAGAGTTGGCTGCAGAACGGGTACCGGAAGCTAGTAGTGCAGAGGCTACGGTGTCACCGCGCAACGCCTTAGTCTGTTTGCCGTCAATAATCACATCGAGATTCTCGCGCTGATCGACAACGGCGTAGGGTGCCTCATCGGCATTCAGACGGTAAGAGTGTGTCACTTGGAACCTCCGGTAACGGTAGGCCGCGGTGAGCTGGCCGGGTAGGTAGCTTTGATTTCATAGGTCACAGTGTTGCGAATCGCGTTAAACCATTTGCGGCATCCGCCGTTGTGAACCCAACGTTCTGCGAAATCACCCTTGGGGTTATCCCGGTAAAACAGGTATTGAGCCCATTGTTCATCGGATAACGCATATGGGTCTTGTGGATAGGACACGTGAGCTTCGCCCCCGTAACCGAATTCCGTTTCGTTACGTGGCCCGCAGTACGGGCAATCAATAAGCATCATGGCAATTGCCTTTCGTTAGTGGGCCACGGCTGCTGCGCCGTGTTCATCAATGAGATGGCCTGTTTCGAAGCGCTCCAGGCTAAAGGGAGCATTGATCCGGTGTGGTTCGTCATGGGCAATAGTGTGTGCCATGGCATAACCGGCAGCAGGCGTACCCTTGAACCCACCGGTGCCCCAACCACAGTTGACATATAGACCATCGACCGGGGTTTTCCCAAGTATTGGTGAGGCATCCGGGGTAGTATCCACGGAACCAGCCCAGGTCCGCAACAAGTGTGCCCGACCAAAAATTGGGAACAATTCTACGGCCGCTGCCATTTGTTCTTCGATCATGTGGAAGGCACCACGATTGCCGAAACCGTTATACTGATCGATTCCCGCTCCCATTACCAGTTCACCTTTATGTGCCTGAGAAACATAGCAGTGTACGTGGTTCGACATGACCACCGTAGGATGGATCGGCTCAAACAAATCTGAGACGAGTGCCTGTAGTGGATGCGACTGGATTGGCAGATTGATTCCCGCCATCTCAGCCAGTTGCGACGAGTGGGGTGCACCGCACAAGGCCACCTGACCGGCATGGATTGTGCCGCGGGTAGTTTCGACGCCGGTGACCCTACCGTCTGCGGTCAAAATGCCGGTGACCTCAGTGTTTTGGATAATGTCGATGCCGGCGGCGTCGGCTTTGCGAGCCAGCGCCCATGCCACGTGGTCGTGCTTGGCAATCCCAGCGCGTGGCTGATAGGTCGACCCCATGATCGGGTAGCGAATGTTGTCCGAGATGTTGATGATCGGACAAACTTCTTTGACTTCTTCTGGTGTCAACCATTGCGAGTCAAC
>DEPX01000216.1:4313-6752 GCA_002358975.1 Micrococcaceae bacterium UBA3381 | reverse complement strand
CGCTGGGAGAACAAGAAGTCATATTCCAGTTCTTCTGGAAGTTCTTCCCAGAGTTTCAGCGAGGTCTCGTAAATATCAGCTGATTCATCCCAAAGGTAGTTGGAACGAATAATGGTTGTATTGCGGGCCATATTGCCGCCGCCCAACCAGCCCTTGTCAATAACGGCAACATTGGTGATGTCGTGGCGTGAGGCCAGATAGTGTGCAGTGGCCAGCCCATGTCCACCAGCGCCTATGATAATGACATCATAAGAGGGCTTGGGATCCGGGTTCCGCCACAGAAAATCGGGGTGTTGTGGGAGTAGTTCTGCCATGCTTATGCTCCGAACGGTTCCAGGTTGGGGTACAGTGGGTGAGCCTGTGCTAGTGCTTCAACTCGGCCGGCCAGTTCTGGCAACGCTGAGCGATCACCAGTTGCACCAGCAATCAAGGTCAGCGCAATGATGTCGGCGACTTCTTCAAACGCTTCAGTGCCAAAGCCACGTGTGGTCAACGCAGGCGTGCCGATACGTAGCCCTGAAGTAGTCATTGGTGGGCGCGGATCCCACGGGACCGCATTACGGTTGACGGTGATATCCACTTCTTGCAGCAGGTCTTCACCCTGTTTGCCATCCAGTTCTGAGTCACGCAAATCCACCAAAACCAGGTGGACGTCGGTGCCACCGGTCAGGACCGAGATACCGACTTCTGCCACATCCGGCCGGGAGAGCCGCTCGGCTAAAATCCGGGAACCTTCCAAGGTGCGTTGCTGACGCTCGGCGAATTCTTGAGTCCCAGCCACCTTGAAGGCGACAGCTTTACCAGCGATGACATGCATAAGCGGACCACCCTGTTGCCCAGGAAAAACTGCGGAATTGATCTTTTTTTGGATTTCAAGATCGTTGGTCAGGATGATGCCGCCGCGCGGTCCGGCCAAGGTTTTGTGCGTCGTTGAAGTGGCCACGTGTGCATGTGGAACCGGTGATGGGTGCAGACCGGCTGCCACCAATCCGGCAAAGTGAGCCATATCGACAAAGAGGTAGGCACCAACTTCGTCGGCGATTTCTCGGAAGCGAGCAAAATCGAGTTGACGCGGGTAGGCAGACCAACCGGCGACAATCATTTTTGGCTGGTGCTCCCGAGCTAGCCGTGCCACTTCATCCATGTCTACTTCGTAGGTTTGCTCGTCAACTGAGTACGGCACGATATTGTAGAGTCGTCCCGAGAAATTGAGTTTCATACCATGGGTCAAGTGACCGCCGTGGGCTAAGTTGAGCCCCATGACGGTATCACCTGGACGAATCAAAGCGTGCATGACCGCCGCGTTGGCTTGTGCTCCCGAGTGCGGTTGAACGTTAGCGTACTGAGCACCAAAAAGGTTCTTTACACGGTCGATAGCCAGCCTCTCGACCGAATCGGCGTGTTCACAGCCGCCGTAATAGCGACGACCAGGGTAGCCTTCGGCATACTTATTAGTCAGTACCGAACCCTGTGCCTGCATTACAGCCATGGGCGTGTGATTTTCAGAGGCAATCATTTCCAGGCCGTTTTGTTGACGGTCGAGTTCCTGATTAATGAAACCCGCGATCTCCGGGTCAAGCTCAGCGAGATCCTGAGTCAGCGATGGAGCAACCTGCGTAGTGATACTAGTCATGCATCTTCCTTGAAAAATTCTGAACGACAGTTGATATATCAGATACCGATCACAGAATATGGCGTTCATCACACAGATGTCAAGAGGTTAGATAAAAATCTCCGAAACGCTGCGGAGATTTAGCATTTGATGCACAATAAGAACAACGAAAGGACAGTGATGACCACGTTGCACAACGCCGACACGACCAGCGAGTCCCTCTCTGCTCGCGCATACCGCGCCCTACTTGATCAGCTCATCATGCTCGACATTCAGCCTGGTGAGCCCATTATAGAAAAACAGCTCGCCGATGAATTGGGCGTCGGACGGACTCCCCTGCGCGAAGCGTTAAAGCGCCTTGAGTCCGATCACCTGGTCGTAACTTATCCGCGTCGTGGAACGTTTGCCAGCCAAGTCGACGTTACCGAACTTGCACACGTGTCAGAGGTGCGACAAGCACTTGAGCCGCTTGCCGCTCGCCGCGCCGCAGAAATTCATGGCGGGGATATGCGTCAGCAGCTGCTGGGAGTTCTCATGGAACTCAAAAGCCTTAACCCTAACCAATCCCAACGCGACCTACTCGCTTACGACTTATCTGTGCACCGGATGATCTACAGCGTGACGCAAAACGAGCACCTGTCGGAAACATTGATTCGGCTTGATAATATCGCTACGCGTATTTGGGCGGCCTTGTCAGACCGGCTCCCCTCGCTTCACGAGCATATTATCGAACATACTCAACTGATCAAACACATCGTGGCCGGAGAACCCGATGAGGCAGAACGCCATGCGGCTAAACACGTAGAAAACTTCTACGACATGGTGCG
>DEPX01000216.1:0-4269 GCA_002358975.1 Micrococcaceae bacterium UBA3381 | reverse complement strand
ACAGCGCTGTAATCCCTTCCCACAGCAGACCAATCACCACCGACAGGGAAACCAGCGGCAAACCACTCGAAGAATAACTTCCCACACCTGCGGCGTCGGTCTGGCAACGATCGCAGCTTGTGATGTTAGTCGCTTGAAGTAGCGTATGATCCTTAGGGGTATGTGCAGAAAGGAAGCATAATGAGTTCACCTCGGACTTCAGTCGTTCACAATGTGATCGATGTATTACGCTGCTTCTCCAAGAATGAGCCCCTTGTCGGGGTTACTGAAATCGCCCAACAAGTAGACCTACATAAATCTTCGGTATCGCGACTCTTAGCCACGTTGGAATCTGAAGGCTGGGTCGAACAAGATCCCGTAACCCGAAAATACCGACTCGGCCTTGGTCTGATTGCTATTGCTGGCCCACTTCTTGCCAATCTCGACGTTCGCGTGGTCGCCCACCCGTATCTACAAGAACTAGCCGTCACCACACAAGAAACCACAGTCCTTGCCGTCTGGGAAGATTCGGCGGCCGTTACCGTCGAGCAGATCGCCTCGCAGCGCACCATCAAACACACCTCTCCACTAGGGACACAGTATGCTTCTACTGGTTCGGCAACCGTCCAGGCCTTTTTGGCAGACATGCCACCTGAAGTCGCTGAACGCCTCATCGACAGCGGTCAGATTCAGTTGCAGCCCGGCTGGACCATGACAGAAGTACGACAACGTCTCAGCACTGTTCGTCAGCGCGGCTATGCGGTAAATCTACAAGAGACTTTTGACGACGAGATCGGTATTGCCGCACCCGTCTATGACCACCGCGACAAAGTCGTGGCGGTAGTGCTGGTGGCAGCGCCGGCCTACCGCGTGGACGAGGACACCACGGCAACGCTCATTAAGCAATGCGTTGCCACTGCTGCAACGATTTCTACCCGCATGGGCCGACCCGATACGGACTAAATCAACGGCTTAGGACAGCTGGCCAGCTATTTATTGGGCACCACCAGCACCGGTGATACGGCGCGGTTGAGCAATGTCTGGCTCACCGAGCCCAACAACAGCCCAGTAAATCCGCCTCGGCCTCGCGTCCCCACGACGACTAATGCAGCAGTCCGTGAAGCATCGGACAATACCTCAGCCGCATCCACATCAAAGAATCGCCATTGCACCGGCACGCTTGTTTGTTGGGCAACTTGCTCAGCCACCTGCGCTAGACGAGACGCGACGTCTTTACGCATATCCGGAATAGCCGTCCCGTATATAGGTGAGATAGGCATCCACATACTATTGCTGAGCGGCTCTGCAGTAACCAGCGTCAACGAAAGATTACGCTCTTCTGCATATTGAGCTCCACGCATAGCAATTTCAACCGGATTTGCATCCGGATCGATTCCCACCACGACTGTATTACTAAAGTCCGTAGAATCTGCGACTTCGTCAGAGGTGATTACGCCGATTTCAGCCCATGCCGGCCCACCGACTAACCGGGCATATTCCGATTCCGGCAATTTTTCGGCCTCTGGTCTATCCGGCACCACCAAACTCGCACAGTGAGCATGGGCGGCAACGGATGCTGACACGCTGCCAAGAAAACGGCCAGCAAATCTACTACGGCCACGTTTACCAACCACTACAAGAGCGGCATCTTTGGAATGCGATGTTAAAATCCCTGCAGCATCGCCTTCAATAGCTTCGGCACTGACCTCAATATTGACTGCCTCAGCTTTCGCCACAAAGTTGTCTAATACACGTTGAGCCTGTTGTTGAATCAGCCCGCGCGCGGACTCTGGAAGGTACTCATAGCCTGGCTCTATATACCCTCCGATCAGCTTTAGTCTCCCGTGACGCTCTTGAGCAATCGATAGCGCCAGCTCAAATGCCCGTTTACTATTATGCGACCCATCAATACCGACGATGATGAGCCCCGATTCCGTATTCTCATTATTTATATGACCCATAACACCATAGTACCAAGGCGGCACGTTAAGCCCCGTAGTTCTACGGCAAAAATCGAACCGTAGGAAATATTCGTCTATGCTTGTCGATCGTGAATGCTGTAGTTATTGCCGTGGCCGTGATGCTCTTACTTGCGCTTTTGCGGGTCCACGTCGTCATCGCGTTATTTATTGGAGCTCTTATAGGCGGCCTTATGGCTGGCATGGGGCTAGAAGCAACAATGGTGGCTTTCCAATCCGGTCTGGGAGATGGTGCCAAGATCGCCCTTTCGTATGCACTCCTTGGTGCTTTTGCCATGGCGGTGGCGGCTTCTGGCTTACCAAAAGCACTAGCCGACGCGCTCATAGAAAAGCTTGATGATAGCGCAGAGGAAGCATCACAAAAAGTCGTCACCACGACCAGGTACGCGCTTGTTGCAGGCATCTTGGCTATGTCGATCATGTCGCAGAATCTGATTCCGGTGCACATCGCGTTTATTCCACTTTTGATCCCACCGTTACTGACCGTTATGAACCGGTTGCAGCTCGATCGCCGGCTTGTTGCCTGCGTGCTGACCTTTGGTTTAGTCACCACCTATATGACGCTGCCGGTGGGCTTCGGTAAAATTTTCTTAGCAGACATATTATTGGGCAATATTGAAAAGGCTGGACTCGATACTTCAGGCGTGAATATCGTTCAGGCGATGGCTATACCCGCTGCTGGTATGACCCTGGGGATGCTTGTGGCAGTGTTCTTTAGCTACCGCAAACCACGACATTATCTAGACCGCCCCATCGTAGGCGGCACCATCGTTGAACCCACGCCAACGCGTTATAACCTGATCATGTCTGTAGTGGCCATTGTGGCAACCTTTGCTATCCAACTTATTATTCAATTTACCGGTTCTGAGGCTGACGGGCTGCTTCTGGGTTCCCTAGTAGGCCTAGGTATTTTCCTGATCTCAGGTGTTGTCCGATGGGATAAAGCCGACGACGTCTTTACCTCCGGGATGCGCATGATGGCACTGATTGGGTTTGTCATGATTTCAGCCCAGGGGTTTGCCGCCGTTATTAACGAAACGAACCATATCGAGCCGCTGGTAGCTAGTGTCCAGAGTTTCTTTGGTGAAAATAAAGCCATGGCAGCCTTGGCAATGCTCGTCGTGGGCCTGATTGTGACGATGGGAATCGGCTCATCATTCTCGACGCTTCCAATTATTGCCGCAATCTATGTGCCGCTGTGCTTGTCACTGGACTTTTCTGTACTCGCTACCGTCGCTCTGATTGGTACCGCTGGTGCACTGGGAGATGCTGGTTCGCCGGCTTCTGACTCAACCCTAGGCCCGACGGCAGGTCTCGCTGCTGATGGTCAGCATGATCATGTGCGAGATACCGTCATTCCGACCTTTATTCACTACAATATTCCGCTAACGGGCGCCGGCTGGATTGCCGCGATGGTTCTCTAGCAACACAGGGCTTAAAATTACGGTATCGCAGGCCTTGTCTTGAAGTCGCTTTTTAACCGGGCCTAGTATAGGTTCGACCAGCGACAAACGTGATAATCACCCGACAACGCAATTGGAGAACTTTCTATGGCCACTACAGCAAAGCCTGAGATGACCGATCATGACCAGGTCCCGCACGTTTTCACCCAGTACAACGGCCAGCAGCAAGAACTGACGTTCTCCGATCAGGAGTTCGAGCGCCGCCTGGCTCGTGCTAGGCAGCTGTTATCCTCCCAAAATCTTGATGCGCTTGTGCTCACAAGTATGCACAACATCAAATACTATTCTGACTTTGTACCCTCCCCATTCGGTCGGACCTACGCGGTAGTCATTACTCCCGAGGATTCTGTAACCGTCACGCCGTGGGTCGATGGTGGCATGCCTTGGCGAACCACTTATGGCGAAAATATTGTGTATTCAGATTGGGAAGCCAATAACTTCCATCGTGCGATTCAACGCGTACTGGAACAGCGCAGCATTAAACCGAATCGTTTGGGCATTGAACATGACGGACTGACAGTCGAAGAGTACAAGATATTCGACGCTTGGTTTGATACGGCAGAGTTCGTTGACGTGTCGGTGGCCTTGATGAATCAACGGCTGTTGAAGTCTGAAGAAGAAGTCTATCTCATCCGCCAGGGCGCTCGGATTGCCGATATTGGCGCACGAGCTGTAAAAAATGCGATCCGTGAGGGTATCACTGAATACGAGCTTGCACTGATCGGGACCGAGGCCATGGTTCCAGAAATTGCCAAAGTGTATCCGACAAAAGAGCTTCGTGAAACTTGGTCACTGGTCCAGTCCGGCATTAATACCGACGGTGCCCATAATTGGCCTACCACCCGTCA
>DEPX01000081.1:8702-8873 GCA_002358975.1 Micrococcaceae bacterium UBA3381 | reverse complement strand
CCGGGACGCAGCACTACACAACTCCGGTGCGGTAGGCGAACACGACGGCTTGCACCCGATCGCGCGCCTCCAATTTTGTGAGCACCTTACCCACATGCGTTTTCACGGTGGTGGCCGAAACGAAGAGTTTGGCGGCAATTTCGGCGTTAGACAGTCCGGCCGCCATGGCTT
>DEPX01000081.1:7554-8621 GCA_002358975.1 Micrococcaceae bacterium UBA3381 | reverse complement strand
TTTTCCGCCGACGGCGTGGCACGTTTCGGGGTCACCAGGTGTTCCAATAGCCGTTTGGTGGTTGACGGCGCGATAACGGCGTCGCCGTGGTAGACCGAATCGATGGCGGCCAGTAGTTGTTCGGGCGGGGCGTCTTTGAGCAAAAACCCACTGGCCCCGGCGTCGATGGCATCCAGTGCGTACTCGTCTAGATCAAAGGTGGTCAGCATAATGATTTTCATTTCCGGATTGTGCTCAAGCAGGCCCTTTGTTGCAGCGATCCCATCCATGATCGGCATGCGAACATCCATCAGGACGACGTCGGCGGAGCGAATATGCGCCGAGTTCACGGCCTGCTGCCCATCGGAGGCTTCACCGGTGACCGTCAGGTCGTCGCGCGAATTGATCAGCATGGACAGTCCGGACCGGATGAGCTGCTGGTCGTCAACGATAGCCACTTTGATTGTCATGTTATCCATTCTCGTAGGGTAAATGCGCGTGCACCCGGAACCCGCCGGCGGCTTTGGGCCCAGCCGAAAACGACCCATCGTATAATGCGGTGCGTTCTCGCATGCCCACCAGGCCTTGCCCGGCGTGATCGGTTTGGGTGATGCCCACGCCGTCGTCGTCGATAGTGACCGAGACACCGGTATCACGCCACGTCAGGGCAACCGCTGCGCTGGCGTTGTTGCCCGCATGCCGGGCAACGTTTGTCAGGGCTTCCTGGACGATGCGATACAGCACCAGTTCGGCGCCCTCGGCTATGTGGCGGCCAGTTTTGCCGGATTCGTGCAGGGTCACATCCAGCCCGGACAGTTGTACGGTGGCGATCAGTTTGGGCAGCTCAGCCAGACCGGGTTGGGGAGTGGTCTCGGCCGCGTCGGTATTCCGGAGCACCCCGAGCAGGCGGCGCATTTGTTGTAGCGCATCGCGGCCGGTATCGGCGATGGTCTCTAAGGTGTTCGAGGCGATATCCGGGTTGGACTTGGCCGCGTAGCGTCCGCCGTCGGCCTGCGAAATAACCACCTGCAGCGAGTGGGCAACAATATCGTGTAGCTCCCGAGCGATACGATTGCGTTCATCGGCGG
>DEPX01000081.1:0-7533 GCA_002358975.1 Micrococcaceae bacterium UBA3381 | reverse complement strand
CAGCCAGTTCCCGTTCTTGCCGGGCTTCCACACGCAGCTGCTCGGCGCGGTTTTGTAAGGTTTCCAGGCGGATGCGCCGGGTGCGCTGTACATTGCCAATCGCCCAAAACAACACGACCAACCCGATGACGGGGATACTGATAGGCACCATATATATCAGCCCGGGCCCTTCAAACAGCTCACCCTGGTTGTAGGCACCGCCCCAAAAATGTGGCACCGCGGCCATCTTGGCGGCAAAGAGTAGTGCCCCCACCAGGGCAGTAATGAACCCCGAAATTGAGGCCCACATCGGGGCCAAATGCGCCAGATTCTGGACGGTGAGCACCACCATAATCATTGATGGCAGCATGTCCGGTCCGAGAAATAAGTGCACCAGAGAACCAACGACGACGACGGCCGCTGAAGCCACCGGGTTGGTGCGCCGGAACACCCACGGCACCATGTGCAATACCAGGATGGTGACCACCACGGTCGCCAGTGCTCCATCCGGCCAGTGGCGGACATAAGCGGGGAAAGAGGTCGCCGTCAAAGAGCCCGCCGAGATCAGCAGAGTCAGCCCCAGTAACGGTAGGATAATGAGGCCGTCGGAGATGCGCGGATGCTGGCGCCAAAATCGGGCTATCCGTTCAAAGACCTTCATGAGCTACCCGCCAACCACTGCACAATGTCAGTGGCCGGGCCGGTGCGTGCCTGAAGATAGCCGGTACCGGCAAATAGGTGGGTAAAACGTGGGTCACGAGCTTCAACGGCCGCGCGTTTGATCGGACCGGTCAGTGCGTTGACTTCCGGATAGACGGCCGGAGCGTCCAAGGCGAGCAAGTCGTTGACCAGAGACCGTGAAACCCGTCCAGAAAAAGCACGCGTCAGCGCGGTGGCGCCCGATCGATCATGTTGCAACATATACCGGTGTAACGGGTTACTGCCGGCCTCATCGCTAAGTAAAAGTGCTGTACCAACCGCCGCAGCGCTAGCCCCGTGGTTCAGCACGGTTTCAACGTCGTCGGGCGTCATAATTCCGCCGGCAGCAACGATCGGCACGTCAACGGTTATGTTTTCCAACAGTTGTAGCAGCGGTGTATTTTCCGGGTCGGCCGATGGGTCATGTACTGAGCGGTGCCCGCCGGCTTCGGGACCCTGAACCACCAAAAAATCGGCTCCGTAAGCCACCGCAGTCTCGGCTTCAGCCACCGTGGTCACGGTTACGCCCACGTGAGTCCCGGATTCATGCAGCCGGTCAAATACTTCTGGGCCCGGTAGCCCGAAGGTGAAGGACACGATGGTCCACTGGCCGGCCAGCTCAAGTTTGGCATCCCAGTCGTCGGTGACCGACTCGCCGGCCTGTTCAACGCTTGGGATTTCAACACCGAACTGGGCGGCCACCGGCAAAAGTGTTTGCCGGTATGCTGTGAGTTTTTCAGTGCGCTGCTCGCGCGAGCGGGCCTGGTTTACTGCGGTATTGGCGATATCCGGTACAAAAAGGTTCACCCCGATATTGCCGATGTGTACGACCGAGCGATACTGCTCAGCGATATGCGCCGCCGTCTTATTACCACCCGCCAGAAAACCAAGGGCACCGGTTGATGCTACGGCTGCGGCTAACTCGGGAGTCGAAGGGCCACCGGCCATTGGTGCGGCAACGATTGGGTGCTGAAAGTCCATTTTTTCCTTTGCCTGATGCTGGTTGACTGCGCCACCAAGTCTAAAACGATCCGGCCCCGAACCGAAGAGCAACGGTGCGCACCACGCGCTGCCACTTGGAGCCCACAACATTGATGAACATCTAGAGTATTAACTGTCCACACACCATCGAGTACAAGGTGAAGCATGTCCGAGGAACATCACGAAATGTTGTTTGATTTTGCACCGGCAGATGTTCCGGCACCGCCCAAGTCGACCACTAAAACAACCGATGAGGGCTCTGATACTCCCCAGGGCGCCTTCGATATTGGCATGACCATTCCGGAACCGTTTACCGATGAGCCCGAGGACGACGACGTCGAAGCCACGGACGTTGCCGAAGAGGTACTGCAAAACCCTCAAGAAGACGTATTACAAAACCCTCAAACTGCGCCACGCCGACATCCCAATAAGGTCAGTTTTTACCAGCAACCCGAGGACACCGCCCGATTGCGCGGTGCAGTACTGCACACCATGGTTGCCGAAGGTCACCGCTCGTTGAGCCAATTTGTGATCCGGGCGGTTATGAAAGAGGTGCAACGCTTGGAAGAAAAATATAACGACGGCAAACCGTTTCCGGCTGTGGCAGCCAATGAAATGCCTCAGGGTCGCCCGCATAGCTAGCGGTTGACCAGCACGAATCGCCGTCAAATGGTGACGTACTTCATGTTGAGCGATAGGATATTCTACACACCTCACCTCATCTGAAGGAGTCGACACATGCAGTCGTTAGTTATGGCTGTGGTTGGCGTTGCCATGATGGTGCTGGGATATTTTCTGTATTCCAGTTTCCTATCGAAACGGGTATTTAAACTCAGCCCGGATTATGAAACGCCATCACATAAATACCAAGACGGGGTCGATTATGTCCCCAGTAATAAATGGGTGTTGTGGGGCCACCACTTCACCTCGGTTGCCGGTGCAGCACCGATTGTTGGGCCAGCCGTTGCCGTCATCTGGGGTTGGTTACCCGCCTTTTTGTGGGTCACGCTGGGCACCATTTTCTTCGCTGGCATGCACGATATGGGTGCGCTGTGGGCATCAGCCCGTCACAAGGGCCGCTCGATCGGCACACTGTCAGGCCGCTATATTGGCGGTTCGGGCCGGATCCTTTTCTTAGTGGTCATTTTCTTCTTGTTGCTGATGGTCAACGCGGTATTCGCCGTCGTCATTGCAGACCTGCTCATTTCCACCCCGACGTCGGTCATCCCGGTTTGGGGTGCCATTATTGTCGCACTCTTGATCGGCCAGGCCATTTACCGGCTCAAATGGAGCTTGCCGGTCGTATCGGTGGTTGGTGTGGCCGTGTTGTATGGCCTGATCGTGTTGGGCAGTCAGTTCCCCATTGCACTACCTGAAACTATTTTGGGTATGTCGTCAGCGGCATTTTGGATCATCGTGCTGTTTCTTTATGCCGGTATCGCCTCAATGCTGCCGGTGTGGATGCTGTTGCAGCCGCGCGACTACATTAACGGGCTGCAACTTTTCGTTGGTCTTGGCCTACTGTACTTGGCGGTGCTGGTCTCCAATCCCACCGTTGTCGCACCGGCTATCAACCACAATGTCCCCGAGGGCACACCCGGAATTATGCCGTTGCTGTTCGTCACGGTCGCGTGCGGGGCGATATCCGGGTTTCACGGCGTCGTCTCGTCTGGTACCTCGTCCAAGCAGCTCAATAAGGAAACCGATGCCAGGCTTGTGGGGTATTTCGGTGCCGTTGGTGAAGGTCTGTTAGCGCTGGGTACGATTATCGCGACGACATCTGGTTTCAAAACCTTGGCCGATTGGGAAGAGGTTTACTCCGCGTTTGAAGAAGGCGGAGCGGCTGCCTTCGTGAGTGCCGGCGGTGGAATCCTCAACCAAGGATTGGCGATTCCGGAAGGCTTATCTGCGACCATTCTTGCCACGATGGCGGTATTATTCGCCGCCACGACGATGGATACTGGCGTGCGCCTACAGCGTTTTGTCACCGCCGAGATTTTCGAACTGTTTGGTGTGAAGCTCAATGTTTTGATGGCTACGCTGATTACGTTGCTTACGGGTTTCGGTTTGGCGTTTTCAGCGGGCGGCGACGGTCGTGGTGGCATGGTCATTTGGCCGCTGTTTGGTACCACTAACCAGTTGTTGGCGGCGTTGACCATGGCGATTTTGGCGATCATTTTGTTGCGCATCAAGCGGCCGGTGTGGCCGGTCATTATCCCGTTGGTTTTCGTGTTCTTCGTTTCGATGTACGCTGCGATTATCCAACTGGGGACGTTCATTGCTGCAGGCAACTGGTTGCTGGTCGTCATCGATGTGATCATTTTGATTGCAGCTGTTTGGGTTGTAGTGGCTTCTGTGAGCAGTATGGTTCGTACCCGAAACGAGCCATTAGATCTGGATGAAGAAATGACCGATATCGAAGCGGGGACTTCTGTATGATCAAGCCAGAACCTGCTGCCGGTTCCGTTTGGGGCCGGTGGCAGGATCGCCTAGTCGCTTTTAAAGACGGGCTGAACGAATTCTATGCCGGACCCTATCGTCAGACGTTTGCTCGGGCTGCCCGGGATGAGGAAGACCTTTTCATGATGATGGTCTTTTCCGAGGCACTGGGTGTACCGAATCCGGCGACGTACTATACGGCTGAGCTGATGCCGATTATGTATGAGCGCTTCCATCAGTGGCACATTCGGATGGGCATGGAGCATTCTCCTTTGGATACGATTTCATGTTGCTAAGTGACCGTCGCCTGGTGTTTTTTGGTGGTAAAGGTGGGGTTGGTAAAACCACTATGGCCAGTGCTACCGCGCTTTCCCTGGCCCAACGCGGTTCCAAGGTGTTGTTGGTGTCAACTGATCCGGCACATAATTTGGGGCATTTATGGGGCACCAAGATTGGCGATAGCATCACTTGGTTGTTTAAGGACCGGTTGGCGGGGTTGGAAATTGATCCGGAGAAGACCTCGCGGGAGCATTTTGATGAGGTTGCTCATACGGTTCGTAGGATGATGCCGGAGCATCTACATAAGGAAGTTGATCGGTATTTCCGGCAGGCCATTGATTCGCCAGGTGCCCACGAAGCCGCGTTACTGGAGCGGATTGCCCGCCTGAGCCTTGAATCCAGTGACAGCTGGGATACGGTAATTTTTGACACCGCCCCGACGGGCCATACGATTCGGTTATTAGAGATGCCCCAGGTGTTGACGGTCTGGTCTGAGGGGATGATGGGACGGGCAAAGAAGACGGCGCAGTTCCACGACGCGCTACAAGCGTTGCCTGGCAGCGTAGAGGAACCGGATACTGGTCCGGTGGCACAGCGTAATGCCAAGGTGCGGCAGATCCTTGAACGCCGTGGCCACTTATTTTCGCAGTTTCATAAAATCTTGACGTCGAAGCGCGATACTGGTTTTGTGATCGTGACGTTAGCGGAGCGCCTGCCAGTGGCCGAGACTTTGGAACTAAAAGAGCAGTTGGAGGAGGCGAAGATCCCTGTTGCCGGTGTGATAGTAAATCGTCGTTCTCCTGAGGGTTCTGAGGGCGTATTATCGCAGCGTCGGGCATTAGAAACGGAGCACCTTTCTACGTTGCAGCGTGCCTTGAAGAAGACACCAGTGTTGGAGGTTGAACTTCAGGGTCAAGAACTTACCGGGCTGGATACCCTGCAGGTGTTGGCGGGTCAGTTGACCGTTGAGTAGGACGGTCCTTCCTAGAAATTCCAGTACAGATTGCGTAGTAGTGGTTGATACGGGTCAACCCATTTGGCCGGCTGGAAGTAGGTTACGCCGTCAACTTTTCGAATGTTCCATTTACCATTATGGATGTCTGCGTGGTGATGCGCGCAAAGAGTTATACCGTTGTCTTCGTTCGTCTGGCCGCCATTGATCCATTCCTTGTCATGGTGACAATGGCAGTAAGTTCCTTGGACGGTGCAGCCGGGCGCTTGGCAGCCCTTATCGCGGGCAAGAATCGCTTTGCGTTGGGCTGTGGTGAAGAGTCGTTTGCTGCGGTATTCATTGAGCACAGTGTCTTGGCCATTCCAAATTTGGCCTACGATTTCTAGGTCGCAGAGCAAGTCTCGCGCATTCTGGGGATGAATAGGTCCGCTATTGACCGCTTCTGATTGGTAAGGCGTCCACGTTCCTGCGTGTCCATTGTGCACAAAGGTTGGTTCATCTGGGTTGGGCCGTCTTATAATTGTTGGCGCCAGCCCATCAGGTCCACGCGGTCTTCGCACGGCTTCGGGTATTCGAGGAAGCCCCAGTGTAGTGTGTGCTGTCTCTATATCTTGGACAATAACGAGTTTTGCAGCTGAGCCGTGAGCCCGTTTAGCTGCTGCTTCTTCGGGATCCATACTCATCACTGCATATAGGGCTCCTAAAACAACAGCTCCTGCTCGTTGTGGTCGAGAAAGCCTATCCATCCAATCGAGCTGTTGCTTTGTGTCGGTGCCGTCGTCATCTTGCGTGGTACTGGTTTCTGGGACAACCGAATCATCCACTGTGGGTTCGTCAGACGGCGCTTCTGGAGCAGCATGGTGGAACGCCTTGCGGTCGGTGTCTTGTTCGTCGCCAGTATCGGCCGGTTCCTTATAGCCGTACGATTCGTCCTCCTGAGCTGATTTTGCATCAGCGGCTGCCTTGTATAGGTTCTCAATATTTTCGGGCAATAGTGGTCTGTTGCCCTTGTAATTGAGATTCGTATTGAGAAACTCTTTGACCACCGCTGTCCATACGGGGTCCATATGCATAGAGGCCGTGGCAGAGCCATCTTTATGCGTGCGTAGTTGCAAGGCATTGTCTGGCTGCTTCTTTAACGTGTCGGAAAGCGGCGGCCCGTCGGCGTCGATGTGGTGGGTAATACGTTCAAGCCACCGCTGCTTAGCCTGGGAAATCTCTTCGGGGGTTACGGACTCGGCGGCTTCTACTAACGTTGGCTCGAAGGCTTGTAGCACTTGGTCTTTATAATCGGGCGTTTGACCTACTGCTGTGGAATACTGCGTCAGATCCTCATCCATCTGAATGATTCGATCTATATTTTCACTGGGAATGTTGCCGGCAGCATATGATGCCGCAAGGCCAGGCAGTTTGGGGCTTGTGTCAGCTGTGCTTCGATCAACATCAGCAGTGTGTGTGACATATTTTGCCCGTGCAAGTATACGGTTGGCTCGACGTCCGGACATACGCATCGTTTGACGGAGAACTTCTTTAGTTTCACGGAAACCTCTGATGCCTTCTGGTACGCCAAGATATGCGGACTGGCTCTTTATGCCGACATCTAGTTTGCGCACCAGATTAGTCATCGCAGCTTCTTGGGTGCGTTCTTGCTTGGCCATAATTGCCATTAACGCTGGGAAAGTGTCGACGTGATTCTCCGGTGCGACCGGTTCCCGCGACGATGTATCTTTTCCGACTACCTGTGTATCGTGGCCGGACCAATCGGCGCCGGTGGCCTTATGAAATGTCGCTATTTCTGCCAAAGACTCCGGCTGAGCCAAACGTTCAGATAATTGCTGACTAAAAAATGCGCTGGCAAAAGCCAATTCTCCCACGGTCATGTCCTCAATGGCCCCTTCGTTGATGGCGTCTAAAGATAAGGGTTCGCCGAGATTGGTGAAGATTGACGCTTGGTCCACGACGGGGCCTTCCGGTTGAGCGCAAATAAAGACGAAAGTAGTGACTAAAAGGACGGAGTGTAGAAGTTGCGATCGAATATTAGCTCTATTTTACCTCGAGAACGAGCTTTTCGCAAGTGCTTTAATGCAATTATTTATACTTTACTGTTTCTTTATGCCTGTTACCATAGGTCAAGGAAAGGTGTAATGCGTGTTCGTTGTTTTGTGGATAACTTGACTCAATACAAAGGTTTTCCACAGTATTGC
>DEPX01000185.1:242-4003 GCA_002358975.1 Micrococcaceae bacterium UBA3381 | reverse complement strand
TGCATAAACACCAGATTCCAGATCTCAAGATATCTTGTGTCATCGGCTGCGGGCCCGCCCTCTACGCCATATGCTGGACCGCGATCGTAAAAGATTTCAGAACACGGACCACCTGGTCCTGGCTGTCCGGTGTGCCAGTAGTTGTCTTCTTTACCGATGCGCTGGATTCGCTCTTCGGGGATTTTTACAACGTCACGCCAGATGTTGTAAGCCTCGTCGTCCTCCTCGTAGACAGTAGCCCATAACCGGTCTGGGTCTAGGCCATAACCCCCTTCGGCTTGTGGCGTGGTAAGCAACGCCCAAGCCATCGTAATGGCACCTTCTTTGAAATAGTCGCCAAATGAGAAGTTTCCGGCCATCTGGAAAAACGTTCCGTGCCGTGCAGTCTTACCAACCTCTTCGATGTCAGCGGTTCGTATGCATTTTTGCACCGACACGGCCCGATCATACGGCGGCGTCTGCTGTCCCAGAAAGTACGGGATAAACGGGACCATACCGGCAACAGTAAATAGCAGTGATGGATCTGGGGACACCAACGACGCCGAGGGAACTACACTGTGGTTCTTCTGTTCAAAGAATGTGTTCCAACGGCGGGCAATTTCATGAATTTGCATAACTGTTATTCCATCACAACGTAGAAACCAGCGAGCTCACCGGTTTAATACCAAATAGTTTAAAGGACGAGTATTGGTCAGTGTTCCGGGGCCACTTCGGTTACCTCTCCCCGAAGCGGTTCTAAACCTTCAATATCTTCAACAACCGGGACAGACGACTGACTGCGGTTGAGCACCGGCAACTGGTCACGCATAGTTGTGAAAAAAGCCCGCGTAGATTCCACAATGATACTTGCTGCACCTTCGCCGATGCTTCGACCGATATTTTCAGGTGATAATGAGGTGCGCAGAGCCTCTTCAGCCCGTAGTGCTGCTGCATCGCGACCTTTGGATAATTTGGAATGCCCGTACCAACCAATCGCAGCACCCACGCCGACAAGTAGGACTCGTTTCACAACCGCCAACCCTTTCTGGTTTGTAACCGTACCCACTCTACCAATTTGGTAGGCAGATCAAGTGTTATTGTCTCGAGTTTAGGACTGAAAACGCAACCGGCTCGGGGCCTTGCCAATGCAAGATCCACCGAGCCGGGTACGTAAACGTAATGTAGTGTCTGTGTGTTTAGCGTGAGTAGTGCTCGACGACCAGGTTTTCTTGGATCGAAACTGGGATATCAGCACGTTTCGGAGCGCGAGCTACAGTCGCACGCAATTTATCAATCTCCACATCCAAGTAGCCTGGGACGTCTGGCAGAACTTCCTGGTGTGCACCGGTAGCTGCAATCTGGAATGGGACCATGCTCTCGCTGCGTTCAGCAACGTGGATCAGCTGGCCTTCGGAAACTTGGAAGGATGGGCGGTCAACTCTCTGACCGTCAACCAAGATGTGCTGGTGCACTACCATTTGGCGGGCCTGTGCGATGGTGCGAGCGAACCCGGCGCGCAGCACAAGAGCATCCAGACGGGATTCAAGAATTTCAACGAGGTTCTCGCCGGCTAGACCCGGACGACGGCGGGCTTCGTTGAAGTAACGGACCATCTGGGCTTCGCGAATATTGTAAATAGCGCGTAGTCGCTGTTTTTCTTTTAGGCGGACCGAGTAGTCAGAGTCTGCGCGACGACGTGCGCGTCCGTGCTGACCTGGACCGTATGGGCGACGCTCCATGTACTTTTCAGCTTTTGGAGTCAGTGCAATACCCAATGCGCGTGAATGGCGCACTGTACGGCGGGTACGTAAACCTTTAGCCATAGTGTTGTGGCTTCCTTTTCTTGTCGTGCGGTATCGAATGGTTTTGTTATCACTTGCACGACAGAGCCGACTAGCTATTAATGCAAGTGAATCCTGGCCTCTGATGTCACTGTTTGCCAGAGAGCTGAGGGTTATACCGCCAACCGTCATCACTACCGTTTCGCGAACATGTGGAAACGTGCCAGACAAGGGGCAATCTTATCAGATGCGTGATCCCGTACCTAATCAGTCGAGGTAGTATCGTCTCCGAATTTCGAAGCGGCTCGCTGTTGCGTCTCACCCCTGGTAGTAGACGGTTCGGATGTCGGCATCGACTCATTGTGCAACACTGCACGCAATCGTTCGAGGCGTTCAGCCAGCATATGTTCTCGACCATTTCCAGAAGGCAGGTAATATTGCCGATCCGCCAGGTTATCAGGCAGATACTGCTGATCTGTAATCGCGTGCGGATACGAATGTGGATATTTATAACCAACACCATGACCCAAGGCTTTTGCTCCCGGATAGTGTCCGTCGCGCAACGGTTTAGGCACACTACCGGCGTGTCCGGATTTCACGTCTGCCAGCGCAGCATCGATAGCCGTGTAGGACGCGTTGGATTTTGGTGCGGTAGCCAGATGAATGACTGCCTGGGATAACGGGATACGTCCTTCTGGCATCCCGATCAGCTGCACAGCTTGTGCGGCGGCGACGGCGGTTTGCAAAGCGGTAGGGTCGGCCATGCCGATATCTTCGGAGGCATGGACGATCAGTCGACGCGCAATATAACGCGGATCTTCACCAGCGTGAATCATCCGGGCCAGGTAGTGCAGTGCCGCGTCGACGTCTGAACCACGAATGGATTTGATGAAGGCAGAGATGACGTCGTAGTGCTGGTCACCGTCCTTATCGTAACGCAGCACGGCCTGATCCATAGCCTTGGCAGCGTGTTCAGCGGTAATCATCGGAGATTTTTCGCCGCTGCCCTGATTTACGGCAACGCCGGCGGAGGCTTCCAATGTGGTCAGCGCACGGCGTGCATCACCTTGGGCCATTCGAATCAGATAATCTCGGGCTTCATCGTTGAGTTCGACCGTGCTATTGAGCCCACGTTCCTCGGTAACGGCCCGATCAACAAGTACCTCGATGTCATTGTCGGTTAATGGTTCAAGCGTAAGCATGATTGAACGTGACAATAATGGTGAAATTACAGAAAAGGATGGATTCTCGGTCGTAGCTGCCACAAGAATGACCCAACCATTTTCGACTCCTGGCAACAGAGCATCCTGTTGAGCCTTGTTAAAACGGTGGATCTCATCAAGAAACAAGATAGTTGTACGCCCATACAGGTCGCGATTATCTAGCGCTTGTTCCATAACCCGACGAACATCCTTGACGCCTGAAGATATCGCAGACAGCTCGACAAATTTCCGGTCCGGTGCCTGCGAGATTACGTGCGCCAAAGTGGTCTTGCCTGTACCGGGCGGACCATACAAGATTACTGAAGACGGCCCGATGTTCTTAGAGTCAGTATCTTCTGTGAGTTTCCGTAATGGAGAGCCTTGGGCCAGAAGATGTTGTTGGCCTACGATCTCATCCAAAGTACGCGGACGCATCCGAACCGCCAAGGGCGCACCGGCCGAAGACCCCGTTGTGGTGGTATTTGGATGGTTGTTATCGTCATCGTGAGTCGAGGAGAACAGATCTTGCACACTACTAGTCTAGTGATTGCCGGCTGGGTGCGGTATTGGCTACTACAATTGGGCTCATGCGCGCAGTCATTCAAGTCGTTTCTCAAGCGAGTGTCACCGTCGAAGAACAACGTATCGGTGAAATCACTGGGCCAGGGCTCATGGTACTTTTGGGTGTTCACACCGATGACACTCAAAAACAAGCTGATGCCCTCGTAAATAAAATTCTGAACCTTCGTATTTTAGACGATGAAACGTCGGCGCTGGATCTAAATGCACCGATTCTAGT
>DEPX01000185.1:0-182 GCA_002358975.1 Micrococcaceae bacterium UBA3381 | reverse complement strand
GCACGTCCTGAACAGTCCGAACCGCTCTATGAGTATTTCGTTCAGCAAGTTCGCGACCAGGGGCTCGTAGTTGAAACTGGTCAATTTGGCGCGATGATGGACATCTCATTGACCAATACCGGTCCGTTTACCCTCGTGATTGATTCTAACGATTTAGCAGCACCTCGTGGGGGCTAAGCGAA
>DEPX01000035.1:2323-3010 GCA_002358975.1 Micrococcaceae bacterium UBA3381 | reverse complement strand
TCGAATCGTCTGACGACCTAAGGCAGTGGCCACCACCCGGCGCACCCGTTGGTCCTGCGGATCGGCAACGCGTTCGACCATTTTGTGGTCTTCTAATCGCTCCACTATGCCAGACATCGTCGCCAGCGAGACCCCAGTAAGATTGGCTAACTGGCGGATCGAACCGGTATCAGGTTCAATGACCAAGATACTCAAGATTTTGACTTGCTGCATCGTCAACCGCAACGACAACATCGATTCCAATATTTGCGGAATCAAGGACACTTCGACAGCATGGCGTGCCTGTTCAAGCTCGGCCATTAAGCGTTCTCGTTGCGTATTGTCTGACGTAGCCACACCATGAGAATACCCAATAGCGGAAGAAAATTCCCGACTCGCGATAAGCATAGCCTCATGCTAAGCTTTTTCTGGCCGAGCCCAGCACTCGGTGTTTTCTATCCCGATTTCCGGTGGTGTACTTTTGACTCGTTTTGCCCGCTTCAGTCTGGCGAACCGCGCACTTGTCGCGCTCATTACGCTTTTTATTGCCGTGGCTGGTTTTTTCTCCATGACCCAGCTGAAACAAGAATTGATTCCTGCCATTGAACTACCCCAGGTTAGCGTCGTCACGGCAATTCCCGGTGCTAGCCCCGAAGTGGTCGATGAACAAGTTAGCGAGCCAATCTCCCAGGCCATCGGTGAGCTGTC
>DEPX01000035.1:448-2221 GCA_002358975.1 Micrococcaceae bacterium UBA3381 | reverse complement strand
GATACTGCCCTAGACGACGTTTCTCTACCCGAAGACGCCGAACCCAACGTCATGGCCGGTAGCAGCTCGGACATCCCGGTAAGCTACTTGACCGCATCATCATCTGAACAAGATGCTAGTGAACTCTCGGCCACTTTGACTGATACCGTTATCCCCCGTCTAGAAAATATCGAAGGGGTACGTTCCGCCGATGTAAGTGGTGCGGCGACAGATCGTATTGAAATCACACCTGACCAGCAGGCATTAGCCGAAAATGGACTAACCCCTGAAGCCTTGAGCGACGCGCTGGAAGAAAACGGCATCACCATGCCGTTAGGTAGCGTATCCGGTGATCACACCACGCTCCCGGTTGACGGCGGCAGCGAAATCGATTCCCTCGACGAGATTAAAGCACTGCCCTTGTCCGGTCAACCCGAAGCTGGCCAGGACCTACCCGAAACCAGCCAGGGCTTACCCGAAGCTGGCCAGACACCAGAGGGACCTGAAGAGATGTCCCCGGGTGCCCAAACCCAACAGGGCAACGTGGTAACCATCGCAGATGTCGCCGATGTTGAACGAGTCACCGAAGAACAGACCTCAATCACCCGCATGAACGGGGAGGAAGCCCTTTCGATTTCGATCACTGCCACCCAAGATGCCGATGTGGTAGCAGTCTCCCATGCACTCAACGATGCCATGGACGAACTCACCGACGAAGTGTCTGGGCTCAATCTCACGGTGGTCTTCGACCAGGCACCATTCATTGAAGAATCTATCCAAGACCTGGCCACCGAAGGAGCCCTCGGCCTGCTGTTTGCAGTGGTCGTGATTCTGGTTTTCCTGCTATCGGTACGCTCCACCCTGGTCACTGCAATTTCCATTCCGCTGTCGGTTCTGGTTACCTTCGTCGGGCTAAATCTGGGTGGCTATTCGCTGAATATGCTCACCCTGGGAGCCTTGACCATTGCTATCGGGCGCGTGGTTGATGACTCTATCGTGGTCATAGAAAACATTAAACGCCACCTGGCCTATGGTGAAGAAAAGATCAAGGCCATTTTGACGGCGGTACGAGAAGTGGCCGGGGCGATCACCGCCTCCACTTTGACCACGGTGGCCGTCTTTATCCCGATCGCACTGGTCGGTGACATGGTCGGAGAGCTCTTCTCCCCATTTGCTCTGACCGTCACCATCGCCATGCTGTCATCTCTGCTGGTGGCGCTGACCATTGTGCCGGTACTGTCCTACTGGTTCATTAAAGCGCCCACCGATGTGGCGGATCGGGAAGCAGTACGACGTGAAGCCGAAGAAAAAGAGCGTCGCAGCCGCCTACAACGGTCCTATATACCTATTCTGCGTGGCAGCCAAAATCACCCAATTATCACCGTGGTAGCCTCCGTTATCCTGTTGGGCATCACCTTGGCCATGGTGCCGTTTATGAAAGTGGACTTCATCGGTGACACCGGTCAAAACATGGTTATGGTCAGCCAAGAATTTGAGCCCGGCTCCGATCTGGACACCATTTCCCACGGGGCAGAAGGAGTCGAAGATACCCTGCTAGACACCGACGGTGTTGATGAGGTCATGCTCATGGCCGGCAACGGCGACGGTGACGACGACGATCTATCCGCGATGCTGGGCGGTTCCGGTGGCACAGCCACCTACATCGTCAATACAGATCCTGACGCTGATCAAACCAAGCTGCAAGACCGTATTCGTACCGAGCTAGAAGACCTTGATGCACCCGGTGAAGTCGCGGTCATGGATAGTGCCGAAACGGGCGGTTTTGGTGGCTCA
>DEPX01000035.1:188-395 GCA_002358975.1 Micrococcaceae bacterium UBA3381 | reverse complement strand
TACCCAAGACGTGCAAGACGCACTGGAAGATACCCCGGATGTATCCGAACTTTCCAGCGATTTGGCAACCAAACAGCCCACCGTGGAAGTTACCGTTGACCGCACCGAGGCGCTAGAAAACGGGTTTTCCGAAATGCAACTTCTTGGCATGGTTTCGGGCATCTTGTCTCCACAAAGTGTTGGCACGGTAACCTTGGACGACCAAGA
>DEPX01000035.1:0-181 GCA_002358975.1 Micrococcaceae bacterium UBA3381 | reverse complement strand
TTTACGTCGAGGCCGATTCCGCCCCTGAAACAGTCAAAGAACTGCGCGGCCTTGAACTTCCAACCGAAACCGGCATGGTACGCCTGGATGAGATGGCCGACGTCGACGAAGTCAATGTCGCTACCTCTAAAACCCGTCAGGACGGCGAGCTAGTGGCCACCGTGTCGATGACTCCAGCCGA
>DEPX01000124.1:6137-7180 GCA_002358975.1 Micrococcaceae bacterium UBA3381 | reverse complement strand
AACCACACCAACAGCGAATGCCTCGACGACATCGTGCTGCCCGACTGCATTACCGCATCCAACGATGCAGCCAAAGTCGTACGCGGTGCCGAACTCGTGGTCGTTGCTGTTCCCGCCCAGCAAGCGCGCACCACGCTGCACCAGGTGGCCGACGCGATCGGGGAACGGGCCATTCTCGTCTCGCTGATCAAAGGGCTGGAACAATCAACACAGGCCACCATGTCCAAGGTGTTTGCGCAAGAACTGAACTTACCGTCCGAACAGTTCGTGGTGGTTTCAGGGCCAAACCTGGCCAAGGAAATTGCCCGGCAGGAACCCACAGCCACCGTCGTGGCCTGCGAGCCCGAAAACACTGCAGAATGGGTCGCGGCAATGACGGCGTCGGAATACTTCCGGCCCTACCGCAACACTGATGTACGCGGGGTCGAAATCGGGGGAGTCGTAAAAAACGTCATCGCCTTAGCCGTGGGACTCACCGACGGACGCGGTTACGGTGACAACTCCAAAGCCTCCATCATCACCAGGGGGCTGACCGAAACAACACGCCTGGCAACCGCCATGGGCGCCAACCCCGACACCCTGGCAGGGTTAGCCGGCCTGGGTGATCTGGTCGCAACCTGCGCCTCACCACTTTCACGCAACCGCACCGCCGGCCGACTCTATGGACAAGGCCACACCACCGAAGAAGTCATCTCACAGATGCGACAAACAGCCGAAGGTGTGAAATCCGTGGCCGCCGTAGTGACCCTGGCCCATACGGCAAAGGTAGAAATGCCCATAGCCGAAGCCATCAACGCCGTAGTTGCCGGCACCATTGATATCAACGACATCGCCTCGCTGCTGCTAGGCCGTGACCTGAAACCGGAGGCACGACTATGACCAAAAATGTGCTCGTTCTTTTTGGCGGCCAATCGCCAGAACATCCTGTATCCATTGTTACTGCGGTCGGGGTACTCAACGCCCTAGACACCAACCACTACAACCCCATTCCCGTGGGCATCAATGCCGAAGGTGACTGGGTACTAGCCGGCACCCACCAGCCA
>DEPX01000124.1:0-6111 GCA_002358975.1 Micrococcaceae bacterium UBA3381 | reverse complement strand
GATCCACACTGATCAACCAACAACCCGCGGCAACCAGCCACACCACGGCACTATCCGATCAGCTGCCCGAAGTACCCACAACCCAAACCCCGGTGGCACTGCGCAAAGTGAACTCGGCAACCCAGCTAATCGACATCACAGGCAACGTCATCGCCGATATCGATATCGCCTTCCCACTGTTGCACGGACCAAACGGCGAAGACGGCACCGTCCAAGGCCTGTTTGAAACCCTCGGCATCCCATACGTGGGCGCCGGGGTACTGGCCTCAGCGGTGGGCATGGATAAACACTTCATGAAAATCGCCTTCCAATACGCCGGCCTTACTGTGGGCCCGTGGGTTACCATCACCGATCGGGACTGGCATACAGACCGCAACGGCGCCCTGCAACGCGTGGCCGCACTGGATCTCCCGCTGTTTGTGAAACCGGCTCGTGGCGGCTCATCGTTGGGTATCAAACGCATCACCATGCTCTCCGAACTGGAAGATGCCATTGAACACGCACGCCACTACGACACCAAAGTTGTAGTCGAACAGGGCATCCTGGGCCGTGAAATTGAATGCGGCGTCCTGGATGGCGCCAACGGCACACGCCCGCAAGCCTCATACCCTGGAGAAATTGTGGTTACCGGCGAAGACAACGCCGAATTTCAGTTCTACGATTTCGAATCCAAATACCAATCAGCTGATAGCGCAGAACTTTCTTGCCCAGCAGATCTGCCCGAAGAAGCCACCCAACTTATACGCCAACAAGCCGTACAAGCCTTTGAAGCCGTGGATGCCACAGGATTATCCCGGGTCGATTTTTTCTACACCGACGACGGCGAACTGGTCGTCAACGAAATCAACACGATGCCAGGCTTCACGCCCATTTCCATGTACCCACAAATGTGGCAACGCACCGGCATTGAATACCCACAATTGATCGACAACCTATTGCAACTGGCCCAATAACCGCCAGTTGCCCCACACACTACGGGCTAACCGTCTGGTCTTCTGGTACAACGCCTTCGGGTAGCTCGTCAGTGCCCTGATCCTGGTCTTCCGGGATTTCCTCGGAATCCTCCGGATCAGTGCAGCCGCCCTCAGCGGGAATACGACGCGCCGCATTACCAATATCCACCATCACCGAGGACGACGAAATACGCTCCCCATCAAAGAGCACCTCCATGGCAGGATCGCGGCCATAGGTAGTGATCCGCCAGTTACTACCCTCTTCGTGAACAACCCAGTCCACCCCGTTGGCCTCAACACATTCATCAGTGGTCGGCTCGGGAACTTGCACACCACATCGGAACACCGCCGCAGCAGGATCACCCCAAGCAGCAGTCGATTGGCTATCGGTCCGACGACGATCATTTCCGGCAATCTCTTCTGGCATGGCCACCATCGCCTCAGCGCATAGCGGATCGGTAGCATCCGGAGCCACCTGGATATCTGCAACCAAAGAGGTACATGAGGTCAGCGTTAACCCACCCACAGCGCACAGGGCGGCAGCACGGATCACGCGCGAAGAGTTAGCCATACTGCTACACTAAAACACTTGTTATACCGGCCCTAAACCGTTTCGCCGCAGGCGGGTGCGCTCAACAAATTCTGGGGCAGTCGTTGCGCGTCAAACGTGACACATCGTTTACGCGATACTATGGTGGCAATGTGATGTAGGCCCTTTACGGGCGGAATCGAAAAGAACCAATATGACTGAAGTGACGCAACAACATCCAAGTACCGGTGCCCCAACGGATCATGGGTCAGCCAAGCTTATCTTCAATTGGTTAAAGCTTGCCGAATCTGCACTCGGCAACAATTCCGATCGGCTCAACGCCATCAATATCTTTCCGGTACCCGATGGAGACACCGGTTCGAATCTGTACCACACCGTGGCAGCAGCAACCCGTGCACTAGAAGACGTCGATGCCCACGCCTGTGTGGGCCAGGCACTAGCCGTGGCAGCCACCGCAGCCCTCGACCACGCACAAGGCAACTCCGGCACCCTGATTGCCGTGATGCTCAACGCACTGGCCGAACCATTGGAACACGCCCCACGCTTGACCGCACCGCTACTGTCACAAGGCTTACAACGTGCCCGTGCTGCAGCCTGGGCCGCACTGTCAGACCCCCAAGAAGGCACTATGCTGACCATCTTGGACACCGCAGCGGCCACCGCCAGCAACTACCGGGGCTCCATTACCGAGCTGCCCGAAGACTCCCAAAACTCACGCAAAACACTGGGGGAAATGGCCTCCCGCATTGTCGAAACCTCCTGGCTGGCCGTAGAAGAAACTGAAAACCAACTCGATGAGCTCACCCAAGCCCAAGTTGTTGATGCCGGCGCCACCGGGCTGCTATTAGTTTTTGATGCCCTGCGAGCCACCATTCGAAGCGAATTTTTAGACCCAGAAATCCTTGAGTCCATCCACGGCTTCCACGTGGCACACCCACACGTCCACCAGGACATGGAAGTAGCCGAAGCCTATGAAGTCATGTGCTCACTGCAACTAACCCCGCTGGATGCCGCCACCCTGCGCATCGGACTCAACGAAATTGGCAACTCAGTCATCATGAGCCCCATCAACACCGTCGAGGACGATAACGGCACCATCCGGTGGCGAGTCCACGTGCACGTAACCGAACCCGATGACGCCATGCAGCTCATCCGGCCACTGGGTACCACCGAAAACCTGGCCATCACCCCGCTGCACGCCAGTGCCATCGACGACCCAACATGCACCAACGGTGCGAAAGCCAGCACAGAAAATCACAACTAGTGGACCCGTTCAATCAGCCACTTGTACCCCTGCTGGGGGAAAAAACCGCAAACCTGCTGGCCAAACACTTATCCATCACCACCACCGGACACGCACTCAACTACTTTCCCCGCCGCTACATCGAACGCGGTGAACTGACCCCGATCACCCAGTTACCCCTGGGGGAACAGGTCACCGTGATCGCCCGAGTTTTGACCGCTAACCGCCGCACCATGCGATCCCGGCGTGGTTTTTTAGTCGACGTCACCGTTTCTGATGAATCCACCGACACCGGCCTACCCGGCACCTTATCCATGGCCTTTTTCAACGGCTGGGCCGCAGAACAACAACTCAAACCCGGTGTGCTGGCGATGTTCCATGGCAAAACCTCCACCTACCGCGGCGAACTGACGCTGAACAATCCCGACTTCACGGTACTGGACGAAGAACACGAACCCACCGAAACAGACCTGGCACCCATCCCGGTCTACCCGGCAAAAGCCAAAGTTCCCACCTGGACAATCCGTTCCGCCATCGACACGGTATTGGAAGCCATCAACTGGAATGCCATCACCGATCCGGTACCGGCAGAATTCCTGACCAGCCTAGAAGAACACCTCCCCACCCTATCTACCGCCTACCAACACATCCACCGGCCACAAGACCTCAACCAGGCCCAACAGGCCCGACGCCGCTTTGCCGCACAAGAAGCCCTCATCCTACAAACACTGCTGGCACGACGACGGCAGCGCAACCGCACCAGTGTTCCAGCCACCGCGTATCCGCCAACCGACCACGGCATATTGGCACACTTGGACGCCCAATTACCCTTTGAACTTACCGAGGGCCAACACCAGGCAGGGCAACAACTGGCCGATGAACTCAACGCCACCCACCCGATGTCACGACTACTGCAAGGTGAAGTCGGCTCAGGAAAAACACTGGTCGCCCTGCGGGCCATGGCACAGGTTGTCGATGCTGGGGCACAAGCAGTCCTGGTGGCACCAACTGAAGTCCTTGCAGGCCAACATCACCGGTCAATTACCACCACACTGGGCAACCTAGCCACCGCCGGACAACTGACCTCATGGCAAGGACCAGCAACCGAAGTCGTATTACTGACCGGATCGATGACCACCGGACAAAAGCAAGAAGCACTGCTAAAAATCACCACCGGACAAGCCGGCATCATCATCGCTACCCACGCGATCTTTTCAGATAACGTGCATTTTGCCGAGCTTGGGCTAGTGGTCATCGATGAACAGCACCGGTTTGGTGTCGACCAGCGTGAGGCACTACGCCAAGCCAACCCGGGAACACACATGCTGGTGATGACAGCCACCCCAATACCGCGTTCTGTAGCCATGACCGTGTTTGGCGACCTGGATGTCACCGTACTGCACGGGCTACCATCCGGACGTAAACCTGTCACCACCCATCTGGCACGGATGGCTCATGGCCCACAAATCATCAACCGCGTCTGGCAAATCATCGACGAAGAACTGGCAGCCGGACACCAGGCCTTCGTGGTGTGCCCTAAAATTGATCCATCGGATGCCAACAGCGCTGATGATGCCGATGACCTGTCATCCGATACCCATGCGGCAAATGTCGTAGAAATCACCGAAACACTACAAGGCTTACCCGTATTCGCCAACGCCAGGATCGCCAGCCTGCACGGCAGACAAGACCAACAAGACCAGATCATGGCGGCATTCCTAAACGGTACGATCGACATCCTGGTGGCCACCACTATTATCGAAGTCGGTGTAGACGTACCCAACGCCACCGTCATGGCCATTCTCGATCCAGAATATTTTGGTCTATCGACCCTGCACCAATTACGTGGCCGAGTTGGTCGCGGAGCAGCCGCTGCACGATGTTTCTTGGCCACCCGGCTACCGGATGGGCACCCCTCACTAGACCGCCTAGCGGTGATCGAAGATACCCAAGACGGTTTCGAAATCGCTAAAGCAGACGTCCAACAGCGCGGTGAAGGCGATGTCCTCGGGGCTGCCCAGCACGGCTATGGATCCCAGCTGAAAGTACTGAAAGTCATCCAACATGCCCAACTGATCGGTGCTGCCGCAACATGGGTAGACCAGGCACTGACCAACGATACGACGCTGAGTGGTTATCCGCAGTTGGTTGCAGCGGTCAAGGCCTGGGAGACTGAACACGAACACTCTTCCGACTACCTAGAAAAGAACTAAGTCATGGCCAAAATTGTTGCCGGCCTAGCCGGGGGACTGCCACTAAAACACGTTCCAGGCACCACCACACGGCCCACCACCGAGCGGACAAAAGAAGCAATCTTCTCGTGGCTAGCATCCCGCGACTGGCTCGAAGACAACGCCGTGCTGGATCTATACGCCGGTTCCGGCGGGTTAGCCGTTGAAGCAGCATCCCGTGGAGCCGCAAGAGTCGTCGGTGTTGAATCGGCCCGCCCACCGGCACGCATTGCACAAGACAACGCCAAAACTGTCAACGACGCCCTAAACCGCCGGGCCGTAACCATCAGCCACATGCCCGTCCAGCGCTTTCTGGGCACTACCGCACCGGCCAGCTGGGACGTGGTCATTGCTGACCCACCCTATGATATTGACCAAGACGAACTGTTAGCCATGATTGCCCAAGCCTTCCATGCACTTATGGATGATGGCCTATTCGTCTTAGAACGGCCCTATAAAGCGGCAGAACCGTTGTGGCCAGATGATGTCTATGTGGTAGATGCACGTCGATATGGCGAAGCTATGATGTACTTCGTACGACGGACAGGTTATTAACGAATCAGGCAACAACGATGTTGCACTATAGAAGACCAAATAAATATAAGCTACATTGACAACTATGCAACGTGCAGTATGCCCCGGATCATTTGACCCTGTCCATAACGGCCACATCGAAATCATCGTACGTGCCGCCTCATTATTTGAAGAAGTCATTGTGGCTGTTTCAAATAATCCCGCCAAAAACTATCGCTTTAGCTTACAAGAGCGAATGGACATGATCGCCGAAACGCTACGATCCATTCAAGGGGTTATTGTGATGCCGTTGGGCACTGGGCTGATCGCCGACTTTGCGAAGGAACATGGCGCCCAGGCTATGGTCAAAGGGATACGCAACTCCAGTGACCTTAACTATGAAATGCCCATGGCAACCTTTAACCGCCATCTGGCTAGTGTCGAAACCGTATTCCTTCCCGCCGATGCACGATACCAACACGTCTCATCCACCCTGGTCAAAGAAATTGTTGGGTTTAAAGGTGATATTAGCGATTTCATTCCGTACGCCGTAGCTCAGCGGTTCGGTCTAAAATAGCCAGCAAAGTCACGAGCTAGTAACCGGTCAGGAATATTTCACAT
>DEPX01000174.1:9480-11569 GCA_002358975.1 Micrococcaceae bacterium UBA3381 | reverse complement strand
TTCCAGCTTCGCACGTACGGTTTTCTGTGATTGCCATACATGATAAATATCACCAGCACGCTAATGACCGGCACAACATAAACCACCGTTGTGTTCTGACGACATTTGAAAATGTCTTAGCATCGATACGAACGGATCAAAGATCAAGCTCATTAGCGCACAGATATAATCCAGCGCATGAGTAAAAGCTCATATCGGACCGAGCTATGCCAAAACGGAGAGCCATGTTTAACATGGCTCTCATAATGAAGCTTAAAGCCATCGGGGGCAGAAAAGGCACCGGTTTTATCCAGGTGATTTCCAAACCAGTGCCTTTCTACTTCGAGTCGTTGCTATTCCTCGTCAGAATCTTCGTCGTCTTCCGGCTCGTAGTCGACACCAGTTTCTGCTCGTTGCTCAGCGGTGATTGGCGCCGGTGCATCAGTCAGTGGATCTTGCCCGTTTCCGGTCTTGGGGAATGCAATGACTTCACGAATAGAATCAGTACCGGCCAATAGCGCAATAATACGATCCCAACCGAACGCAATGCCGCCGTGTGGTGGGGCCCCGTATTGGAAAGCATCAAGCAGGAAGCCAAATTTTTCTTGTGCTGCTGCTTCAGAAATCCCCATAACGTTAAAGACTCGTTTTTGCACGTCCTGGTCGTGAATACGGATTGAACCGCCGCCGATTTCATTGCCGTTGACAACAATATCGTAGGCGTACGCCAGAGCTTCGTCTGGGGTGGTGTCGAAAGTATCCAAGTATTCCGGCTTCGGTGAAGTAAATGCGTGGTGGACTGCAGTCCAAGCACCATCCCCAATGGCCACGTCACCTTCGGCTTCGGCAGCAGCTGCAGGTTCGAACATTGGTGCGTCAACAACCCAAACAAAGGCCCAGTCTTGTTCCTCAGCTGGCACCTCGGAGTTGGTTTTGATCAGGCCAACGCGATGTCCGATCTCAACACGTGCTGCGCCCAGTAGCGCGCGGGATTCAGCTGGTTTACCGGCAGCAAAGAATATAGCATCGCCTGGGTTTGCACCGGTTTTTTCAGCCAGCCCAGCAAGTTCTGTTTCCGAAATATTTTTGGACACTGGGCCTGTTAATTCGCCGTCTTCTTTGTACAAAACATAAGCCAGCCCATGCGCGCCACGTTGTTTGGCCCATTCTTGCCACGCATCCAGCTGACGACGCGGTTGAGATCCACCACCCGGCATGACCACGGCACCAACGTACTCGTTTTGGAAGACACGGAACGGGGTGTCTGCGAAGTACGCCGTCATATCCGTGAGTGGCAAACCAAAACGGAGATCAGGCTTATCGGTACCGTATTTGTCCATTGCTTCTTTGTAGGTAATACGGGGTATCGGTGTTGTAATTTCAACGCCTATGAGCTTCCAAATTGAAACCAACAGCTCTTCGGCCAGGCCAATAATATCGTCCTGTTCGACGAAAGACGCTTCAATATCTAACTGGGTGAACTCCGGCTGTCGGTCGGCACGGAAGTCTTCGTCACGGTAGCAGCGTGCGATCTGATAATAGCGTTCAATACCCCCGACTTGCAGCAATTGTTTAAACAACTGCGGTGATTGTGGCAGCGCATACCAAGACCCAGGTGCCAATCGTGCTGGCACTAAAAAGTCTCTGGCACCTTCCGGCGTCGAACGCGTCAAGGTTGGTGTTTCAACCTCAATAAATTGCTGGTCAGCTAGCAGGTTGCGTGCCGTCCGATTGACCTCAGAACGCAGACGCATAATGCGCGCTGGGTCGGGACGCCGCAAATCTAAATAGCGATGTTTCAGGCGAACTTCTTCGCCGACTTCAACGTGCTCGTCAATCTGAAAAGGCAAAGGAGACGCAGTATTTAATACGGTTACCTCCGATGCGAAAAGCTCTACGTCACCGGAAGCAATATTGGAGTTCTCGCTACCTTCGGGACGGGCTCGAACTTCAGCAGTTACTTGCAATACGTACTCGTTGCGCAATTGATCGAATTTCGACTCATCGTGGATCACGATTTGTGCTATGCCGGAGGCATCACGAAGGTCGATAAAAGCCACCCCACCGTGGTCACGACGGCGGGCCACCCAGCCTGCCACGGTAACGGTTT
>DEPX01000174.1:0-9376 GCA_002358975.1 Micrococcaceae bacterium UBA3381 | reverse complement strand
TGGTATCCGTGGATATTGTACCGACGTGGTATTTACTGTGCTGACAGGTTCACTGCTGTGGTTTGCGGTCGCAAGTCTTTTGTCGGCGGCATCCAAGTTTCTAAATCAACTTGTGTCTGGTTCCCGCTTCGAATATCTTTGATTTCATAGATCGGATTGCCTGTTTGATCGTGACTGGTGAACCAGACGTATGGTATTCCGCGGCGGTCAGCGTGCCGGATCTGCTTCCCGAATTTATCAGCCTTAGTGGCAACCTCGGTGCTGATTCCCCGCCCGCGAAGTTTCTGGGCGATATCTTGTGCAGCCGACCAGTCTTCATCGGACGTCAGTGCTACATAGACTGCAGTAGGGACTGAACGTGAAGCTTCTGCCATGTGCTTAGAGAAGATGCGAGATACAAGTCGAGTCACACCAATAGATAGCCCAACACCTGGGAAGGTGCGTTTGCCTTTAGCCGCCAGCGAGTCATAACGCCCACCGGAACAGATAGATCCAAGCTGTTCATGACCGACCAGGTTGGTTTCGTATACTGTACCGGTGTAATAATCCAAGCCGCGAGCAATCGAAAGGTCTGCTATGGCTTTCCCCGGGGCGCGCTTATCGAGTTCATCTATGACTTCAGCTAGCTCACTAAGCCCTTCAGCTAGTAGTTCATCTTCAACTCCAAGGGTTTGAACCTGTTTAACGAAGGTTGAATCTGTAGTCCGAATCTGAGCGAGTTTCAGTGCCAGCTTGGCCTGTTCAGCACTGGCTCCGATTTCTTGCTGTAAGCCTTCGGCCACTTTTTCTGGTCCAATTTTTTCAAGTTTATCAATATTGCGTAAGACCCCCGCAGTATCTTCTAGACCGATGCCTCGATAGAATCCTTCTGCCAGTTTTCGGTTGTTGATACGAATAATAAAATCGCCGATTGGCAGTTTAGATAATGCTTCAGCCATCACTAATGCGACATCAATATCGTTTCGAAAATCAAGATTACCGTCACCCACCACATCAATATCGGCCTGGGTGAACTCCCGCGCACGACCTTCTTGCGGGCGTTCGCCGCGCCAAACTTTCTGAATCTGATAGCGGCGAAATGGAAAAGTCAGATATCCCGCGTTTTCTGTTACATAACGAGCAAACGGCACTGTCAGATCAAAATGCAGCGCCAATCGGGATAAATCCTGCGGATCCGGTGCGTCGGTTTCATGGATACGTGAAACCGTGTAAACCTCTTTATCTATCTCGCCTTTACGCAATAATGTGCCTAAAGTTTCAACCGCGCGGGTTTCAATATTAGAAAACCCATGGAGTTCAAAAACTTCTGCCAGCGTATCGAGTACATGGAGTTCAACGAGACGTTCCTGTGGCAACCATTCGTGAAATCCAGATAGCGAAGTCTTACGGGACATAGGGGTATATTCTCCAGGGTTCAATAGGCTGTTGCAATGCGCACTTCAGTGCCTTTTAATTAAAGTACTCTGCCATTGTATGTGTTTCGCGTAAGCTGTCAGTGACCATCTCAGCTGAATTATCCGATGGCTTATGAGATCTCCCACCTAGGAAGAAAGTTTTAGCGGTGACAACGAGTCAACAACCCGACGCTCCAAAACCAGCAGCCCCAAAACCAGGTTCTGTAACTCCAGCCGAAATTAGCCCTGTTGCGCCGGTAGCACCTGTCCCGGCATATACTACTGATCTAGCAGAGGCCAAGCAGTTTGCCAAGGTTTCAGAAAGCGGAGTCGTAACGCTACTCGACGGTGACGAAAAAGTTGAAGTCGGTCAGGTACCTGAAGCATCGCAAGAAGACGCTTTAGCTTATTATGTTCGTAAATATGATGACGTAATGACGCAATTGCAGCTGTTAACGCAGCGTCTTGAGACCGACGCATCAAATCGGGAGCTAGAAAAGACTCACGATCAGATCGACGAAACTATCGCTAAACGGCAGATGGTTGGCGACATGACAAAACTACGCGAAGCCTCTCAACAGCTTCGCGAGGAGCTTGCACAGCGGCAGGCCCGACAACAAGCCCAGCGCGAAGAAGCCCAAGCTGAACAACATGCTGCACGGGAAGCCATCGTCAAACACGCCGAACAAGTAGCTAGCCAAGATCCTGCTAAGACGCAATGGAAACAATCAACTGCCAAGATGCGCGAGCTTTTTGATCAATGGCAGACAACTCAAAAAGCTGGGCCTCGCCTGTCCCGTACTATCGAGGATGCGCTTTGGGGACGCTTTCGTACTGCACGCAATACTTTCGAAAAAAACCGCCGAGCATTCTTTTCTCAGCTGGACGCGCGCAATGCCGAAGCAAAAAAGATCAAAGAAGACCTTATTTCGCGCGCCGAGTCTTTGCAAAATTCGACCGATTGGGGTCCGACCACATTAAAATACCGAGACCTGATGACAGAATGGAAGAAGTCTCCTCGCGCTTCACGCAAAGAAGATGATGCGCTGTGGGCACGTTTCCGTGGCGCCCAAGATGTCTTCTTTAAAGCCAGGGATGCCGCTAATGCCGAGATTGATCGCCAATACGAAGCCAATCTTGAAGTCAAAGAACAACTACTTAAAGAGGCTGAACAGCACCTGCCGTTCAAAAATCTCGAATCTGCACGTGCTGTCGTAAAAGATCTGCGTGCACGCTGGGATGAAGCTGGCCGCGTTCCACGCAAAGACATGAAGCGTATGGAAGCTGATTTCCGCAAATTTGAACAGGCTCTCACTGACCTTGAAGATGAGCACTGGCGTCGCAGTGACCCAGAAACAAAGGCTCGTACCAGCTCGGCGCTGACACAGTTGGAAGAGACCATTGAACAACTTGAAACCGAACTTGCCGAAGCCGAGCAAGCGGGGGACCACAAGAAAATTACTGCTACACAAGAAGCTTTAGACACGCGTCGCCAGTGGCTAAAAGTGGTTCAAGCAGCCAGCGAATAGACGCATCAGACGTAACTCTTAAAAGTTATCCACAGTCCCGGCCGACACACCTTCGGCTGGGACTGTTTTTTGTAATCATTGGGTCATGCTTACCTCAGTAAATAATTCTGTAACCAACCAGTACGGTCTGTATGTCCCCCATGACCCTTTTTCGCCGAACGAATTATCTGCTATGGCATATCACGGTGTACTGCGTGCCCAATTCGGTCCCTATTATGTCGATGCGGATGTTCCTGACACGGCTACGCAGCGCGCCAAAGCTGTACGAATGGCCGCAGAACATGTCATCACCGGAGATTGGACAGCTACACTATTGACAGCCGCATGGATCCATGCCGGTGGGCAAGCGCCAGAAATGTTGGAGGCCGGAACCGCAGAGTATCAAAACAGCCATTCGCGGCTGGGAGTTCACCCTGCAGCATTGCGTCATGTTGACTATTTACAACGCCCTGAGCTTGAAGATGACGACTTACTGGTAATTGGAGGGGTCGTAGTGACTAATGTCGCGTTAACAATTGAAGACTTACTACGTCTCGGCGGGACTCCTCGACATCAATCTCGAGCTCTGGAACTCACCCAAATGATAGATCTTGACACGCTTACGGAGCGGTTCCGAACAAGCGCTCATCTGCCCGGTATGGAGATCGCCATTTATCAGTTAGAAGGGCTACTAAATAAAGCGGCGTAAGCGTGTGCCCATATTGGGGTTAGCTTGATGTTGCAGTCCTTTTACGGTCAGAGCGACGGTAAACGTCGTATACCCCATCAACCCTGCGAACCGCATTCATTAAATGGTGTAGATGGCCTGTGTCACCCATCTCAAAGACAAAGCTTGTTTCGGCAACGCGATCCCGACGTGTATTAACACTCGCCGATAAAATATTGACGTGATGTTCCGCCAGCACGGCTGTCAAATCAGAGAGTAGCTGTTTTCTGTCCAACGCTAATACCACGATGTCCACGGTGAAGGAAGATTCTGATGTTGGGGCCCATTCAACTTCAATCAGACGGTCAGGTTCCGGGGTATTTACTACGTTTGGGCAATCGTTACGGTGCACCGAAATACCGGAACCACGCGTAACAAACCCAATGACCTTGTCTGGCGGTACCGGTGCACAACAACGTGCTAATTTCGCCATCACATCGCCAGCGCCTGGAACAATAATACCGGAATCAGTGTGGCGTGAGGGTTGCGGGATTGTCGGGATAGCAACCGTATCTGGTTCTGGCTCTTTTTGCTCCTCTGGTACAAGGATCTTTTCTATCCGCCGTAATACATTCGGTAAGGAAATGGTACCTTCGCCCAGGCCGGCATATAGACCCTGAACATCCTCGTAGTTAAGTTCGTCAGCTACCCTTGTCAACGTATCGGTACTTAGCATTTGCTGCAGCGGCAACTTATGCTTCCGTGCTTCTTTGGTTAACAAGTCTTTGCCACGCTCGATAATTTCATCGCGACGTTCCTTGGAGAACCAGTGACGGATTCGGTTTCGAGCACGACCCGAACGGACAAAACCTAACCAGTCCTGGGACGGCCCTGCGTTGTCGTCTTTATCGGTGAATATCTCTACAGAATCCCCATGATTTAGCACGGTATTCAGGGGTACAAGACGACCATTCACCCGTGCACCAACAGTTCGATGGCCTACTTGTGTATGCACACTGTAGGCAAAGTCCACTGGGGTGGAGCCAGAGGGCAAGGCTTTGATTTCGCCTTTCGGCGTGAATACATAAACTTCTGAAGATCCAATTTCGGTTCGTAAAGAATCTAGAAAATCATTGGGATCTGAAGCATCTTCTTGCCAATCTAACACCGTCTTCAACCAGCCAGGTGTTTCAGAACTGCTTGATCCCCCACGCTTATACGCCCAGTGTGCGGCAACACCATACTCAGCTCGATGGTGCATCTCGTAGGTTCGAATTTGGATTTCGATTCGTTTGCCACCGGGACCAATCACAGTCGTGTGCAAAGATTGGTACATATTGAACTTCGGCATTGCAATGTAATCTTTAAATCGACCCGGAATAGGCGACCACCGAGAATGCAAAGCTCCCAGCACGGCATAGCAGTCACGCACAGAATCAACTAGAACACGAATCCCTAAAAGATCGTAGATTTCGTTGAATTCTTTGTCCTGCTCCTGCATCTTCTGATAGATCGAATAGTAGTGTTTCGATCGTCCTGTGACAGTTGCACGAATTTTTGAGGCACGAAGTTCTTTATCTACTTGCTCGGTCAGGTTAGCAACGACCTTTTGTCGCTCTGGAGTCCGCTCCCCTACCAGTCGCACAATTTCGGCATAGACTTTTGGCCAAAGAGCTGCAAAAGACAGGTCTTCTAATTCCCATTTAATGGTATTTAGGCCCAAGCGGTGTGCTAGTGCAGCATAAATATCCAACGTCTCGCGTGCTTTACGGGCCGACGACTCCGGAGGAACATACCGCCAGGTACGCGCATTATGAAGCCTATCAGCGAGTTTGATCATCAACACACGGACATCTTTCGCCATGGCGATAATCATTTTTCGAACAGTTTCAGCTTCAGCAGCAGCCCCAAACTCTACTCGATCAAGCTTTGTAACTCCATCAACAAGCAGCGCAACGTCTGGGCCAAAGTCGTCCTCGAGTTGTTGTAGTGCATAGTCAGTATCTTCGACTGTGTCATGCAATAAAGCCGCGATAAGGGTTTCACCGGTTAGGCCTAGTTCTGCCAGTATCGTTGCTACGGCGACCGGATGAGTTATATAGGGATCGCCTGATTTTCGAAACTGATCTCGATGATAATAGTTGGCCACATTGAAAGCACGAATAATCGGTCCAATGTCATCTTTTGGATGGCGGACCTTCAATGTCCGAATCAACGGTTCTAGCAGTGGTGAATAACCACGCCCTCCAAGCCGTGCAAACCGACCAAAACCACGCGCGGGTACAAGCGGGTCAGAACCAATTTGCTCGCTGCGAGATGAAGTTGATCGACTTGCCACGTCCGGTCTCCTTTACGAAGGTGAACTGCTAGTTTACCGCGTCACAAGAGACTTTACCTAGCTCTTCACTACATGGAATACGTTCAGTTAAAAGCATTACCTTGTAACTTGGATCTAAGGCTACAGGACGGGGCATATTTCTAACACGTCGGCTAGTTAGTATCAATTGAGTTTATGTTTTCACTTGTGTCTTCAGCCTTGTTCTTGCGACGTCGTAAAATACTTTTGTCGCGTTCCTGCAAAGACGGTTCATTTCGTCTGAACAGTGCATACAGCGGCGCTTGAATGAATAATGTCGCCACGGTCCCAACGATAATGCCCACAAATATTGATAACGAAATATCGCGCAGTGTCCCTGCCCCTAACAGGCCAGCACCGATAAATAAAATGGAACCAACAGGCAATATCCCGACGATTGATGTAGTGATTGAACGTACCAAAGTCTGGTTGACGGCCAGATTTACTAATTCATCGAACGTCCGTTGTCGGTCTGCTTCCAGGTATTTCGTGTTCTCACGAATCTTATCAAACACTACAACAGTATCGTAGAGCGAATACGACAGAATCAGTAGGAAGCCAATAATAGCCGGTGGGGTTACCTCAAAGCCAACTGCACCGTAAATCCCCACCGTTAAAACAACAACATACAGTAGTCCGATAATCGCTGCCGCCGACATTTTCCAGGTGCGGAAATAAAAGGCTAAATATAGAGCGACCAGCACCAAAAAGATAATGAGACCGATCAGCATTTGTTGTGAAATGGCATCGCCCCAAGTTGGACCGACGAAATTAGAAGTTACTTGATCCTCCGGAACGTCGTATCCTTCTTGTAGACTATTAGCTACGTCCAAGGTTTGTTCGTCTGATAGTTCAGCAGTCTGAACCCGAATAGTACCACTGGCGATATTCGTTACCGTTGCGTCTCCATCAGGAACTAAATCAGCTACGGCCCTTTCACCGATCGCTGGATCAGAGTTTTCTACTCCCGAAACAGTAAATTCCGAACCACCTCGAAAATCGATTCCCAGATTGAATCCGCCGCGTAATGCGGTAATGCCGCCGACCGCTAAGAGGAATACCAAAGCAACGATAAACCAGGTTTTCCATCTTTGAACAAATGGGTAAGACTTCTTGCCCGCATATAGCTCATTTCCCCAGGTGGCTAGACGACTCATAAGTCCTCCCGTGCAGGCTCGTCATCAGATGATTTATGTGTAGAGAGCACTTGTGCTCGCTCAGCAGCTCGCCGCTCTGCAATAGTTTGTCGTCGGGTGGCTTCTTTACCGGAACGTTTATTCCTTTTGTTCCGCTTGGGTGCAACTTCGCTTTCAGGCCGAAATTCCCTAACTCGGCCGGCACCTTGATATAGCGGCTTCTGGCCAAGTAAGGACGGGTCCATCCCCGACATAGGATGGCCGCTAGCAAAGAACCTGGTTCGGGCTAGCAATTGCATGAGCGGGTGAGTGAACATAAATACGACAATCAGGTCAGCTATCGACGTCAATCCCAGGGTGAAAGCAAAACCACGAACATTACCGACTGCGACAAAGTATAGAACAACGGATGCCAGAATGTTGACTAGTTTTGATACTGTGATGGTTCGTTTGGCACGCTCCCAGCCGTAGTTGACGGCAGATTCAAACGGCCGAGCATTCCGCATCTCGTCTTTAATTCGTTCGAAATAGACAATAAAGGAATCTGCAGTTAAACCAATTGACACGATGATACCGGCTATCCCTGCTAATGAGAGACGATAATTGTCGGACCACCCCAGCAGAACTATGGCCAGATAAGTTAACAAGCCCATAATGACAATGGAAGATAACGTGACCAAACCGAGCGCCCGGTATTGGAAAAATTGGTAAATGGCAACTAGCCCAAGACCAATCAGACCAGCCACTAAGCCCCAGAAGAGTTGATCTTGACCCAATGTGGCCGAAATCTGCTGTTCGGATTCAACATCAAAGGAGATAGGTAGCGCACCATACTCGAGTTGCTCGGCAAGTTGTCCAGCCCGTTCTTCATCAAAGTCACCGGTGATTTGTGCTCGGCCATCGGTAATCACGGCTTGTGAGGCGGGTGCAGACACAATTTGGCCGTCCAATAAGATCGCGAACTGGTTTTGTGGGGAGCTTTGCCCGGTTAGACGCTGCGTAACTTCCTGGAAAGCTTTGGTGCCTTCACTCTTGAAAGAAATATTGACAACCCACTGGTTAGCGGACACGCCGGTAGGCGTCTGAGACATACCATAATCTGCCGAATCGATCTGGTCGCCGGAGATTTCAACCGGGCCAAGAATATATTTAGAGTCTGTCTCGAAGTCGCAAGCAACTACAGCTTCGTCTGCCGGCAAATTATCGCGTATTTGGTTGGCGTCCGATGCAGTACAGTCCGTTTGCTGAAACTCATCGTAAATTTCTGGAGTGATCCAATTCGGGTCGGATCCATTCTCAGGTTCCGCATCCGGTTCGGATATCTCTGAAACATCTTCACGTTCGTCTTCCGGTGTGGCTGTAAATGACCCCGCGGTAATTACCGAACGGAATTCCATATTGGCAGAAGCCTGAATGAGCTCTCGGGTCTGTTCATCTGGAGTACCGGGCATAGACACTACAACGTTATTGTCGCCTTGGGTATTAATTTCTGCCTCGGAGACACCAGAACCGTCAACGCGTTGCCGAATAATTTCAACAGCTTGGCTCATTTGTTCTGGGGTTACGGCTTCACCGGTTGATGTTTCCGGCGATAGTACCATCTGAGTGCCGCCCTCAAGATCAAGTGCTAGCAGTGGTACACCAGACGTATTGTTAGTTGCTACGCCGATGCCCAAGATGGCACCTAGGCCAACAATGATCGCAGCTAACCACGTCAAAGTGCGCCGAGCGCGGGATTGTGGGGTCTTGGACGCCATGAGTTTATTGGGCCTTTTAGGTAAGTATTATTGGTCGCGGTCGTCGCGTGGATCGTTTTTGTATTCTTGGCCGTATTCGTCACCAAACGACTCTGGCGATGCCTGTTCCGGGTAGTCGGGGATGTCTTCAGCTGTGATATCGGATTCTGGCAGTTCTTCAGCCGCTGGCTCTTCGACGACTTGACCAACAGCTTGCAGGTGAATAGTGGCGTATTGACCTGGTGACAGTTCAAGAGTCGCCTTGTTATTTTCTTTATCGATATCGGTCACGGTGCCGTACAGTCCGAAGGTCGTCATGACGTCCATACCGGGTTGCAACGAGGACCGCTGCTCCTGCTGTTTCCGCATAGCTTTACGGTTGCGGCGAATCATCATAAAGAACAGTAGCCCAAGTACCGCCAACATAAGCAGCATGAACATGCCGGAGCCGCCCTGCTCTCCGCCGCCTTCTGCGTCTGCGACAACTGTGGCTAATTCAGGGATATAAGTCATCAGAATTTCTACCAACTATCTTGTTGTTGTTCCGTGCGTTTTCAATATGCACACCGAAAGTTGCCG
>DEPX01000207.1:13849-24470 GCA_002358975.1 Micrococcaceae bacterium UBA3381 | reverse complement strand
CATAATTGGCCTACCACCCGTCAGTTGCAAAAAGGCGATATCTTGTCGGTGAACCTCTTTCCGATGATGTCAGGACACTATACGGCCATGGAACGAACCATGTTTTTGGGCCAGCCGGATAAACGCAGCCTCGAACTGTGGAAACTGAATATAGAAGCCTATGAGTTAGGGCTTGAACTCATTAAACCAGGTGCTGTTGCCCAGGAAGTTGCAGCCACCATTAACCGCTTTTTCGAAGACCACGACCTATTACAGTATGCTCCAATCGGCTACGGCCACTCCTTTGGTGTGATGAGCCCATACTACGGTCGTGAAGCCGCCATGGAGTTCCGTGAAGATATCGAGACCGTGCTGCAACCAGGAATGGTGGTCTCAATGGAACCCATGCTCACCATTCCTAACCATCTTCCGGGTGCCGGTGCATACCGGGAACATGACATCCTGGTCATTAGCGAAGATGGAGTCGAAAACATCACCGGGTTTGAAGTTGGCCCAGATCATAACATTATCGATTAATCCTGCCTGGCCTTGGATTAAGTTCCCCTAGCAGGGCAGGTTCTGCCCAGCTCCCCCGGGAGAAAACACAGGGGACGTGGAAACCCCACATGCAAGCATGTGGGGTTTCTTTGGTAGCTGTGGGCGGATTCGAACCGCCGGACAAAACACCCCAAAACAGTTGATTGAAATCGAACAAGATGACACTGACGATGATCTTGATTTTGATGCTGTAGACGCGGAACTAGACGAACTGAACGCAGAGTTTGACGAAACCGAAGATACCGAACCACGCCACGCTGCTGATGTAGAGTAGCTGGTAACCGATCGTACCACCGTAAAATGCGTGTGGTGCGGTTCTCAAATAGCCCCGCCACTGTCCACACAGGATAGTGAGTGGGGCAAAATTTTTAAGTCTAAAAACAAGTCACCAATCAGTAGGGAAAGCATCCTCATCAAAACCCGACACGGATGCAGCAACCCGCGTGAACTCATCCGGCAAATCATCACCCTCATACATGAGAACAACCGTCTCCCTGCCAGCCTGAGAAACTTCCGTAGTCAGCGACTCAGTAACATCATCCTCATAATCCCAAAGCTGATATGCCTCATCCTCAGAAATTTCCGTACCATCAGGCATATAGTACTCATCATCATCTATGGCCCATATCGCTGACCAGTCACTTATTGCTGTATCCGCCTCAATGAACTCATACTCTTTGCCGTCCTCATCAAAAACGCTAACGCTGCGCATGCTTGCAGACGCCGCCCCGTCACGGTTGTCCACATCAGCTATCAAATAAGTGACAGGATCAGCTTCGAGGGTTTCCCTGTATTGCTCAATTTCTTTCAGCTCATCACTACTAGAGTCGCTGGGCAGGTCGAATACGATGTGCGCCCCGTCCATGGAGTAAATTTCGTATTCCCCGCCCTCCATGATGCCCATACCGTCCATGGGGTCAAATCCATCGTCGTCTATGCCGGCTGGGTGGTAGTCATCGTCCATGGGCGGCATCCCATCATCTTCAAAACCTGGGGCTAGTGGTTGCATGGTTTTACCAGCAGACTGAGTATCATTACTAGCACACCCGGCAAGAGCAAGAGCGGCTACGGATAGCGTGGTGATGAGGGTTTTCGTTTTCATTGGTAAAAGACTTTCTAGTTATTGTCGCGTATTTTAGCGACTGCCGCCTCAGAGATACCAATCTGCTTCGAGATAGCGTACATGGTCACATTGTCTTTGATGGCGACCCGGATTTTGTTGTCCCGGTCTTGACGTATTTTCAGGGTCTTAGTCTCGTGTTTTTCGAGTTCGTCGGACGCTTCTTGGATTGTTTGAAGATGATCATCTTTTCTGGTGGCCATAACCCCAACATACGCAACTTGGGTAAAGTACGCAACCTAGGTTAGGTGCGCATAATGCTTATAACCAAGGCCGTATAAAGTGAAACAGCGGAGACGCTGCATGTCCGTGTTTTCTTCGCTAAAATGACACCGTGCTATCGTGTGCCGCGATATGCAAGCACGTGACAATGGCTAACAAACTGGCTAACAACAGGCAGAGAAGCATGAGCAATGATCGTCTCAGAAACAGTAATAGTCCCGCACAAACATGCGGGACTATCAGAGTAGCTGTGGGCGGATTCGAACCGCCGACCTCACGATTATGAGTCGTGCGCTCTCACCAACTGAGCTACACAGCCAAGTCAGCTACCTGACGCTGGATAAAAATAGCCTGCGAAGCTCGCAGGCTATTTCGATCAGAGCCCCGACCGGGAATCGATCCCGGGACCTCCATCTTACCAAGATGGCGCTCTACCACTGAGCTATCGGGGCAACGAGATAAGACTTTACCAACAAATAATCAAAAGACAAAATCCATGGTCTCGTTTATGCTCAACATCACCTAGTCAGTATTTAGCTGTGTTGTTGAGTCCGTTTTTTGGCTTTCGACCAGCGTTGTTTCGTCTTTTGGCCACGTTGTGCTGGGTCGAAACCACCGTGGGATCCCCCGCGAGAACCAGACGATTTCGGCGCACCACGGTCCAATCGAAGATTGAGTTTGCGGCCTGCGACCACAGCCTTTTTCAATGCATCTTCCTGTTTTGCTGACAGATTTTCTGGGAGTTCCACCAGTGAAAATGTTGGTCGAATACTGATATCTCCAATATCGGAAATATCCAGATTTCCTTCGTTGGCGATAGCACCGACAATATTGCCGGGACGCACACGATCCTTGTGCCCAACACCAATCCAATATGTGGCATGGCCCTCTTTAGTGGCCCGTTTCGGACGGCTCGTGCGTTCTGCACGCTGTTCTTTCCGGCGTTCGCGCAAGTTCAATGGCGGCAAGTCTGGCTCTTCGGCTTCCAGTGGTCGTCCGTCCTGTGCCATCAAAGCAAGTGCTGCTGCGATATCTACCGCAGCCACATCGTGCTCAGCAATGTAGTGAGCTACTAGATCCCGGTAAACGGATAGCTCTTGGGCATGCGCCGACATGGTCTGGGTAATGCTTTCAGAAAATGCTGCACGTCGTGAGGCGTTTACCTCATCCAGGGTAGGCAGCTGCATTTCTTCAACGGACTGTTTTGTCGCTTTCTCAATAGAACGCAGTAAATAACGCTCTCGGGGAGTCATTAACAAAATAGCGTCGCCCTGTCGTCCGGCACGGCCGGTACGCCCGATACGGTGTACATAGGAGGACGTATCATGCGGGATGTCGTAGTTGATGACGTGGCTGATGCGTTCCACATCGAGACCACGGGCGGCAACATCGGTTGCCACTAAGATATCAATTCGCCCTGCGCGCAGGTCTTCTACGGTTTTCTCTCGGATGTGCTGCGGAATATCACCAGAAATTGCCGCGGCAGCAAAACCGCGAGCGACCAGCTTGCTGGTGAGCTCCTCGGTCATGTTTCGAGTGCGCACAAAAGCGATGATGCCATCCGTGTCTTCAGTTTCGAGTAGCCGGGTCATCGCTTCAAGTTTCCACGGCTGGGTGACCTGCAAGTACCGCTGACGAATATTTTGGGCGGGCTTTGATTGCCCATCAACATGTACTTGTACCGGATCTTTGAGGTAATCGCCGGTAATGCGCTGGATTGCCTTGGGCATGGTGGCTGAAAAAAGCGCCGTCTGTTTATCTTGTGGCGTTTCGGATAAGATCCGGTCGACTTCCTCAGCAAAGCCCATACGCAGCATCTCGTCTGCTTCGTCAAGCACCAAATATTTCAGGTCAGTCAGATCCAGCGATCCGCGCTCTAAGTGATCAATGACACGACCGGGTGTTCCCACCACAATGGCAGCCCCCCGACGCAGCCCCGCCAACTGGGGCCCATATGACGAGCCACCATATACCGGAACGACTGAAGCAGACGGGACGTGTTCTGCATAAGAACTAAAGGCTTCAGCAACTTGCAAGGCCAGTTCGCGGGTGGGCGCAAGCACGAGGACCTGTGGAGCGGAGTATTTTTCGTTGGCTTCCGCTAGTTTGGAGAGAGCAGGCAGCGCAAATGCGGCCGTTTTTCCGGTACCGGTCTGCGCCAGACCTACGACGTCGCGACCTTCCAAAAGCAATGGAATGGTCCGTGCCTGAATAGGTGATGGGGTTTCATAGCCCAAGGTTTCCAACGCTTTGATGACGGGTTCGGCAAGGTTGAGCGTATCGAAAGAGTTTTCGGTTTCGGGCAGCAAAGAGTGTTCGGTCAACAAGACTTCCTAATTTCGTAAAGTGTTTCAAGGATCCGGGTATGTTCCTTGCAATTCACGCTACGCACACTCAACAGTCCCATTGACTGGAGTACAAGTTTAAAGGAAGAAGCCGGATCTGGCTGAGCTGTTCTAGTCTAGGCCAAATCCGGCGAATCGTATAATCGGAGCAGCTTAAAGCCCCTTTAAGGCTTGGTCAAGGTCGCCGATTAAATCATCGATGTCTTCAATGCCTACCGATAACCGGATCAGGTTATTTGGTACGGCTAACTCAGTGTCTTCTACCGAGGCATGTGTCATAGCGGTTGGATAATTCAGCAAGGACTCTACGCCCCCGAGTGATTCCGCTAAGCGGAATACATGGGTTGATTCTGCAACTTTGCGGGTAGCTTCGACGCCGTCTTTGAACTGCACTGACACCATACCGCCGAAACCGACCATCTGTTTTTTGGCGATTTCATGACTGGGATGGTCCTCTAGGCCTGGGTAATGGACAGCTTCGACACCGGGGTGCTCGTATAGCCATTGGGCGATGGCTGTCGCGTTGGATACATGGCGGTCCATGCGCACGCCTAACGTTTTCAATCCCCTGGTGACCAGATAGGCATCCATCGGTGAATTTGACGCACCGGCTGCGTATTGTTGGAAGTTCACCGCTTGGGCTAGTTCGGGATTTTCGGTGACCACCGCGCCACCGATGGTGTCAGAATGACCACCCATGTATTTGGTTGTCGAGTGCACAACGACGTCCGCGCCAAGGTGCAGAGGCAGCTGCAGATATGGGGTCGCAAAGGTGTTATCAACTACCAGCAGGGTTTCAAATTCCTGTGCCAGTTCGGCAAGCGCTGCGATATCTGCAACATGCATCATCGGGTTGGTGGGTGTCTCCACCCATAGGATGCGGGTCTTGCCCGCGGTTAAAGCCTGGCGAACTTCGTCCAGGTTCGACATATCCACTACATGGTGCTCCAGCTCCCATGGTCCCATGATTTGGTCTAAAAGTCGGTAGGTCCCACCGTAAACATCATTACCTACCACTACCCGATCACCTGGTTTACATGCTGCCATCAGTAGCGCGGTTTCAGCTGCCAATCCGGAGGAGAAGGTGTAGGCAAAACCGGTTTCAGCGTTACCAGTTTCCAGCGCGGCAATCTGCTGCTGTAGTGCATCGCGGGTGGGGTTGGTGCCACGCCCGTAGTCATATCCGCGGCGCAGCTTGCCGATTGCCTCTGGCGCATAGGTCGATGATAGGTGGATGGGCGGCACTACCGCACCGTATACAGGGTCAAGTTCTTGTCCAGCGTGGATAGCCCTGGTGTTGAAACCGGTGTTGTGCTGAGCAAAAAATGTCATGAGAAGTTCTCCTGGCTAGCTTACTGTTCGATCAGATGCATCAAAATGTCGTGTGCCGAGACGACACCGGTTACGTTGCCGTCTCGGGTGACCAGCGCCGCCGGTGCAGTGTCAAGGATCGTTTTGACTTCCGATAGCTTGGTCATCGCGCCTACTAATGGCAGGGAAGGTAGCTGGGTATCACCCAGCGTTGTCGCAGCACTGATTTGCCCAGCCGCCAGCTGCCGCATCAGATCATCTACGGTAACGGCGCCGCGTATCTCACCGATCCGGTACTGCTGTTGTACTGCAGCAACCACTGCGATGGCATCGATACCGTAGCGGTTCATCGTTGAAATAGCATCTGCAACTGGTGCGTCTAGCAATGCGACAACCACCTCGGGCAGAGCCCCAGGTAACCAGGCAGTTTTCTTTGCAATGAGTTCACCAACTTGCAGCTCCAGGGCCGGTACTTCTGAACTAAGGACCTGGGTCTGTGTGGCGGCTGGGTCCGTGCCGTCCAAGTATGCGGTGCCGATGCACTGTGGTGCCACAGGTTCTAGGGCGCGGGTGGCAAAACCGTGACTTTGCATCCAAGTTTCGGAAAAGATCTTGCCTAAATAACCGCGTCCAGAATCGGGCAGGATCACCACCATCAAGTCATCTTCGGTTAGCTGCTCGGCTTCTTTGAGGGCAGCAGCAATCGCCATACCAGATGAGCCACCTGCCAAAATGCCTTCTTCAGCGGCCAAACGACGAGCATAGTGGAAAGCTTCAGCATCGGTTACGGCATGAATCGAATCAGGTACTTCCGGGTCATAATTGCCCGGCCACATGTCTTCGCCTACGCCTTCCACAAAATAGGGTCGGCCAGACCCACCGGAATATACCGAGCCTGACGGATCGGCAACAACAATTTGTACTGGTCCGGCATCCCGTTCGGCGGAGATTTCGTGCAGGTATCGGCCAGCACCGGTCATAGTGCCACCGGTACCTGCGCCAACCACTACATGGGTGACATTTCCAACCGTGTCTTGCCAGATTTCCGGGCCGGTCGTTTCATAGTGCGACTCGGGGGCAGCGGCATTAAAGAACTGGTTTGGTTGGTATGCGCCATCAATACTCTGCTCTAACCGGTCGGAAATGCCATAATATGAATTCGGCGAATCTGGGGCGACAGAGCTTTCCGAGATTATGACGTCGGCCCCATAAGCTTTGAGAACATCACGTTTTTCTTGAGCAACTTTATCCGGTGTAACAAATACCGATCGGTAACCCTTTTGTTGGGCGACCATCGCAAGCCCAACCCCGGTGTTCCCGGAGGTCGGCTCAACCACGGTGCCACCGGTAGTAAGTTTGCCCTCAGCTTCAGCGCGTTCGATCATTTTGAGAGCAATACGATCCTTAATGGACCCACCTGGGTTCATAAACTCACATTTGACAAGGATAGTCGGTTTAACATCGGAACCGATGGAATTGAGTTTGACCAACGGCGTATTACCAATGAGTTCTAGAATCGTTTCTGCATACTTCGGTGTGACTGGCGTAGGCTGTTTTTGGCTCATAGTTCCACGCTACCCTCTGTGGCGGTACCACGGAGTTTGGGAGGTTATAAAACGCCATGAACTTCACACGGCAACCAGATTATTCTGCAGTGCTGCTGCCTGGCGTTGCCGTGGACGTCGGGCAAAATTTCGCACCGCTGGTTCGTGGGACCGCAGATCCAACGGCAGCAACGAACAACGGGGTGAGCTGGTTATCTTTTCAACCGGCATCCAGCGGACCGGTAACCGTGGCCATTCATCACCCACGTTCGAAGGTCGAAGCCGCTGAAATTCGCTACGACATCTGGGCTGAACAAGACGACGTCTCCATCGCAGCCGTCATTGACTATATGCCTGTGCTGCTCGGCGTAGATGAGCCATCCCTGGCCGCTTGGGCAGCGTTTGATGAGGTGTTAGACCAGACTGCACACTTGCTTCCAGCTGCAGTTTTAGAAGCCAGGAGACAACATCCGGGTATGCGGTTGATGGCGACCGGACAACTAGTTGAAGAGCTGTTTACCGTGGTGTTAGAACAAAAAGTTACCCAACAGCAAGCGCGCGCCTCATGGCGCTGGCTAGTTAATACGTTTGGGCAACCGTCCCCGGCAGGTGAACCAGCCCCACGACTTGCTCCTAGCCCCCAAGCAGTATTGGAAATTGCCTCCTGGCAATGGCATGCCGGTTGGGTTCAACCATTTTTAGCTCGCACACTACAAACCGTGGCGTCTCGGGCTCGTGCGTTACAACGGCTAGCCCATGAGCCCCTAGAGGTTATTATCCGCGGGCTGGGGACGTTACGGGGCATAGGTCCTTGGACGATTGCAGAAACACTACAGCGCACCCACGGAGCTGCTGATCTGGTGTCGGTGGGTGATTTTCATCTAGCCCACCATATCGGCGAGGCGCTGACTGGAAGACGCACCGACGACACAGGAATGTTAGAGCTCCTTGAGCCCTGGGCTGGGCATCGGCAACGTCTAGTCAGACTGATTTATGCTTCCGGGATGCGCTTTTCGCGTTTCGGTCCGCGAATGGCGGCAACCGACTTTCGGGATCGTTAGTTACTATCCTGCTCGGCCTTCTGGCGGGCTTCTTCAACTTGTTTGTGGACGTCTTCCATGTCCAGCTCCCGTACCTGCTCGATGAGTTGTTCAAGCTGCTGGGCATTGATCGCGCCCGGCTGGGAAAATACCAACACATTCTCGCGGAATGCCATTAACGTTGGGATAGAGGAAATACCGGCCGCTGCAGCAAGCTGTTGTTGCTCCTCAGTATCGATTTTGCCAAACACAATATCGTCGTATTTTTGCGATACGTCGTCATAGACCGGAGCGAACATCTTGCATGGTCCACACCACTCAGCCCACCAGTCGACCAGCACAATGTCATTGCTTTCGATGGTTTCTTGGAATGTCTCTTGGGTCAGATCTTTTGTAGCCATCTGCCCAGCATACTAGAGGGGGTATACCTTACAATAGTGTGCGGCGACAGATAACCATCAGTTGGCTGCGAACACTAACCCGATGGTCATTGGAGCTTATCGAGCGACAAGTTTAAAAAAGGTGCTATCGCTACCGTCAGCTTTCTCTTGCTGGTATAGGAACGCAAGTTTATTTTGTTCAAATTTATCGAACCATTCCTCCCAAAGTAGTGGCTGAGGATGCCTTTGACGCTACGCCGTGACCTCAACAGTGGCAAGCATCACGCACCAATTGATATTTGGAACGGTCTCGGAATGGCCGTTGCTACCGAAATGCGTCGCCTATATGACCCTGCTTTAACTTTCAACGCCGTATAGCAGACGTAGACTATTCTTTATGGCAAAAACCACGTTCTCACCTCTGAAGATCTTGGCTACAGCAGTTCTAGGCGGCCTCGCATTGGCCGGATGCAGTAGTAGTGGTGATTCAGACCAAGCAACTGAAGACCAAGCAAGTCCAGAACCACAAACTGGCGGCACCCTCATTTATGCGTCCGGTGACGCTGAGCCAGACTGTTTAGATCCGCATTACGGCGGCAACTATCCGCAGGGGCTGATTTCCACCCAGTATCTAGAAACTCTGTTCACCAAAGACGAGGATGGCAAGACCATCCCCTGGCTTGCCGAGAGCTCGGAAGTTTCCGAAGATGGTCTAACCCACACAATTACCCTGACCGACGGAATCACTTTCCATGACGGAACAAAGCTCACCGCCGAGGCCATCAAAGCCAATATAGCGCACCTACAAGACCCCGATACCGCATCTTCAACCGGTTATCTAGCAGTGGAAAACGTCGAAAGCGTTGAGATTGTTGATGAATTGGTCGCAGAGCTACATCTAAGCGCCCCCGATAATGCTCTTGAAGAGTCGTTGTCGATGCATTGGACTGCTATCCAGTCGCCTGACGCATTGTCCCGTGAAATCCCGGACAATTGCGAAGCCCCGGTAGGCACCGGCCCATTCAAGGTCGACTCCTGGGAACGGGATCAACAGATCAACCTGGTTCGTAACGAAAACTACACACTACCCGTGGACTCCGACCGCAAATATGATCAGGCATACCTGGATGGTATTACCTGGCGGATGATTCCTGAGGCCTCGACCCGCTATGCTGCTCTGCAGTCTGGTGAAGTTGATGTGATTGATAATGCTCAACCCGATACCATCCAATCTGCTGAGGAGGCCGACATCGGGCACTTAGATGCCCCACGTCCAGGCGCATCGAACCGTATCGAGCTGAACTCTTCTCAGGCACCATTTGACGACCCACTGGTTCGAGAAGCATTCATTCGCTCCGTAGACGTCGATGGTGGTCTTGAAGCCCTCTTCTTTGACACTGCGCCTCGCTCATATTCGCTGCTGTCCTCGGTTGAGCCACTCCAATATTCCGATGACTCGCTGTTTTATCAAGATGTCGACGAAGCAAATGCCTTACTGGACCAGGCTGGGTGGACAGCACGAGACGAAGACGGTGTTCGCGTGAAAAACGGTGAGCGGCTAGAGATCTCCATGCCAGTTTCTACCAACCAATCGGTTCCAGCTGAACAGTCGTTATTTGAGCAGTTCCAGGCCCAAGCAGCCGAAGTTGGCTTTGATATGAGCATCGACCTACTGGACCTGTCCAGCTGGTACAGTGCGCTGGGAGAGCATGACTACAACCTAGTTTCGGCACCGTATACCAAGGTTGGCCCCTCGGTCTTAGGCATCTTGTACCATTCCGATTCCATCGAACCAGCCCCCTCCGGTTACTTTGCAAATAACGCCCAGGTGTCTGATCCAGAGCTAGATGAATTCCTTGAACAAGCCGAACAAACTACCGACAATACTGAGCGAGCAGAGCTGTATGAGCAGGCCCAACAGAAGGTATTAGAAAACTACTACGTACTGCCGCTCTATGACCAACAAAATCACTTCTTATATGCCTCTGATGTGCAAGACATGGGCGACACTTCGGCTATTGCTGCACCTGAATATTACAACGTCTGGCTCGACCAGTAACTCATGCAGCTAGTCGGTTGGTTGGGACGTCGGGTCGGTGCAGCGATAATCCTATTGTGGCTA
>DEPX01000207.1:10516-13829 GCA_002358975.1 Micrococcaceae bacterium UBA3381 | reverse complement strand
AGTAGCCACAGCAATATTTATTGCTATCCGGCTAATCCCCGGTGATCCTGCTGAAGCCATGATGGGAGGGCCTGGCTCCCAGGCTTCTGCCGAGGCGCTGGAGGCCGCACGCGAGCAGTACCATCTCAACGACCCCATACTGGTGCAGTACGGCCTGTACTTGGTCCAGTTGGTGACTGGTGATTTAGGTACCTCATACACGCAACATCGCCCAGTGGTGCACGTTATGGCCGAAGCGCTACCCGCAACCCTACGTTTAACGGCGGTGTCCCTGGTAGTTGCTTGGGGCATTGCTTTTATCATGGCTGCCATCGCGGCTCGCTCAAATCGAATTGGCCAAGCTATGGGAACGGTCATTGAGGTCGTTGCCGCTGCGGTGCCCCATTTCTGGTTAGGGGCCATGCTGATCATTATTTTTTCGACGTGGTTAGGCTGGTTGCCTGCCGTCGATACCGGCACGGCGACCGGCATGATATTACCGGCTATCACATTGGCGATACCGCTGGCTGGATTCTTGGCCCAATTGATGCGGGATAGTTTAGTCACAGCAATGAGCTCACCCTTTGCCCTGGCGGCTCGGGCTCGCGGGGCCTCGAAGGGTCAGGTCTTTTTGCGCCACGGTTTCCGTCACGCTGCACTGCCGGCGCTAAACCTTACGGGGTGGGCTGTAGCTACCTCAATGTCGGGCGCCGTCGTTGTTGAAGAAGTCTTTGCTCGCCCCGGTCTGGGACGCTCCCTATTAGGTGCGGTGTTGTCCAGAGATATGCCAATGGTGACCGGTATCGCTTTATTTTCCGCGCTAATCTACATGGTCGTCATGCTGCTCGTTGAAGCTGTCGAAGCCTTCATTAATCCTGCAGCGTCTCGAGGTGGACACCAGTGAGTCGCACCGCAAAAGCCTTCGCGTTAGTATTCATCAGCCTCATCGTCGTCGCCGCCTTCTTTCCAACTGTGCTTGCCCCCAGCAATCCCCTAGCCGTGGATCCAGCCCAAGCTTTCCAAACGCCTTCACTTAATCATCCATTTGGTACCGATGAGTCTGGTCGTGATGTGTATACCAGAGTTATCCATGGGACTGCTGACTCGTTGACCATCGGTATTTCAGCCACCGCATTGGGTATGGGCATCGCCCTCCTATTAGCAGTGGTTGCTGCTTTTGGGCCTCGCTGGATCGATGCAACGATCCTGCGGATGCTAGAAGTCCTCTATGCTATTCCTGCGTTGTTGTTGGCTCTCCTAATAATTGCCTTCACGGGGCCTGGCACCACGCCTGCCATTATCGCAGTTGGACTATCTACCGCCCCGGGATACTCACGTCTGATCCGAACACAACTGCGGACCCTAGTAAACTCCGAAATGTTCGATGCGGCCACCGTGCTTGGCCATTCACAGTGGCAAAAAGTGCGGAACCATCTGATCCCCAATACGCTATCTACCCTGCTAGCATTGATCACCTTGGGTATCGGTCAAGCTGTCATCTGGGCCTCTGCCCTATCGTTCTTAGGTCTGGGGACTCCTCCACCAGCCCCAGAGTGGGGTGCGATGCTGGCTAACGGGCGAACCTATCTACATTTCGCTTGGTGGATGACAGTATTTCCGGGCGTCGCAATTGTGGTCATCGCAGCCGGGGCTACCCTGCTGGGGCGGTCTGTTACCAGGAGCTCTGTATGAATCAACCTGCCATTGAGGTAACGAACCTATCTGTGACATTTCCCGGCCGTGGCACAGACCCCGTCGAAGCCGTCAAGAATGTTTCATTTTCTCTTACGGCGGGCAGAGCACTGGGAATTGTCGGCGAATCAGGTTCGGGCAAGTCGGTGACAGCACGCAGCCTGTTGGGATTGAGCGGCGGAACCGTAACCGCTGACGCGCTCAAAATATTAGGTACTGACGCTCGCAACCTGACTGATGAACGATGGCGTCAAATCCGCGGTAAACAGGTTTCGATGATCCAGCAGGATGCGCTAAGCAGCCTGGACCCGCTGCGGCCTATTCATCGTGAAATAGCCGATAGTCTTTCAGTGTCCCGTACACAACGTAAACAGCAGGCAATTGCTGCCCTTGAGCAGCTGGATATGCCAGACCCGGTTTTACGGGCAGAGCAGCGCAGCCCACAATTATCGGGCGGGATGCGTCAGCGCGCCCTCATCGCCCAGGCGCTGATCGCTAACCCGGCCGTAGTGGTTGCCGATGAAGCTACCACCGCCCTTGATACGCGACTTACGCGTATGGTGTTGGACCAGTTGGCCGAGCTTACGCAGCAAAATATTGCTTTGGCCGTAATCTCACATGATCTGGCCCAGATTGCTCACGTGGCCGATGACATCATTGTGATGCGCCACGGTCAGATTGTGGAGGCTGGCCCTGCTCATGACATTTTGTCTGACCCATCTCATGGCTATACCCAACAACTCTTGGATGCCGTGCCCAGCGGTGTTCCGCGGTTTGTTCCCCTCACCAGAGCTGCCAACAGTAGTACCACTGCAACCAGCCGTAAGCCCATCACAAATACCCGTCTGTCCACCGATGATTTTGCGGTTGAAGTCACTGGATTATCTAAGACTTTTGGGGTTCATACTGCAGTTGACGATGTGTCGTTGAACATCCCAAAAGGTGCAACGTTGGGGCTCGTCGGGGAGTCGGGGTCCGGTAAGACGACAATTGCACGCATGATCCTTGGCCTTACCCCACCGGACACTGGAAGTGTGAAGATTTTTGGGAAACACTTCGCTCCGGCCAAAGAAGCTGACCGGCGAGCACTACGAGGCCATCTCGGCGCAATCTATCAAGACCCATTGGCGTCATTTGATCCGCGGTATTCGGTCTCGCAAATTTTAGTCAATGCCGTATCGAGGGGTACTACTGCACGCTCGCGACAATATCGCCAACGTGCTACCGAACTCTTAGACATGGTTGAACTGGCCAATACGGTTCTGGGAAGACATCCCAGCGAGTTGTCCGGAGGTCAGCGTCAACGGCTTGCTATCGCTCGAGCGCTGGCGCCCAACCCAGAGGTGTTGATCTTAGACGAACCCGTCTCGGCGCTGGACGTTTCTGTTCAGGCCACCGTGCTGGATCTCTTAGACCAGCTTCAGCTCGAAACCGGAACCAGCTACCTCTTCATCACGCATGACCTGGCGGTAGTGGAACATATGTCAGACTCTGTCGCAGTCATAACCGATGGCAATGTGGTAGAAACCGGACCCGCAGAACAAGTTATTAACCGACCTCAGCATCCGTATTCGCAAGAACTTGTCGATGCTGCGCCACGCTGGATTCGCTAATGTTCAAAAGCAATACTGCACATCTCAGC
>DEPX01000207.1:9181-10392 GCA_002358975.1 Micrococcaceae bacterium UBA3381 | reverse complement strand
TTGTGCTCTGGACCGAATGGGAACTTAGTAATGTTCTCGGCGCCGTCTTCGCCCACAACAAGAATGTCGTGTTCGCGGTAGCCACCTGCCCCAGGTTCACCCTCCATGACGGTGATCATGGGTTCCATGGAAACAACCATGCCTGGTTCTAAGACGGTGTCGATGTCTTCGCGCAGTTCCAGGCCGGCTTCGCGACCATAGTAGTGCGACAGCACACCGAATGAGTGGCCGTAACCAAAAGTACGGTTTGGCAAAAGACCGTGGCCAATGAAAATTTCATTGAGCTCGTGGGCGATGTCCTTGCATGCAACACCTGGTTTGATCAATTCCAAACCGGCTTCATGGACCTCCACGTTGGCTTTCCACAGCTCTAATGTGCGTGCATCTGGTTCGCCCAGGGTCAGTGTACGCTCCAATGCCGTGTAGTAGCCAGAAGTCATCGGGAAGCAGTTGAGCGACAGCAGGTCACCGCGCTGTAGTTTGCGAGTGGTAGCCCAGTTATGTGCGCCGTCGGTATTAATCCCAGACTGGAACCACACCCAGGTATCGCGGACTTCTTGGTCTGGGAAAGTCTTGGCGATCTCATGAGTCATCGCCTCAACACCTACCAGGGCAACCTCGTACTCGGAGATACCTTCCCGAATTGCCGCGCGGATCGCTTCGCCGCCGATATCGCCGATACGGGCGCTGTGTTTGATGACTTCGATTTCTTCTGCGGATTTGATCATGCGCTGACGCATGGCGGCCTGGGAAACATCGAGCAGCTCAGCAGCTGGGAACGTATCTTGGATAGCCTGGCGCTGCATGGTGGGCAAAGTATCGTCTTCAACACCAATGCGCTTGGCGACAATGCCTTGACGGCTCAGCGCTTCCTGAAGGCCAAAGTAGAAGTTGTCGCGACGCCAGTCGGTATAAACAATGTTGTCACCATAGCTGGTGCGCCATGGCATACCGGCGTCAATATTTGCAGTGACCGAGATGGATTCCTGCTGGGTCACGACCAAGGCATATGATCGTCCAAAGTAGGTGAATAAGAAATCTGAATAGTACTTGATGTTGTGGTAGCTGGTCAGGATGACCGCATCTAGACCTTTTTCGGTCATGATCGATCGTAGACCGCCAAGACGGCGCTCAAACTCAGCATCCGAAAAAGTCAAAGGCTGCTTTTCCCCGTTGTGAAGGGTCTTCAGACGCTCTAATTCGCTGATTGC
>DEPX01000207.1:8424-9016 GCA_002358975.1 Micrococcaceae bacterium UBA3381 | reverse complement strand
CCGTTGCACTTAGAATAGATGTGAGTCGCCTCACTGTCAAGGCGGATGGCTGACATTTTTGAACCCGATTTACCGGTCGGGCAAACTACCTTGAAGGACAAACAAAGTATCGATAACGAGGTCTACTACACCGCGCGACATTAGGGTGCCGGTTTCACAACCTCTGGGCCGTCGTCGCTAAAGCGAACCCGAGCAGCACAGCGCCAACAAGTTACAACCGATATGGACGAATCGGATACCTCAAGCATTGCACCACACGCAGGGCATATCTGATCGAGCCAGCAGGCAGGGTCACCCATCAGCTATGCCTTCTGAGGTAACTCTGCAGGATACGGGCGTGATTCACTGCCTCGTCTTTAGCTGCATACAATAACGTGACCCTGGGATGAGCATGGATCAGCTCTATCAACTCATCGACCTGGCTAGCACGCTCATCATCGGAGAGCTCCTGCTCATAACGGTCAGCAAACTCATCCATCCGCTCCGGATCATGATCCCACCAAGACCGAAGTTCGGCACTCGGTGCGACTTCTTTATACCAATGATCTAGCTGTGCCCGCTTTTTGCTTACCCCTCGTGGCCATAACCGATC
>DEPX01000207.1:0-8348 GCA_002358975.1 Micrococcaceae bacterium UBA3381 | reverse complement strand
GGCCACTCATATTGGCAGACTACGCCTGGGCGCCTAGCCTTTGTCAACGGCTAAGTACCCTTAGGCCGAACCGGGGGCGCCAACTTTAATGCCGCGGAGACTAATACGGTTGTGGTTAACGTCACATTATGTTTGACTCAGGTCATCAGGCACTGCTCATCACTGAAAGGCTCAGGCGCCATGCCGCTCTATGATTTCAGATGCCCCGAGGGAGATGTCTTCGAGGTTTTTTATCCAATGCACGACAAACCAGGCTCTGTTGCCTGCCCAAACTGTGGGCAAGAAGCAACCGGCACCATCCCTGCGATTGGTCCCTCACAGGCCAAATCTGCACAGATGCGGGCCATCGACGGCACGAAGGCAACCGCAGAGCAACCAGAAGTAGTCACGTCGGTTACGGGCACACGCACAACCAAACGCCGTGCCACCGCAACAACGCACAACCCCTTACATCAAAAACTGCCACGGCCATAGAAGAAGGTAGGAGCATTTTCCATGCTTGGCAACATTTTTCCACTCGATTCAGCAAAACCTTTTACTGACCAGGAAAAAATTGGGCACAACCGGTATCACCCAGAAATCCCTCCGGTAGATAGCGTCAAACCCGGTGACACCTTCAGGGTCGATTCCCGGGAGTGGTTCGACGGCGCTATCAAAAATGATGATTCCGCCGAAGATATTCTCAACGCACCCATGAAAATAGTTCACGGGCTATCTGGTCCATTCCGGATTGAGGGTGCAGAACCGGGCGACCTACTGATCGTAGATATTCTCGATGTCGGCCCAATTCCACAAGAACAAGGCCCGCTGGCCGGTCAAGGTTGGGGCTATACAGGCATTTTTGCTAGATCAAATGGTGGCAGTTTCCTGGTTGACCAGTTTCCTGACGCGTATAAAGCGGTATGGGATTTTCATGGCCCATGGGCTAGCTCACGCCATATTCCAGAAGTCCGTTTCGAAGGGCTCACCCACCCTGGGATTATGGCCACCGCACCGAGCGCAGAAATGTTAGCTAAGTGGAATAAACGCGAAGGTGCACTAATCGCCACCGATCCTGACCGTCTACCACCACTGGCGCTACCGCCTGAACCTGATAAAGCGGTGCTAGGTGGGCTACCAAAAAGCGAATGGGACCGGGTCGGCGGCGAAGCTGCTCGTACTGCACCCCCACGCGAAAATGGTGGGAACCAAGATATTAAGAACCTGACCAAAGGCACGCGGGCGTTTTATCCCGTGTATGTTGATGGTGCAAACTTTTCCGTCGGTGACCTCCACTTCTCGCAGGGTGACGGAGAAATCACCTTTTGTGGTGGCATCGAAATGGGTGGGTTTATGGATCTCCACGTCGACCTCATTAAAGGCGGCATGGAAACTTATGGGGTCTCGGAAAACGCCATCTTTATGCCCGGTCGACAAGACCCGCAATTTAGTGAATGGATCTCGTTTTCTGGCACATCGGTGACGCTGGATGGTGAACAACGCTATCTCGATTCACACCTGTCGTACCAACGGGCTATCTTGCACGCGATCGAGTATCTATCCAAGTTCGGCTATTCCAAGGAGCAAGCCTACCTCCTTCTGGGCGCGGCGCCCATTGAGGGACGCCTTTCATCGGTAGTAGACATCCCGAACTCATGTTCTACGGTTTATATTCCGACGGCGATCTTTGATTTTGATATTCGCCCATCGGCAGCCGGACCACATCAAATTGATCCCGGTATCGGAGCCCCTAAGGCAGCCGACCCGATGTTTAGTTAAACGTTCGAGGCAGTTGTGGGGTAGATACACTCCGATATCTACCCCACAACTATGTAATCCAGCGAGAGTTATCTACGGATCTTGTCGCCCTGCGGATCATAGATCGGATCCACGGCGACTGTTGCAGGCACCGAACGATTAAAATGAGTAATAACTACGTCAGTATCCGGTTCGGCAAAGTCCGGAGCCAACCATGCATAAGTGATCGTCTTGCCGACGCTGTAGCCAAAATCTGAAGAAGCCGTATAACCGATGAGCTGGCCTGTTACGCTACGCACCGGCGAACCAGCCTCAGGTGCTCCATGCGGAAAATCCGATGTCAGTGACACCATTTTCTGCTGCGTAATTGGCGGTTGTTCCAGAGCTTCATACCCTATATAGCCTGTTTTCTTCTTCCCCACGGCGAACCCTAAGCCAGCCTGTTGCGGACGGTGCTCACGGGTCATGTCAGCACCGTAGGCACGGAAGCCTTTCTCCAGTCGCAATGAGTTAAAGGCCAAGCGTCCACCAATGACAATGCCTGATGATAGGCCAGCGGTATAGACTTCCTCCCACAACCGCGTCCCATGATCAGCCGTAGTGTAGAGCTCCCAACCGAGTTCCCCGACATACGAGACCCGCAGCGCCAGCACAGGCACGGCTGCAACGTGTAGATGTTTGGCCTTGAAATATCCGAACGACTCATGGCTAATATCGTCGTCAGTCAACTGTGACAATACCTGCCGAGCCTGCGGCCCCCACAGTCCGATGCAGCAGGTACCTGGCGAAATGTCGGTTACAGTCACATCTTCTGCACCACGAATGTTGTTTTGTAAATGAACCAGATCGCGATGGCTATTGGCGCCGATTAAATATTCCGCATCGGCGACTCTAGTAACGGTAATATCTGACAGTATTCCGCCTTTTTCGTCCAACATTAGCGAATAGGTTACCGATCCCGGAGCCTTCGAAACCCTATTGGTGGTAACTCTTTCTAGCAATGCCGAAGCGTCATTTCCAATAATGTGCAATCGCATGAGCGATGACATATCGTACATGGCCACACGGTTGCGCGTCGCCCAGGCTTCGGCCAACGCCACATCAGAAAACTCGGTGGCCTCCCAGCCCGGCACCTTGGGAAAGTGTAAATCTTGTTCTTCTAATACCCGACGGTTATCTTCTAGCCATAGTGGGCGTTCCCAACCATTGGCTTCAACGAAATGTGCACCGGCAAGCTTCTGCTGAAAATAGAATGGCGAGGTCCGATGACGGCGTAATTTGACTGACGGCATCCGAGAATGCCGAACATCGTAAACTTCATCGTAAGATTCCAGTCCTTTTTGTCGAGTAAATTCCGTAGACAGCAGCCGTGGGTCAAATCGAGTCAAGTCCAAGTCCGCTGTGTCGATGCCAGGGTTGCCAGTTGTGATCCACTCAGCAACCACCTGTGCAACACCCACCGATGCCGTCACCCAAACAGCCTGTGCAACCCAAACGCCATCTACCACATTGGAATGCCCTAATAATGGGTCACCATCTGGAGTGAACGAAAAAATACCATTAAACGATCGTGCTTCGTCCAACCCGGCCGAGCGTACCGCCGGATATATTCGCTGTACTTCCTGCCATGTTGGTGCAAAATCATCATAGGTAAACGGATGAATGGAAGGCTGTACACCGGTTTGGTGTGCAGTGGCAGCTGTTGCCAGTTCATCTTGGCGGACTTCTAATGGCCTATGTTCATAGGCCCCAATCGCCAATGCCTCGCCTTGCTGACGGAAATACAGCCCGGAACCCTGATGCCGGATCATAGGCAGATTGCACGACTCGTTGGTGGCGGCGTCTTGGAATTCCGCCAGCCGGTGGGTAAAACCAAAACCGTGCTCAACCGGCTGCATTGGTAAATCTTTACCGAACCACTTTCCAATTGTGGGGCCCCAGATACCGCCAGCTGCAATTACGATATCTGCGTCAATGACCCGTTCATTATTGCCCGACAAAGCATCGACGACGCGCACACCGGTGACTGCACTATTGTCAAGCACGAGGTCTATAACTTGGGTATAACTATGAAATGTCGCTCCATGAGCAATGGCACGCTGTGCCTGTGCAGTGATTGCCCGAACCGAGTGCACCGTCGCATCTGTTGGAGTATGCAAAGCTCCCACAAGCTCACTGGTATCCAGTGCTGGCCAGAGCTCTTTGGTATGCTGTGGACTAATAAGTTCTGACTCTACGCCCCATGCTTGAGCGAAACCGTGACGGCGCTTCAGTTCGCGCATTTGCTCGTCGGTGTACGCCAGTTCAATGCCACCGACACGTTTGAGTATCCAGTCTTCTTCATTGCCAGGATCGAGTGTGTCGAGCTTGTTGAGCGTACGTTGGGCCAGCTCGCACATAGCTTTAGACGGGTTGATTTGAAAAACGAAGCCCGGGGCATGCGATGAGGATCCACCGACGTCGTATAACGGGCCTTGGTCAAGCACCGTAACATTATCGGCACCACGCTGTGTTAGCTCATCAGCCAGGGCCGCTCCAACAACACCCGAGCCGATGATGACGATACGAGAATCTGAAGAGTACGCGGTTTGCATGAATCAACCCTCCGATGGTTGCATATGTTGCAACTAGTGCGTAGATTGCAACCGTGACCTTTGGCACAGATTCTAGTTACCCTGTGGTCTGTTCCACAACAGGGGTCGTCGATTACTTGAATGAGGTACGACCGGCATGAGCGCTAATCAATCCGTAGACCGAGCATTGCGTATCCTGTGGGTACTCAACGGACTCCAACACGCTACGGTGACCGACATTGCTCATGAGTTGGACGTCCATAAGTCCACAGCTTCACGCCTATTAGCAGCCTTAGAACGGCAGTCCTTGATTACACGACGAAAAGCTGACCTTTCCTACGAATTAGGTCACGGTATTTTGCAGTTAGCCGGATCGGTCAACGCCCAAAGTGATCTCACTAAATCTGCACAGGTCTTAGTTGAGTCTGTGGCCGAGCATTTCAAGTTAACTGCTAACGTTGCGATTCTTGATGATATTTATGCTGTCAATATAGCCCAGTCTGCCCCATCGGAACGTTTCTTCACACCACGTCAATACGTCGGACGGCGCACGCCCGGGCACGCCACTAGTAGTGGCAAAATACTCCTTGCTGCAGCAGACGGCAGCACTCAGCAGCAACTGTTTTCGGCGCCGCTAGAACGGTTCACGAATGAGACCATCACGGACCCGCAAGAGCTAAGCAAGGAATTGGACACCGTCGCCAAACAAGGCTGGGCGGTCTCAAATAATGAATGGGACGCTGATATGACGGCGGTTGCGGTCCCGCTACGTGACACCAACAATCGCATAGTTGCAGCCGTGACAATAACTGGCTTCACTCATGATCTGCCAAGTAAGGATTTTAAGCACCAGGCCGATAAGCTGCTTACGCACGTTCAACGGTACGGTCGCGTATTGGAATGAGTTGCTAATACTCATGCCGACGATTAGAAATACTAGAACCCACGGTCGGACCGTGGGTTCTAGTATTTCTATTGGTGGCAGATACAGGATTCGAACCTGTGAAGGCAATGCCAGCTGATTTACAGTCAGCCCCCGTTGGCCGCTTGGGTAATCTGCCAATGTGTACGCCTTGCGTGCACGACTGATTACATTACCAGCCATTTTTTGTTTTCGCTAATCGAGCCGTCGGGGCGTTTCAGCATAGCAAAATACCAGGCCCTGGGATCTTATAGTGGGTCCTTAATCATATGGTCATTAACTGTTTCAAGCTAAACTCGGACACAAACCAAACACCAAAGCATTTCGAAGGAGCCCGAATGGCTAAGGAATCAACTTTTGACATTGTGTCAGAAGTGGACAAACAAGAAGTTGCTAATGCGGTCAACCAGGCATTCAAAGAAATTCAACAGCGCTACGATTTCAAAGACACCGGCGCTACGATCGAGCACACCGAAAACACCATTGAGCTAAGTGCCAATGCTGAAGAACGTGTCAAAGCTGCACTGGATGTATTGCAATCAAAGCTAGTGCGTCGCGGCATTTCGCTGAAATCACTAGACGCCGCAGAACCCGTGGCACAGGGTAAGCAGTACAAGATCTCAGCAACCATTAAAGAAGGTATCGATCAGCCAACCGCAAAGAAAATTTCCAAATTGATCCGTGACGATGGGCCAAAATCAGTCAAGGCCAACATCCAGGGCGACCAATTGCGTGTTACATCAAAATCTCGCGATGACCTACAAGCCACCATCACCATGCTTCGCGATTTTGAAGATGCCGCGCTGCAGTTCATTAACTTCAAATAACGTTTAGGAGTTTCCTTAATGCTGTATCTGATAACTTTCGATCACGAAGTTTTTACTAGCCCATTGTCGGTTGGGGAGCTGCTGGTCAAACAACAAGATGAGGTGCCCTTCGATCAGCTAACGTTTGCGCACTTTGAAGATCCAATCCATCCGGATAATGTCTTACAGCCGGCGTTACGTAATGGATTTACTCATCCCGATGGTCTTGTTGTTGATGCGAGCCTGGTGGATATCATGTCTGAGCCTCACGTCTTGGAAGAGGCTGCTGCTTCCCAACTCAAATTAGAAGCTCAGTTGGACGAACTGAAAACCGAACCTACTCCGGTTCAGAATGCTTCTTTTGAACGTGAGCAAGACCGAATTGCACGCGACGCACGCTTGGATCATAACGAAGCGTTAAACTCGGCCAATACGGCCCGTCGAGATCTGCTTGCCCGTCCGGTAAATGACGAGCTTCAACGCCATTGGGACGCCAAAGGTATCTAAGGTTGTTGGCCCATTTGTCGAGCCTGCTCGGTCAAGGCCACCACCCGATCCTGAACAGCCGGATGGGTTGAAAACCAATTGCGCACTTTGCCACTAAACGGGCTAGCAATCATCATGTGCGATGCCGACTTGATCCGGGGGTTATCTGCGGGCAAAGGATGACGCTGTACGCCACCAGAGATCTTTTCTAGCGCCGACGCCAATGCCAACGGATCACCGGTCAATTGCGCACCATCGTGGTCGGCCGAGGTCTCGCGATCGCGAGAGATACCAGCTTGGACAAGTGATGCGGCCACAGGTGCCAAAATGGCCCCTAATAGGCTAAACAGTACATTATTGTTATTTCGACTAAACATCAGCATATAAGCGGCGCCCTGGATCACCGTACCGATAGCTGCCGCAACCGAGGACGTTAGGATATCCCGGTTATATACGTGCATCAACTCGTGTCCTGTCACAGCACGCAGCTCACGCGGGTTGAGTAGATGCATGATGCCCTCGGTATAGCAAATAGCGGCATTTTTCGGATTGCGTCCAGTGGCAAACGCATTGGGCTGTTGTGTAGGTGACAAATAGATCCGTGGCGCAGGTTCGCCGGCCCGCTGAGCAAGATCGTTGACCATATCGTAGAGACCTTGAAATTGCTGCGGGTCAGCAGGATACGCTTGCATACTGCGCAGCGCGATTTTATCGGAGTTCCAGTACATTACTGCCGTGGAAATTAGGCCGATACCGGTAAACATGATGATCCACAAACTGTTGCCGCTGGAGGCAGAAATAACGCCACCAATAGCGACAAGGATCCCCAACATGAGGGCAAAAAGGAACCATGTTTTAGTACGGTTTCGTGTCGCACGGTGTTGCATGCTGGTAGCGTCCTCTAACTATGTGCGGCTTGTCGTGTCTTCGCGCGGGAGATTCGAACTTGTTCGTCACGGTCCACGACTTTGACGCGTTCGCGTTCGACCGGACCAGTTTGTGTTTCCACATCACCCAAATTGATTTCGTGACTATCAAGCTCCTGCCACCCTCGCCAGTCGGAATATTCTATACCACGCTGGTGCAGCAGTTCTAAGATAGCGTCTTCGTCAGGGTTTTCTGCGGTGTAGAGATGCTCGGCATCGTCAATGATGTGGCCAATGGTTTCTAGTGCGTCGCCCTTGGTGTGGCCAATGAGCCCCACCGGACCGCGCTTTATCCAGCCAGAGGTGTACAGTCCTTGAACCGGGCGTCCATCGGCATCTAAGACCCGACCCTGCGCATTTTTGATAATACCGCGTTCTTCATCAAACTGGATTTCTGGGATGGCAGAACCAAAATAGCCGATCGCACGGTATACCGCTTGAACCGGGTACACTTTCATTTCACCGGTCCCTTTGACGTTGCCGGTACCGTCCAATGCCATGCGCTCCATGCGTATGCCTCGGACCTTACCGTCTTCAGTCAAGATTTCTTCTGGGGCTTCTAAAAAGTGCAAGTGAAGGCGACGCGAAGCACCAGTGCCTTCTGGGTTATCATCTTGTTCTAGTAACCAGTTGGTCAAAGTATTGACCATATTGCGCACTTGGTTTACTTCCTCAGCGGCTTTTTCAGAAGCCTCATCAAATTCGAAATCGTCTTCATATAACACGATGTCGACATCCTCAGCGGACTTCAGTTCACGCAGCTCAAGCGGAGTGAACTTCACCTGGGCGGGCCCGCGCCGACCAAAGATATGAATATCAGTAGCCTGGGATGCTTTGAGACCCTGGTAGACGTTATCTGGAATTTCAGTCGACAACATTTGGCTGGCTGGTTTCGCTA
>DEPX01000131.1:8617-12081 GCA_002358975.1 Micrococcaceae bacterium UBA3381 | reverse complement strand
CAAGCAAGCTCAACAATCATCCGGGAGGCCACCCAAATTCCATCGCCTGGCTCATCTGGCATACCGCCCGCGAAACGGATGCGCAGATCGCACCGCTTGCCGACCAGCAACAGGTGTGGACCGCGGACGGTTTCGATGCGCGATTTGGGCTTTCGGACGTTAACCTTGGTACCGGCGACGTCGGTCTCGGCCAATCAGCAGAACAAGCCAGAGCCGTTACGGTCGATGCAACACCTGATGGAAAACGCCTGCTACGCGAATACTTAGACGCCGTATACGCCATGGCTACCCGGTGGATTGCCACGCTCAATGAGACCGAGTTGGATCGGGTCATTGATGAGCAGTGGGACCCACCGGTCACGCTTGGCATCCGGGTGATTAGTGTCTTGGATGACGCCACACAACACATCGGACAGGCAGCCTATGCGGCAGGCACCGTCGACGACACAGACCCAACCCGGTAGCGGGCTTAGAGTTTTATCCCGGTGAGTTCTTCGCTAAGTTCCCACAGACGTTGTTGAACGTCTTGATCATAAGCTTGTTCATGGGCTGTCGCACGTTGGCGGACGGAAAAGTACTGGCCACTGACTGCTTCCATGTCCTCTGATATCACCAGCCGCACCACCGCGGCCACCCCGGTGCGTAAGTCATCGACCGTATGACCGTAGCCCTCTTCGACCATCCGGGTCGGCATTAACGTAGCCGGATGCAGGCTATTTACCGTCACCACTTCTGGTGGCAGCTTTTCGGCTAACCGAAATCCCGTGGTGATCATGGCAAATTTGCTTTGACTATAGGCGCGATTCCCGGTGTAACCCTGCTCTAGCTGCGGGTCATCGAAGTCGATTGGATCTTGGGCCCCGGAGGCAACGTTGACGATACGGCTGGGTGCACCCGTCTCGAGTAACGGCAACAACTGCAGAGTTAGAGCAAATGGTGCCAAATGGTTGACGGCAAAACGTAATTCAAATCCATCGGCCGATTCTTGGCGAGTATCGTCTGCACCTTTGCCAACACCGGCGTTATTGACCAGTACATCAAGATGATCCGTGAGTTCAAAGACATCATCAGCTAGCTGCCGAACCTGCAATAGGTCGCTGAGATCAGCACGCACGACGTCGATGGTGGCTTCGGAGGTGTTCAACTCGCCAGCAAGCTCGTCAAGACGCTGGGCATCTCGGCCGTGCAGAATAAGTCTGCCGGGCTGGGTGCTGAGCGCCTGAGCAACAGCCTTACCCAATCCGCTGGTAGCTCCGGTAATAAGTATCGTACGGTCACTGTCTTGCACGGTAACTCCTTACTAAAATTAGAAGAATTGGCGGTAGGGTGGCCTATTCTAACTGGCACTGGCAAGCCAGACTTCTTGCCACTTGGCCGCAAGTGAGGTAACGGACTCATGGGCGTTGAGTCCGCTGGGATCGGGCACGACCCAGAGTTGTGTCTGCTCTGGCCAGCCAGCAAGATCCTCGGTGGTCTGTAACCCCAATGTTGCTTTGGGCTTTTTAAATGCGCGGCGAAACGCTGTGATTCCGGTAAAGGCCACGGTACGTGGACGCAGAACTTGCATACGTTCAATCAACTGGCCACAACCGGTGCGAAGTTCTTCCAGACTGAGCTCATCGGCACGCGATGACGGCCTGGAAACAATATTGGTGATGCCGACACCGCGCATCGCAAGCATATGCTCATCAGCGTGGCTTAACCCGACGGCTGGCGCGACAAGCCGTTCGGTGATGCCGCCGGCATGTAGTGACGCCCAGAACCGGTTACCGGGACGGGCAAACGGTGCTTTAACGGTCGCCGCCCACGGGCTGGGATTGGTGCCTACGATCAACAGTCGCAGCAGCTGGGTGTTTTGTGCATCGGTGGGGTAGGGCAGCACATCGTCAAGACCTGTGCCGATGCGGGCTGTTTCGGCCAAATCGGTTTTGTTGGGGCGTCTTCCGTGTAGCCTGGATTCGCTGCGCCAGGACCGCCAGTCGTTGGCAAGCATAGGTTCCATATCTTCCAGCCTAGAATATTCGTGTCCGTAGTGGTCCAGAGAGTTGAGAATATTGCCACAGCACACAGATCATCCCGAGCCCTGGGCCATGCAATTGGTGGTCCGCCGAAACAAACAGGATCCAGCAAACCACCTTGCGGTGCTGGAAGCAGCAGGAAGTGCAGTGGTGAAACTACTGGCAGACCAACGAGCTGTTAATCCCGACGGGCAATGGTATGCCCAGGTACAACATTGGCGAGCGGGATGGATTCGCAAAGTGGTTCGGCGGGCAGAAAATAAGCGCTGGCACGATGTGCAGGCTCTGCCCGGAGTAAATGCCATCTCGGCAGCTGCTGAAGTCCGGGCTTTTGTCCCAGGACCGTTGACCCCGCTACCCTCGAGTTTGAAAAAGCTACAGGTTGGCGGCACGCAATTTCCACGTTTGAATCAGCTTACCCAGCAGGACGTGACAGTGACCGTGGAGCTCAACCCTCACCTGGAATTATCCACGGGCAAAGCCGCCGCTCAGGTTGGTCACGCGTCACAATTGGCGTTTGAACAACTCATTAGCCAAGCAGGAGATTGTGAGCCCGGTGCTACGACAACGCTGGAATCGTGGCGTAGGGACGATTTTCGGATCGCAGTGTTAACCCCATCGGTAGACGACTGGAACCGGCAACAGCGGCCGGTGAGTGTCATGGATGCCGGACTAACAGAGATCGCACAGGTTGCTGAAACAGCGCGCGCCTATTGGTGAGAGCCGAGTTCGACGGTTAAATCCAGGCAACGCCAGAGCTATTGTCTGACGTTGCCTGCTTCGTAGAACAAAGATGTGTTATCGCGCTTAAACTTCTGCGGTGCCTAGTTGTTTGGACACCCTATTTCCGGTGTCAGACATTGCCTTAGAAACTAGGCGCTGTGAGCCGACTTCGACCAGCGCCGATACGCCGGCGGAGATGGTCGCGAAGGCGACAATTTGCAGCAGTGTCGAGTCGTCGTCTTCGGCATCCGGGGCATTGCTACTACCGGTTGCGGCTTTCCAGATAGCTTCGACGGCTTTGGCCCCGACGAAACCCGCGCCCATGGAGACGCCGGTGCGTACGAGTCGTTGCAGCATAGAATTCATGGGTTCTGCCTTTCTCACGTTGATGTTTTCAGCTTAGCTATTTGTCGTCAGTAGCGGAGGTTGTGACCGGCGAGTCGTAGACTTGCGATGTTTGACCGACCATTCGGAGGGATCAATTTCGGCAAGTTTGGCGCCTCCAACATCTACATCCGGCAGGATACGGTTCAACCATTTTGGCATGTACCAGGCAGTTGGGCCTAACAGGTGCATCAGGGCCGGAACCAATAGCATCCGAACTAGGAATGCATCAAAGGCCACACCAATGGCTAGGCCGAAACCGATGGAGCGGATGTAGGGGTCATCGGCATAGATAAATCCGCTAAATACCGAAATCATAATAATTGCTGCCGCGGTGAC
>DEPX01000131.1:3923-8538 GCA_002358975.1 Micrococcaceae bacterium UBA3381 | reverse complement strand
TAAGCCTCGCGCATTCCGGACGAAATAAACAGCTGGTAGTTCATCGCCAGGCCGAACAACACACCGATCATAATCGTGGGCAGGAATGACAACACCGGTGCTGGGTGGTGAACCATAAAGACATCACCGAACCAGCCCCACTGATAGATTGCCACGACAGCACCCATGGCCGCACCCACCGAGAGCACAAAACCACCGGAAGCAATGAGGGGCACTACCAGGGAGCGAAAGACCAACACCATAATGATCAGTGACAGCCCCACCACCACGCTCAAATATAACGGCAGGACATCGGCTAGTGCATTGGAGATATCGATCATTGCAGTCGATTGACCGGCCAGTGCAAGGTTGGTCACTTCGCCAACCAGTTCTAGGTCACGTAAATCATGGACCAATTGGATGGTGGCTTTTGAGTTGGCGTCATCGGTGGGGATCACCTGGAACATGGTGATGTCGCCAGCATCGTTTTCACCAACCGGAACTACATGGGCCACATGATCCAGGCTTGCGAGCTGTTCGGCTTGTTCAACAGTGGTTTTTAGTAACTGTCTATCAGAGAGGTCTGATGGGACATCTGCTACCGCAATAATTGGCGAAGTGCTACCGGCCCCAAACTGCTCAGCCTGAGCGGCATAGGCCTGATACTCGGTCGTATCGGGTGCTTCAGATGCACCATCGGGGATGCCCAGACGCATGGAAAATACCGGGATCGCAACGGTAACTAGGACAGCAATGGCCGCTATTGCTGTAAGCACTGCCCGGGTACCAGACATCGGGGAGAGCTGTTTTTGCGGTTTGCTGCGCTCGGTGCGGTCTGCAAGTGCTAAGCGTTCGCGTTTTGCCAGCACACGGCGGCCCAATAATGATAGTAACGCTGGGGTTAACGTAATAGCCACTAGAACAGCTACGATTACAACGAAGCCAGCAACGGTCCCCATGAGCCCAAGAAATGGGATGCCGGTAAGATTTAGCGCCAGCAGTGCTATGACTGCAGTGGAGCCGGCAAAGACCACAGCATTGTCGGACGTAGCATTGGCCATGCCGATCGAATGGCCTGATGCCATACCGGACTTTAGCTGTGTTCGATGTCGGTGGACAATGAATAGTGCATAGTCGATGCCCACGGCCAGGCCGAGCATGACACCCAGTACCGGTGTTGTTGAGTTCATCTCGACCACGGAGGAAAATGCCATAGCAATGAGTGCACCGACACCAACGCCCACCAGAGCGTTGATGATAGGCAGTCCGGCGGTAATGAACGTACCCAACATAATCACCAGCACCACCCCGGCAACAACCAGTCCGAGTACTTCGGCCAAACCAAGGACCTGAGGCAGCGTCTGTGAGATCTCCTGAGAAGGTAGGACTTCAACGTTGTCGATATCGGCCCGTGTCAATGTATTTACCACATCTTGGCGGACACTTTGGTCGACATCTAAATCTTGTTCGGTGAACTGAACGGTTGCTACTGCAGCAGAGTCGTCATCGGAAACCAATGAGTAGTCTTTAGTTGTCGCTAACAACCGTTCACTTAGATCTGTGAGTTCTCTGCCGTCTTCGACATCTTGGACGCCTTGGTCGTAATCGGCGCGTTCATCAGCAAGCTGTTCGCGGCCTTCTTCGAGTTGTTCACGCGCATCATCTAATTGTTCTTGTTGCGCGCTAAACTGTTCTTTGGCCGCAGCATCGGACATGCCAGCGGCTACTGCTTGGTCAATTCCAGCATCAAGTTGTTCTTGAGCAGCATCAAGGTCTTCTGCAGAAGAGTCCAGTTCAGCCTCAGCGGCATCCAGTTGATCGGGCGCCTGTTCTAATTGCTTCTCAACTTCATCCAGGTCTTGGCGTCCCTCAGTGACCTCTTGGCGTTGGTCGATTAGGTCGGCGTCAGTCTCAAAGGGGTCCACCACATCTTCGACGCCGTCAATGTTCCGAGTGTCATCGAGCAAACTGATAATGGCGTTGTGCTGCTCGTCAGTCAAGGCTGAACCATCCGTGGTCTGAAATACCACATCGCCTGCCCCACGTGCCGCGTCGGGGAATTCTTCTTCTAAGCGGTCAGTGGTTTGCGCCGTCGGGGTCCCAGGGATCTGCACGGACGAAACCAGCGTACCGCCAAACATAATATACGACCCGGCTGCAAGAGCTAATAAAACCAACCAAGTAAACAACACCCCAAAGGGTCGTTTAGCTGCACTGAGCCCAAGACGATACAAAAGCTTAGCCATGGTCACCTTTAAACTGAAGACTAGAGACAGGCATTTCAGCCCTATACAACTGTAGTGCATGGCTTGTCAGGGCGTAACTGTACTTCACGGACCGTGGTGCTGCCTATGGAATCGACGAGGTCCTTTAGACTGTCACTCATGGTTTGGACGGTGGCTGACTTCGCGGAATTTCCATTCTGGGCGCGAGTGCTATTCACTTGCGCCGACTTCGCTATCCGCATCGCCTTATTGGGGATTGTGCCGGGTAACCGTCGACCGGCTGTCGCGATGGCCTGGTTGCTGGTAATTTTCTTCTTTCCCATCCCAGGATTGTTGCTGTTCTTATTGCTGGGTTCTTTCCGCCTGGGCGGTCAGCGTCGATCTCGGCAAATAGCGGTGAATTCCGAATTACGCCGAGCCACCGCACACATGGACCTTCCAGACCAAGTCGGTGCCGCACCAAGGTATGTGGCCGCCAACTCAAAACTTACCCGCCGACTCACCGGCTTTCCAATGCTGGACGGCAACGACTTTGAGTACTTGACGGATTATCGCCATACCCTGCAGCGCATGGCCGATGACATTGATACCGCCAAAAATTATGTGAATGTGATGTTCTATATCCTAGGCACCGATCCCAAGAATCGGCCGGGATATGCCGATATAGTCTTCGAAGCCATGGCCCGAGCAGTGCAGCGTGGTGTCAAGGTGCGCTTGATTTTTGACCACATCGGTACCGTCAGAGTACGAGGTTATCGGAAACTCTTGACCCGCTTGGAAGCTAACGGCATTGAATATCACCGCTCCATGTCCGTTCGACCCTGGCGGGGCGAATACCAGCGCCCGGATTTACGCAACCACCGCAAAATGGTCATTGTCGACGGCATAGTTGGTTATACCGGTTCGATGAACTTGATCGAACCCGGGTATAAACGTGCCTCAGCCCATCGGATAGGTAGGCATTGGCAGGACATGATGGCCCGGATGGAAGGTCCCACCGTGGCTTCGCTGGATCTGGTCTTTGCTGCGGACTGGTTTTCTGAGACCGGCCAGCAACTTCAACAAGACCTGCGCGGTGTTACCGAAACAGAGATTCACAACCATGAAGGACCAGCAGCACAGATCATTCCGTCTGGTCCCGGATTCTCCCAAGAAAATAACCTGCGTGCCTTCAACCATCTGTTCTACTCGGCTGTGGATACGATCCGGGTTGTCACCCCATATTTGGTACCGGATGATTCAATGCTCTATGCCCTCACTAGTGCTGCCCAGCGCGGCGTACGCGTTGAGGTGCTGGTGGTGCGCCGCGCCGATCAAATTGCGGTACATCATGCCCAGCAGTCCTATTACGAACAACTCCTGCGTGCCGGGATACATATCTATCGCTACCCAGATCCTGATGTACTGCACGCCAAGCTGTTGACGATCGATAACGATGTAGGACTATTTGGGTCATCGAACATGGATATGCGTTCGTTCTCATTGAATTCTGAGGTCACTGTCATGGTGGTGGGCTCCGAAGAGGTGGCAAAACTCGGTGAAATCATCGACGGATACCAGGTTCAGTGTGACCATTTGACGCTGAAGGAATGGTTAGCTCGACCACGGTATAAGCGCTGGCTGGATAATGTCTATCGCCTGACTTCTGCACTGCAATAAGCGATGCCAAATACGACTGTGCTAGCGCTCTAACGAGCTAGTCTGTGAATCATCATCGAGGCTGCGTTCAGATTCCAGCATGGCACTCACCACTGCCAACGCCGAAGTATGGTGACGTTCATCAGGTTCACTAGCGACCAAAACCAGGTCGGCCTCGTCATAAATTTGGTCTTGGTCCAGCATTAGCCGTTCTTGTGCAGCCCAGTTGTCCCACTGGCCCCGATAGCTTTCCCCGTCACGCTGCATCGCCCGGTCATAACGGACCTGATCTGGCACCCGCAGCCAAATTAAAATATCCAATAGCTCGCGATTGGCGCGAGCCCCCACCCCGACGCCTTCACAAATGATCACCTCGGCGGGATCGGTGGACACAATATCGCCCAGGTTTCCTTCGTCACTACCCGCCGCGTGCCAATCCCAGGTTTGATACGTTGCTGTTTCGCCTGCGGCTAACCTCGGGAGCACATCCTGGCTAAAAATCTGCATGCCGGTAGCAAGACCGTTCCAACCTTGATATAGGTCCTCAAGCCGTAGCACCCTCACCTGATGGGAGTCTTCGAGACTTTCCGCTAGGACTCGGGACAGTACGGTTTTACCGGAGCCAGACCGGCCATCAATGCCAATAATGAGTGGGCGGGTAGGGGAGTAGCGTGACATGCCTCAATGCTAGAGCATAGTCACGGGGATGCAGGCGACACTGTGTTGGTATGACACACGGCATAGAGAAAAGCTAGTGATGGCGGAATAAAAGT
>DEPX01000131.1:3188-3829 GCA_002358975.1 Micrococcaceae bacterium UBA3381 | reverse complement strand
ACCTGTGGCACCTTGAGTGTAGAGAGCTCAAGCAGCTTATAACAAAAGTTTTAAGGAAAGGAATCACGTATGTCACGTGCTGTAGGTATTGACCTGGGTACCACCAACTCGGTAGTTGCCGTACTGGAAGGTGGCGACCCAACAGTCATCGCGAACGCTGAGGGTTCGCGTACCACGCCGTCGGTAGTCGCCTTTACTAAAGGTGGCGAAGTACTTACCGGTGATATTGCCAAGCGCCAGGCTGTGAACAACCCAGAGCGCACCATCTCCTCGGTCAAGCGCCATATGGGTACCGACTGGAACGCTGAAATCGATGAGAAATCATATACCGCCCAGGAAATCTCAGCCCGTATCTTGATGAAACTCAAGCACGACGCTGAAGAGTATCTTGGCGAAGATGTTACCGATGCTGTTATTACCGTACCGGCATACTTCAATGACGCCGAACGTCAAGCCACGAAAGAGGCCGGTGAAATTGCCGGTCTGAACGTTTCACGTATTATCAACGAGCCGACCTCGGCCGCACTGGCCTACGGTCTGGAACGCGGTAAGGAAGACGAGCTCATTCTGGTCTTCGACCTCGGTGGCGGTACGTTTGACGTTTCGCTGCTAGAAGTTGGTAAAGACGAAGACGATTTCTC
>DEPX01000131.1:2659-3069 GCA_002358975.1 Micrococcaceae bacterium UBA3381 | reverse complement strand
AACGACAAGATTGCGCTGCAGCGTCTGAAGGAAGCCGCTGAACAGGCAAAGAAGGAACTGTCCTCGGCAACCTCGACTAACATTTCACTGCAGTACCTTTCCGTCACAGAAAACGGCCCCGTCCACCTGGACGAGCACCTATCACGTGCAAAGTTTGAAGACATGACTTCAGACCTGTTGGATCGCACCCGTCGTCCGTTCGAAGACGTCATCAAACAAGCTGGCGTCTCAGTATCCGATATTGACCACGTAGTCCTGGTTGGCGGTTCAACCCGTATGCCAGCTGTTTCGGATCTAGTAGAAAAACTGGCCGGTGGTAAAGAACCAAACCGCGGCGTCAACCCGGATGAGGTTGTCTCGGTTGGTGCTGCCATTCAGGCTGGTGTGCTTGCTGGCGACCGTAAAGACGT
>DEPX01000131.1:976-2575 GCA_002358975.1 Micrococcaceae bacterium UBA3381 | reverse complement strand
ATTGAGCGCAACACGGCTATTCCAACCAAACGCTCCGAAACCTTCACGACCGCAGACGACAACCAGCCGTCAGTCGATATTCAGGTTTTCCAAGGTGAACGTGAATTTACCGCAGACAACAAACCACTGGGTAACTTCCAGCTAACGGGTATCGCCCCGGCGCCACGTGGTATGCCTCAGATTGAGGTTACCTTCGATATTGACGCCAACGGTATTGTGCACGTTTCCGCTAAAGACAGTTCGACCGGCACAGAGCAGTCCATGACCATCACCGGTGGTACCTCACTATCAGATGAGGACATTGACCGCATGGTTAAAGACGCTGAGACTCACGCCGAAGAAGACAAGAAGCGCCGTGAAGCCGCAGAGGCCCGCAACGCTGCAGAAACCACTGCATACTCGGTTGACAAGCTGCTCAAAGACAACGATGACAAGCTGCCAGCGGATGTAAAGACTGAAGTTCAGGCCGATGTTGACGCTCTCAAGGAAGCCCTTGAGAAACAAGACAACGACGACGAAGTCCAGGCTGCTTTTGAAAAACTGCAGCAGTCGCAGACCAAGATCGGCGAAGCACTGTATGCCCAGTCCAGTCAGGACGATGCACAGACTACTGATGCCGCTGATGAGGACGAAGATATCGTTGATGCCGAAGTCATTGACGAAGAAGAAGACACCAAGAACTAGTCTTCGCGTTAGCTAAGTATCCAAGGCCGGCCGGTTTCCGGCCGGCCTTGGCGTTTTTTACAGGAGTTCTATTATGTCCGATCAGCACAATAACGAAGAACAAGAGCCGATCCGTTTTACTGACAAACGTCGGGTCGATCCCGAGACCGGTCAGCTCCGTGACCAAACGACAACAGACAGCGACACCACTGAGGAGCACGCCGACCCGTTATCTCAGGTCGAAGACATTTTGAATGCGGCCGAGGCCGAGGATGAACCCGAAGCCGAAGAAGCAGCTGCCGTTGAAGACGAAACCGAAGCGTTGCGTGAAGATCTGCAACGGTTGCAGGCCGAGTTCGTCAATTACCGTCGTCGTGTGGAACGTGACCGCGACGTTGCCAAAGATAACGCTACTTTCGCGATGTTAGAAGCGTTGCTGCCGGTTATCGACGATATCGATGCGGCACACGATGCAGGAGATCTCGACGGTCCATTTGCCGCAATTTCGCGTAAACTCATATCCGCTCTAGAGGGTTTCGGCTTGGTCAAACACGATGCCGAAACGCTTGTGGGTGAACCATTCGATCCAGTCCACCACGAAGCAATGTTGCGTCAGCCGTCGTCGGAGATCGCAGAAGAGCACATCGTACAAGTATTCCGTAACGGCTACCTATACAACGAACGGGTGCTGCGCGCGGCCCAAGTAATGGTGTCTGCGGGTAACGAGTAAGAGAAAGGAGGGCACATGGCCTCTCAAGACTGGCTAGAAAAAGATTTCTACGCCATTTTAGGTGTCGATAAAGACGCCAGTGCCAGCGATATCAAAAAGGCATATCGCAAGCTTGCTCGGAAATATCACCCCGATGCCAACCCTGGCGATGAGGCAGCCGAACAGCGTTTCAAGGAAATCACCGAAGCCAATACCGTGCTGTCCGA
>DEPX01000131.1:0-878 GCA_002358975.1 Micrococcaceae bacterium UBA3381 | reverse complement strand
GGTTTCGAAGATATCTTTTCGGGACTCTTCGGCCAAGCCGGCGGTAGACAAGGTGGATTCAGCGATATCTTTGGCGGATTCGGCGGTGGTCAAGGCTTCCAATACCAGCAGCCACCAACCAAAGGCGCCAATATTAAAGGTTCGGTAACCATCAGCTTTGCTGACTCCGTTCGGGGAACCACTACTCATGTGTCCACCAGTTATGGTGCCGCTAATGAGGTACGGATCCCGGCCGGCGTCAAAGACGGCCAAACGGTGCGCGTCAAAGGTAAAGGCCAACAGGGCACCGGTGGACGTGGCGATTTGATGGTGAAAGTATCCGTTGCCTCGCATCCGGTATTCGAACGCGATGGCAATAACATTCGCCTACAGGTGCCGGTATCTTTCGATGAAGCAGTATTGGGTACTACGATCGAAATACCAACATTGGACAGCACCGTAAAAATCGGTGTCCCCGCCGGGTCGTCGTCGGGCCGTGTCCTACGGTTACGCGGCAGAGGCATAAAAACCTCTAAAGCAACCGGTGACCTGCTGGTGGAACTGGTTATTGAAGTACCCGATGGGCTCTCCGACGAGGCACGTGCCGCCGTCGAAGCGTATCAGACGGCGACCCAGGGCTTCGATCCGCGGGCCGAGCTGGCACAGAAAGCTAGGTTGTAATGGCCAACCGTCACAAACACGATCCCATCTACGTCATTTCGGTAGCGGCACAATTAGCCGATATGCATCCCCAAACCCTGCGGCAGTACGACCGCATGGGGCTTGTGGTGCCTGAACGCCAATCCGGTGGTCAACGCCGATATTCTGCCGAAGATGTCCGACTTTTACGTCAGATTCAATCGTTATCACGTGACGGTGTCTCCTTGGAAGGTATCCGT
>DEPX01000022.1:704-7456 GCA_002358975.1 Micrococcaceae bacterium UBA3381 | reverse complement strand
ACCTTGAAGTCCATATCGCCCATGGCGTCTTCTGCTCCGAGAATGTCGGTCAGTGCAGCGTAGCGGGTTTCGTTATTTACCGTGTCCGACACCAAGCCCATGGCAATACCTGCAACAGAAGCGCGCAATGGTACACCCGAGTTGTATAGCGACAAAGTCGAGGCACATACGGAGCCCATCGAGGTAGAACCGTTGGATCCTAGGGCTTCGGATACCTGGCGGATGGCATATGGGAACTGTTCACGTGATGGTAGAACAGGAAGCAGTGCTCGTTCTGCCAGTGCACCGTGGCCGATTTCGCGACGTTTTGGTGAGCCGACGCGACCGGTCTCCCCCACTGAGTAGGGCGGGAAATTGTAGTGGTGCATGTAGCGCTTGGAGGTTTCTGGGCTCAACGAGTCCAAGCTCTGTTCCATCTTAAGCATGTTCAGTGTGGTAACGCCCATGATCTGGGTTTCGCCGCGCTCAAAGATCGCTGAGCCGTGGACGCGTGGCAGAACGTCTACTTCAGCGGTCAGCTGGCGGATGTCAGTCAAGCCACGACCGTCGATGCGAACCTGATCGGTCAGCACNNNCGTTGACGCACGATATGGCGGGTTACGGCACCGTATGCTTTGACGATTTCATCTTGACGTTGTTCAAAGGGCTTGCCTTCGCCGGCAAGGGCTTCGATGACTTCTTGGTGGTACTCGTCTGAAGCCGATTCTCGAGTCTGTTTATCTGCAATCGAGAAAATTTCGGTCAACCGTGCGGTAGCGTAATCTTCGACTGCATCGAATGCGTCCTGCTGGTAATCGACAAAGAGTGGGATTTCAATGGGTTCTTTGCCAACACGCTCAGCTAGATCTGCCTGTGTTTCGCATAGCACTTTAATGAATGGTTTGGCAGCCTCAAGACCTTCAGCAACGATCTCTTCTGTCGGTGCTGAAGCGCCCTTGTCTTGGATCATGTCCCAAGCATCTTCGGTGGCTTCTGCTTCGACCATCATCACGGCGATATCGTCATCGGCGATGCGGCCTGCGACTGCCATGTTGAATACAGCGTTTTTTAGCTGCGAATGTTTCGGGAACGCTACCCACTGAGTAGTGCCGTCTTCCTCAGCGACCAGGGCAATGCGTACCGCACCGATTGGTCCGGCGAAATCCATGCCGGATAACGTGGTAGACATCGAAGCTGCGTTGATGGCTACGGTATCGTAGAGCTCATCCGGAGCAATCGATGTGACAGTCACAACTACTTGAACTTCATTACGGATACCGTGGGCGAATGCTGGACGGAGCGGGCGGTCAATCAAGCGCGCGGTCAGAACCGCGTCTGTCGATGGGCGTCCTTCACGGCGGAAGAACGAACCCGGAATCTTACCGGCTGCATACTGTCGTTCTTCAATGTCTACCGTCAGCGGGAAAAAATCAAAACCTTCACGGGGATTTTTTCCAACGCTCGTGGCCGACAGCATCGAGGTTTCTTCGTCGATCATGACAAACGCTGACCCCGCAGCCTGCTTGGCCAGACGTCCGGTTTCGAAACGTACGGTACGGGTACCGTATTTGCCGTTGTCAATAACGGCTTCTGCAAATTGAATTTCTGGACCTTCCATAGGTCTCCTTCCATACAATTTGCACCAAAACCTGCAGGTCGGTCTTCGATCGAAGCCTCCGCAACGTCTGCTCCGGAAGCCACTGTCGAGGACCGGGACTCATAACAGGTTTGATGCAAAACTTATTCGGTACCGTTCGGTACCATGTTCTATTCTAGTTAAACTTCAAGGCGGCGTCCGGTACATCTCCCGGAGCGCCGCCCCTAGTTGCGTCTCACCTTATTTGCGCAGACCCAAACGTTCGATTAGTGAACGGTAACGTTCAATATTTTCGGAGTACAGGTACTGCAACATACGACGACGGCGACCAACCAGAGCCATCAGGCCACGGCGAGTGTGGTGATCGTGTGGGTGATCCTTGAGGTGTTCAGTCAGATTAGAAATACGACGGGACAGTACAGCTACCTGTACCTCCGGTGAACCAGTGTCACCTTCATGAGTGGCGTATTCAGTGATAATCTGCTGTTTCACTTCACGGGTAATCGACATTAAAACTCCTTGAGAGTTGTACCGCGATCATTCAAGCACCGCGTTCGGTGGGTGACGCCACCGCGGACCGCAGCGTGCACCAACCGTCTAGCCTACCATGTGGCACTTGCCTGTCCCAATTGGGTTGGCTGCATGCGCCAGGCTGCGGTGAGATAAGGGACATACACCGTAGATTCAGGAGCGTAACCAAGGTGTTCCAGTAAATACCAGTTGAGGTTGTCATGCATCCTATGACGTTGCCGGTCATGCGTTCGCAAATAAAACGCCCTGGTCATCATCAACTGATGTAGTTCCTCGACAGTTAATTCTTGTTGCCAACGCCACCATTTGCCTACGGGCTGGCTGAAGTGCTTTGTGGTTTCCGGTGGTTGATCTATCGGGTGGATATCTCCAGAGTGCATAATTTTGCACAGGCGTAACACCCATGGAATAGAGGTGTCTATCTGGTGATGGACGATGCCAAAAATACCATCATCCGTAAGCAGTTCCGCCACTTTTTGGCATCCTTTTTCGGTGTCGATCCAATGCCATGCCTGGGCTGAGACGACCAACTGTGCCCGGTGCGCTAGCCCGGTGGTATCCAAATCTTCAACGGTCGATACAACGGTGGCTGCCTGAGGGGCTCGTTGAGCCAAGATTGACAGCATATTTGCGGCCGGATCAACAGCCACCACATTCCAACCAGCTGCTAGCATGCGGTCAGTAAACAATCCAGTTCCGGCGCCCATATCAACGGCAAGTCCCGGTGTAGCTGGGGTTAAAAAGTCTAGGATGTCGGCTTGATATCCAGGCCTTACTCCGTGGTACACCTCTGCCTGGTCGGTATCAAAGGCCAACGTATAACGGTCGCGCGCAGCCTTGTTTAATATGGGAGCCGCGGTCGGTTGACTGCTCACTTAGGTGATGCTCCGTGGTTCGGGAGCATCTATTTCTGGGGCATCACCGGCTAAGATGGCTGAAGCTCGGTGAACATCGCTGTCCATTTGGTCAATCAAGTCTTCAATCCCGGTGAATGCCTGCATGCCGCGGATGCGTGCCACAAATTCCACTGCACAGTGTTGCCCGTAGAGGTTAAAGTCTTCCAAGTTTTCGTCGTCGGGGCGGTCGATGATATGGGCCTCTACGGTTCGGACTACGTCATTGAAGGTCGGATTGCTGCCCACTGAGATAGCTGCTGGCAGCCGGGTCCCCTGGGCATCGACAAACCAACCGGCATATACGCCATCTGCAGGGATCATGCCCTGGGAATCTGAGGCAAAATTTGCGGTGGGAAAGCCCAGTTCCCGACCGCGCGCATGCCCATGGACAATCTCGCCTTCAACCGTATGGTAGCGACCCAGAATCCGCCCAGCCTGGGCGACTTTACCGGCCTCCAGGGTATCGCGCACCCAGGTAGATGACCAGCGTTCGGATTCCCCAACGTCGTCGACCTGAACGACGTCAAAACCATGATGTTTTCCCAGGTGGCGCAGTGTATTTATATCACCACTGTTGCCAGCACCGAAGCGAGTGTCTGTTCCCACAACCACGATGCTAGCGTTGAGAGCTTTGACCAAGATATTCTCCACAAATTGCTCGGCGGTTTGACGGGCAAAGTTCAGCGTGTAGTGGATCACCAATGTGGCGTCTAGATCACACGAGGCTAAAAGCTGGGCTTTTTGGGGTAACGAGACAATGGGTACTAGTGGTTCTTCGGGCAGGTGCACTAAGCGCGGATGCGGATCAAAGGTAACGGCCACGGACATCAGGTCATGCTGTTTTGCGATATCAACCACAAGTTTCAGCACTGCTCGATGACCTCGATGCACACCATCGAAGTTGCCGAGCGTCACCACAGATGGCGCCATTGGCTGTTCTATGGCGGCGGTACCTGCCCAGTATTGCACTTGGTTTCTTCCTTTGTGTCGTGACCCGTTGAGCTTAGGTTATCGGTTGAGGCCGGTGGCGATGCAACCAATATAAACCAATAATAGGTAGGACTAGCGGGATGAAGCCGTAGCCGATACCGAATGTAGACCATACGGTAGGTTCCGGGAAGAGTTGTGGGGCCATTAGCGACCAGATGCCGATGACGATGACGCCGATGAGCTCAAACCATACCGCCGCGTGTGCAATGTGCCAGGCGCGACGACCAGGGGTTGCCAGGGCAATGGTTGCCACAATGTAGATGAGCCCGGATAAAGCCGAGAGAATAAACGCGACAGGGGCGTGATCGAACTTCGTGAGTATTTGGAAGCCGGAGCGCCATGAGGCGGCTAACGCTAGGATCGCATATATCATAACGATAATGCGTCCGACACCTTTGGTTCGGCCTGCGGGTTCAGCCATGCCAGATCACCTGCAATCTGTGAATCATGACCAATATGGTGGGCCCAACAGCGGCCATGACCAGATTGGACCATCGTGTTTTATCGGTTATTCCCCAGAAGAACGCAATGGGTGGCAACATCAGCGCGGTGAGGATATAGCCCCAGAATTCCCAGCCAGGACCGCTGAGCGGCACCGGCGAAATCAGTGCATAAACGGCATAGACGGCCAGAAAAACTTCTACCGCTGCAAGCGATAAAATAGACGAATCAGCAGGATAGTTACGAACGCAGGTCGCAATAATACAGATCAGCCCAGATAGGGCACCTATACCCACTCCGGTATAAAACCAGCCATCGAAAATCATGGGCGTGCTCCAGTAATGTCTGATTCGGTAGCAAAAACAATCTTGGGCTTGGCTGCGAGTGTACCGCCGCGTTCAACATCTGCAATTAAGGCTATAAACTGGCCGTTTGATAGCGTTGCGGCTTGTAGTTGGTCGGTTCCAGACGGTGCGATTCGGCGACCGTGGACAAGATCTTGGGCTTCTGCTGTACTTACGGAACGGGTGTTAAACAATTTCGTGGCAGCAGTTGAAATATCGGTATATGTGAAGTGTTCCGCCAGATGTTCTAGCGTAACGGCGTTATCGGCGTGATACGGACCAACGGCAATGCGCCGCAGTGCGGTCAGGTATCCGCCGGTTTGCAGGTCTTCACCCATATCGCGTGCTAACGCCCGGATATACGTACCGGCGCTGCAGTCTATTTCAACATCGACATCTATAGTTTTGCCGTCATCGGCCCGCCGGATTGCTTGTACATCGAAACGGTGAATTGTGACAGCACGAGCCGGGATGTCTACAGTTTCGCCGTCTCGGACACGCTGGTATGCCCGTTTTCCATCAATTTTAATGGCAGATACAGCTGATGGTACCTGTTGGATGTCACCGGTAAGGGACGCTATGGCCTGATTGATGTCTTGGGCGGTGACAGCGTTGGCATATCGTGTTCGAATAATCTGACCGTCGGCGTCGTCAGTGGTTGTGTTATGTCCCAACCGGATAGTGGCCTGGTAGGTCTTTGTGGTGTCAACGATGTAGGTGAGTAGCCTTGTGGCTTTGTTGAACCCGATGACCAGCAATCCAGTGGCCATCGGGTCCAGTGTGCCTGCATGGCCCACTTTTCGGGTACCGGCGATTTTGCGGGTGCGTGACACTACATCGTGGGAGGTCCAGCCCGCAGGTTTATCTACCAGTATGAGTCCCGAGTGAGCATCTGCCATGGACTATTCCTTATATGGGTCTTCGTCACCGGCATAGGTCGCAGAATCGCGTTGGGCCGCGATTTCAGCATCCCGTGCTTTGGCTGCCCGAAGTACTTCTTCAAGTTGAGCTGCGGTTTCTGGCACGGTATCTGGGATAAGTTCCAGGGTGGGAACTAACCGGATATTTAGCCCCCGGCCCATTTCGCGGCGTAGCAGGCCACGGTTTTCGTCCATTGCTTGGTGTGCTTCAGCAACGGTCTCATCATCACCATAGACGGTGTAGTACACGGTTGCCTGTTGCAGATCATTAGTGACCCGAGCTTCGGTAACAGTGACGTTATCCACACGGTCGTCTTTGATGGTTTTCTGTAAGGCTTCTGCGAGGATGACTTTGATCCGTTGTGCCAAACGGGCGGCACGAGTGTGATCTGCCATGAAAGATCTCCTGATGTTTAGCCCGCGGCGCCCTTTACAGGCACCGCGGGTATGCAAGTTAAACCCGTGGCTTTTCTTGCATCTCGTAGTTTTCGATGATGTCGCCTTCACGAATGTCATTGAACTTGCCAAGTCCAATACCGCATTCGTAGCCTTCGCGAACTTCGGTGACATCGTCGGTGAAACGCCGTAGTGAACCAATAGTGAGGTTGTCGCTGACGACCTTATTGTCACGCAGCAAACGGGACTGAGCGTTACGCCGCATCAGACCAGAAGTAACCATCGAACCAGCAATGGTACCTGCCTTGGAGGAGCGGAAGATTTCGCGAACTTCGGCGCGGCCGAGGATCGCTTCTTCGTATTCTGGCTTCAGCATGCCCTTTAGTGCTTGCTCAATGTCGTCGATGACCTCATAAATGACGGTGTAGAAGCGCATATCGACGCCTTCTTCATCGGCCAATTCGGTGACGCGTTCGGCTGGCCGAACGTTGAAACCGATAATGATCGCATCGTCGACGGTGGCCAAGTTGACGTCGTTCTGGGTAATCGCACCGACGCCGCGGTGGATGATCCGCAGTTGCACCTCGTCGCCCACGTCGATCTTGAGCAGCGAGTCTTCCAGGGCCTCCACGGCACCGGAGACATCGCCCTTGAGGAT
>DEPX01000022.1:497-685 GCA_002358975.1 Micrococcaceae bacterium UBA3381 | reverse complement strand
TTAAGCGTATCCAGTTTGCCTTCTGCCACGGCTTGGTCAAACTCTTCCAGCGTGATGCGCTTACGGCGACGAGCCAGCTGGGCGTTACGTTTGGCCGCTTCACGACGTTCAGCGATCTGCCGTGCAGTGCGTTCGTCGTCAGTAACCAAGAATACGTCACCGGCACGTGGCACATTCGATAGCCCAAG
>DEPX01000022.1:272-435 GCA_002358975.1 Micrococcaceae bacterium UBA3381 | reverse complement strand
TGGGCATCGCCTACCACCACATTGTCACCGACATGCAGTGTACCGTTTTGCACCAGTACAGTTGCTACAGCACCGCGACCACGGTCTAGGTTAGCTTCAATGGCTACACCTTGAGCTTGACGGTCCGGATTAGCTTCCAGTTCTAATGCAGCATCGGCAGTTA
>DEPX01000022.1:0-177 GCA_002358975.1 Micrococcaceae bacterium UBA3381 | reverse complement strand
GTGTCGCCACCATATTCTTCGGGAACTAGACCATATTCTGACAGCTCACCGCGGATTCGGTCAGGGTTGGCACCTTCTTTATCCACCTTGTTAATGGCGACCACGATCGGCACATCCGCTGCTTTTGCGTGGTTGAGGGCCTCCACCGTTTGTGGCATAACGCCGTCATCGGCAGCC
>DEPX01000073.1:774-11485 GCA_002358975.1 Micrococcaceae bacterium UBA3381 | reverse complement strand
TGGTAACAAGAGTGACCGGAAGTTTTGCAGCGGCAAGATGTTCTACTGCGGTCAAGCCCGCAACACCTGCACCGACAACGATAATCACGGGCGAGCCGCCAACATGCGTTCCAATGCGATGGCTGCGTCTGTGGCCACGGTGTGATCTACTGAGATCTGGTTGAGCACGTTGCCTTCCAGTAGTCCTTCCAAGACCCAAGCTAAGTAGGCAGGATGAATACGGTACATGGTTGAACACGGACAGATGACAGGATCAAGGCAGAAAATTGTCATCTCCGGATATTGCGCCTGTAAACGGTTAACCAAGTTTATTTCGGTGCCGATTGCAAAAACATCACCGGGCTTTCCTGATGCGATGGCTTGGCGTATAAATTCAGTGGACCCAACACCATCTGCGGCCTCCACAACGGGGGCAGGGCATTCTGGATGCACAATGACCTGAGCGTTCGGGTATGTGGTGCGTGCCTTGCGAATCTGCTCAACGGTAAAGCGTTTGTGGACGGAACAAAACCCGTTCCACAAAATGACCTTGGCGTTTTGTAGTTGCTCTTCAGTGTTACCACCCAACGGTAAATAGGGGCGCCAAAGTGGCATCTGGTCTTCGGTAATACCCATGGCTTTTGCCGTGTTGCGCCCAAGGTGCTGGTCGGGAAAGAAAATAACGCGTTTCCCACGTTCGAAAGCCCAGTCCAACACTGTGGCAGCATTAGACGAAGTGCACACGATACCGCCGTTGCGACCACAGAAAGCTTTGATGGCGGCCGAAGAATTCATGTAAGTGACCGGGATCAGTTCTGCTTGTGCGCCGTCATATGTTCTCAACGTATTGGTAATTTGCCGCCAGGCAGACTCCACCTGATCAATATTTGCCATATCGGCCATTGAACAGCCTGCTGCTAGGTTAGGTAGCACCACGGCTTGCTCAGGGTCGGACAATATGTCGGCGGTTTCGGCCATAAAGTGGACTCCGCAGAATACAAATGCCTCGGCTTCAGGGTGGTTCTTAGCAGCTTGTGCCAGCATAAATGAATCGCCCACGAAATCAGCATGCTTGACGATCTCATCGCGCTGATAAAAATGGCCAAGAATTTTCAATCGATTGCCAAGCTGTGCCTTTGCAGCACGAATCCGTGCATCGAGTTCCCGCTGGCTGGCCTGGGTATATTCTGCCGGTATAGGTGACTGATGAGGAGTATTAGCCGGAGCGGTATCGTCTGTTGAGGCCCCCGGACCGTACCCGGGTTGCATATCGATTTCCCAGGGGTCAGTAGATAGCTGACTGTCGCAAGTAGAGGTAGGGTCTGCTGGTTCTCCGACTGGAATAGTGTTACCTAGAGGGACTCGGCTGCGCTGCTCTGTGGCGGCGGCTGTGGCAATGAGGTTAGCAACGCTTGTCATGGGACTCCTTAAAGTGGTGTGTAGTGCTACAACTCAGTTATTGTCGGGTTGGTCTTTGAAACGGTAGAGCCGAGCAGGCCTATGCGGCGTTCCTTGTTCCACTCGGCCGGTATCTGCCAGGTGGCCTTGGGCCAGTATGTCGCGACGAAAATTTGCCGGATCAAGCTGTTCACCCAAAACCGCCTCGTGTACCCGCCGAACCTGGGCCAACGTGAATTCTTCGCCCAAAAAACGGTGGGCGACCATCGAATACTCAGTGCGTTGGCGTAAGCGCCACACTGAGTAATCAATAATTTCAGCGTGATCAAAAGCCAACCTGGGCAGACGGTCAATGGAAAACCACGCAACGTTTGCATCAGCCGAAGCGATCAGAGCGCGGGAAAACTCGGTCACCGCATCCTCCGTGCCAGATGCAACATCTTCGGTAACAGTGTGCGCTGGCTGAGTCGTTGGTTCTGCAGCTAGAGCTAATTCTCCGTAGAGTCCCCAGTAAGCGATGGTGACTAGACGCTGTGCCGATGCTGAACGGCTCGTTGCGCCGAAGGTGTAGAGCTGTTCCAAATAGCCGGGGGAGCGCAGAACAGCTTCATGCAGTGTACGCGATGCAGTTTGGTGCAAGTCCTCGTCCCAGGGGATCGGTCCGCCCGGTAATGCCCAGAGGCCGTCAAAGGGAGGACGTGTACGGCGCACCAATGGGAGCCATAGTGTCGTTGCGTTTTCTTTTTGGCCTCCGTGTCGGCCAGCATATTCGCCCCACGTAGAAATCAGATCTCCGGAGCGAGGATCAGCAACATTAGCATCCACCGGAGGATGCAACGCGAACGCTACCGTGGATACTGCCACGGCAGGAGGCATGAAACGTCGCTCTGTTGCGCTAGCCGCCGAGAAATTCACCACCTGCTCCTTCTTTCTTTTCTCCGGTAATCTCCAGCCGGAAACCGACTTAAGGTCAATATGACTTTAAGTAAGTATGGAGCGCGACTTCGATGTTGTCAAGAATCGCGCCATCTGTAGTATCGGCAACCCGGATGCAGGTAAAGAGCCTTTGGGATATATGATTTGTCTACAGTATGCAGAATGCTCCTGATCTTATTTTCAAGGGCAAGCATAATCGTTGCTGACGTTAACTAAGGGGTGCATAATGTCAGATACATCTAACACGAACTCGTTGCAATATACGATCGTTTCTTCGCCAATTGGAGGCCTCTTAATTGCCACAGTGAAAGCGGAGATTGTACGGGTCGCGTTTGAGGTTCAGGGTTTCCAGCAAGTGTTGGATACCTTGTGCAATCAATTCGGGACGGAGGCCCAACGTGACAACGAAGCACTTATCCGTGCGGCCCAACAATTCGATGAATACTTTGCTGGCAGAAGGCAGGTTTTCAAATTGCCGCTTCATCAAGACCAGACGCAGCGCTTCGGTAGCATCGTTCAGCAGTACCTGACGACGATTCCCTACGGGCAAACTCGTTCGTATGGTCAACTGGCAGAACAATTAGACAAGCCAGGTGCCGCCCGGGCAGTAGGCAGCGCGTGTGCCAGTAATCCTTTGCCGCTCATTCAGCCTTGTCATCGCGTTGTTCGAGCTGATGGTAGCTATGGGCATTTCAGTGGTAGCCCTGAAGCCAAGAGCTACTTATTGGCTTTCGAGCGAGGTGAAAAACCTATTGCGACAACATCCTGAGTTTGCCAATGTCTGGATAGACACCTTTGGCGTTGCCCGCCCCGAATGGGCGATAAAGCATCCACTTTTGCAAGAGTATTTTGACACGGAGTGGGGCCGGCCCATCCGCGATGAACAAGGCCTATTTGAGCGGCTCAGCCTGGAGGGGTTTCAGGCAGGACTATCGTGGTTGACTGTTTTGAAAAAGCGTCGTGCGTTTCGAACAGCATTTGCAAACTTTGACCCAGACATTGTGGCGCAATTTAACGAAAACGATATTGACCAGCTGATGAGAAACGCTTGTATCGTCCGCAATGCCCGAAAGATCCGTGCGGTAATCAATAACGCCCAGGCAACTATCGCTTTGCGTAGTAGTGGCGGACTCTCGCAACTTATTTGGTCCTATCAGATAACTGAGCCCCTAGCTTTAGATGCGGCTGGAAACCCACCCACTGAGTCTGCAGACTCAGCAGCGCTAGCTAATAAGTTAAAAGACCGTGGGTTTCGCTTTGTCGGTGCAACCACGGTTTTCGCAATGCTTGAGGCGATTGCCGTTGTAAATACCTTCCCTTTTCGCGAACCACATGACCTTCCGATGTATCTCCCAGCCGACTAGCCTTGAGATTGCACCCAATCATAAGGAGTCATTCCATGAGCGACCTTAATGGCCGTCGCATCGCATTTCTCGCCACTAACGGCTACGAGCCCTCAGAACTGTATTCACCATGGGACACTGTGGTACAAAATGGGGCAGAGGCTGTACTGGTTTCATCCGAATCCGGCCAAATTAGCGGCGGTGACCACTCCCAAAAAGTGGACGTTGATGTTGCCGAAGCCAGAGCTAAAGATTTCGACGCCCTAGTCCTTCCGGGCGGTACAAAAAATGCCGATCAGCTTCGAATGAATAACGCGGCAGTTGAATTTACTAGAGCTTTCTTTGACGAAGATAAACCAGTGGCTTCAATCTGCCACGCGGCATGGATGCTCGCTGAAGCCGACGTACTAAAAGGCCGTAATATGACAAGTTACCCAAGCTTACAAACAGATCTGCGGAACGCTGGTGCCACATGGGCCGACGAAGAGCTTGTCGTTGATGGCAACCTCATAACTTCACGCTCGCCTAAGGATCTGCCAGCTTTCAATGAAGCTATAGTCAATAAACTCGTTGAGGAAGAATAAGCAATATCGTTTAAAAATCATTGGTGCAGATGTGTAGTTCATCTGCACCAATTTTTTATCGGCCAATTACGGCCAGGTCGTTTTGCTAACTCTGCTATAGCAACAGTTCCATATATGCAGCATGATGGAATGAAACCTAACTCCGAAGAAGGTGTGAGCATATGCACAGCAATAATTGGGAAGAGACACTCGGTACTGCCATTCCCGACGACCATGCTGGCGCGGTGCTAAAAGCAATGCGGCGTCGGCGTCGGGAAGACTTCCTTCCGACAGCGCGTCAACATGAAGCCCGTTACGACCGCCCAGTAGATATTGGATACGGGCAGACAAACTCGCAACCAAGTACCGTGGCGAATATGCTTTGGCTGCTGGACGTTCAACAAGGGCATACGGTGCTTGACTTGGGCGCTGGGTCAGGCTGGTCGACAGCGATCCTTGGGGACCTTGTCAGTGAAAGCGGCTCAGTATTAGGGCTCGAAATCGTCCCAGAACTTGTCGAAACCGCACAAGACGTGCTTCAACGGCAGAACATGCCCTGGATTAGCATGCAACTTGCTACCGATCAGATTCTCGGGTCGCCGCAACGTGCGCCATTTGATCGCATCTTGGTCTCTGCCGAAGCTACTCACTTGCCAGCTGAGCTAGTTGAGCAGCTCGGCCCGCAGGGCATTATGGTTATTCCTGTAGCTGGCCAGATGTTGCGGGTGCTGCGGCAAAGCGACGATCCAAATGATGTAGAAGTTAGCCAGCATGGGGCATACAGGTTCGTTGCGTTACGGTCTTCATAGCGGCGCCGAGCAAACATCTAGTTCAAAATCCAGCAAGACAGATCGAAATACTGCCATTTCTGCGGCCACTGCCACCAAAATTCGGAATTTATGGCTAAGTATGGCACAATGTTTCAGGTGTTGATGATAAATCAACATTCCGCCCTGGTGTAATGGCAGCACGCCAGCCTTTGGAGCTGTGTGGTCTAGGTTCGAATCCTAGGGGCGGAACGCCGCATCGCGGTTGAGAAATGGCGTCTTACAATTTAAGGTCAGATTTTCTTGAATTCTTCTTCTCCCGCGGCTGTAATCGTGTTGGCAGCCGGTGCCGGCACGCGGATGAAATCTTCACTACCAAAAGTTCTGCATCACATGGGTGGACGTTCTCTGGTTGGTCATGCCCTTGATGCTGCAGTGAGCTTGCAGCCCGAGCATCTTATTGCTGTTGTTCGTCATGAACGCGAACGTGTTGTCGAACATTTGCTGACGCACAATCCCGACCTTGTCATTGCGGATCAGGACGAAGTTCCTGGCACAGGTCGAGCTGTTGAATTGGGTTTGGCAGCTATTGGCGCTGTCAATGGCACTGTGGTGGTGACCTACGGTGATGTGCCATTATTGACTCCCGAAACTCTTGACGCTTTGGTAGCAGAGCATCAAGCAGCAAAAAATGCCGTGACTGTCTTGAGCGCTCAGGTGCCAGATGCTACTGGATACGGCCGGATAGTACGCGATGATAATGGTCTCGTCACCCAAATCGTTGAGCATAAAGATGCGCTGAAAATAGCCGAAGATACTGGTGATACGTCAGTCGCTGATATCACCGAGATTAACTCTGGCATTTACGCTTTTGATGGGGCCGTTCTGGCCCGTATGCTAGCCGAAGTTAGCACCGATAATGTTCAAGGCGAAAAGTATTTGACCGATGTGTTGGGATTAGCTCGAGCTGAAGGTGGCCGGGTCGCGGCATATGTGACCGACGATCTTATGGAAGTCGAGGGCGTCAACGACCGGATACAACTCGCCACTCTCGGGGCCGAACTGAACCGTCGAATTACCCAACGCTGGATGCGCCAAGGCGTTACTATTATTGATCCTGCAACTACCTGGATTGACGTAGACGTTGAGCTGTCTCAGGACGTGACTCTTAAACCAAACACTCAGCTGCACGGTACTACGAAGATTGCCACCGGGGCCGTTATAGGTCCAGATACAACGCTCAACAATGTTGTGGTAGAACAAAATGCCAACCTCCGACGCGTTGAAGCCACCGAGGCCCAAATCGGGCCAGGAGCGACCGTCGGTCCTTTTACATATCTTCGGCCGGGCACGGTCCTAGGCGAAACCGGTAAGATTGGGGCATTTTATGAAACCAAAAATGTCCAAATTGGCCGCGGAGCAAAACTCTCGCACCTGGGATATGCTGGGGATGCCGAAATTGGTGAAAATGCCAATATTGGTTGCGGCAACATCACCGCTAACTATGATGGAATAAACAAGCATCGTACGGTTATTGGTGCCGAAGTACGCACCGGTTCCAACACTGTTTTCACAGCTCCGGTAACAGTAGGCGACGGTGCATATACTGCAGCTGGTGCAGTAATCCGTAACGATGTTCCACCAGGAGCATTGTCGATGAACGCCGTTGACCAGCGCACCATAGAAAATTGGGTAATGGAGCGGCGACCCGATTCGGCAGCTGCAAAAGCTGCTCGCAAAACGAACGAGAAGTCATAAACTTCCCAACACCCTGTTGGAAGGCTGTAGCAGCGCTTACAGTTGAAGCACTATCAAGACGCCGAACGTTCTAGGGAGAACTTGGTTGAGCGAAATCGTCACCAATGAGAACAAAAAACTCGTGTTGGCTTCGGGTCGGGCGCACCCCCAGTTAGCCGAGGAAATCGCTGAACACTTGGGTACCGAGCTGTTGCCGTTGGATGCCTACGACTTCGCAAACGGGGAAAGCTATGTTCGCCCAAGTCAATCGGTGCGCGGCAAAGATGTTTTTATCCTACAAGCACATCCAGCGCCAATGAACAACTGGATAATGGAGCAACTTCTCCTATGTGATGCAATGAAGCGTGCCTCTGCCCGCCGCATCACCGTGGTCTCACCGTTCTACCCCTATGCGCGACAGGATAAAAAAGGACGCGGACGCGAACCAATCTCGGCGCGCATGATCTCGGATCTGTATGAAGCCACCGGTGCCCACCGCATCATGACGATGGATCTTCACACCTCCCAGATTCAGGGCTTTTTCAACGGCCCAGTTGACCATCTTTTTGCCTTTCCTATCTTGGTTGACTATATCCGTGGTCGTGTTGACGTTGACAATGTCACAGTCGTCTCGCCGGATACCGGTCGGGTGCGCGTTGCTGAACAGTGGGCTGAACGTCTCGGGGGTGCCCCGCTAGCGTTTGTCCATAAATCACGAGACCTCACCCAGCCAAATAAAGCCGAATCGAAAACGGTGGTAGGTCAAGTTCAGGGGAGAACCTGCGTGCTGATTGACGACATGATTGATACTGGTGGCACTATTTCGGGTGCAGTAAAAATTCTCAAAGACGCCGGAGCAACAGATGTCATCATTGCGGCAACGCACGCTGTATTTTCGGGTCCAGCAACCGAGCGCCTAGCTAATTCTGGTGCAAGCGAAGTGGTTGTTACCAATACTTTGCCATTACCCCAGGAAAAACGTTTCGATAACCTCACCGTCTTGTCAGTGGCGCCAGTGTTGGCAAATGCCATCCGAGAAGTCTTTGAAGACGGATCGGTGACTAGCCTATTTGATGGCAACGTATAAGTTGTTCAGCATTTGAATTTGACCGCTGCCCCTATGGGCGGCGGTCAAATTCGTTACCAGGCCAAGCTGGTGGTATAGTAATGAGGCGTTGCCCAGGCGAGGGAGTCTCACCACTCCGTGATCGACGAGGCTTGCAAACATCATCGTTTTGTTTTGCAGTTCCTGCCTGGATCATCAAAGTGCATCACGCACTGTCCGTTATACAGGAGGAATAATATGGCACTAGATATTTTAGAATTGCCAGTACAAGCACGCACCGATTTTGGTAAAGGTGCTTCACGTCGTGCGCGTCGCGAAGGCTACATCCCGGCCGTACTCTACGGCCACGGTGAAAATCCGCGACACCTACTGCTGCCACGGCATGACGGGTTTCTGGCACTGCGTAACCCAAACCAGTTACTGCGCTTGATCGAAGGTGACTCGAAAGAAATGGCGCTGCCAAAAGACATCCAGCGCAATGTGCTGCGAGAAGAGATCACCCACGTCGACCTGCTAATTGTACGCCGCGGTGAGCGAGTCACCGTTGAAGTACCGGTAGAGGTAATTGGCGAAGTTGCGCCTGAACACACCTATGTGTTGGACGTCATTTCGGTGCCGGTTGAAGCTGACGCACTGGACCTACCTGACTCTGTAACCATCGATCTAACTGATCGCCAGGCTGGGGAACACGTCTATGCCCCAGATGTTATTTTGCCAGAAGGCGTCAACATTGAGCTTGACGAAGAATACCTGATCGCCACCGTTGATCTGGTCGTTGAGCAGGATCTTGGTGAGGACACCGATGAAGAGGCTGACGGTGAAGTACCAACCGTTGACGAGGAAACTACCAACGAAGAAGAGTAAGCTACGTGGCTTCCCAAAATAGTGGAGCGCTTGATCCCACCGCCAGTCCCGTACTGGTGGTGGGGTTGGGCAATCCCGGAGACCGCTATGCCACGACCCGGCACAATATCGGGCACATGGTGGTCAATGAGCTAGCCGCCCGCCACTCGCAGCGCTGGAACGTGCATAAGGCAGGTGCCGCGGTGGCAGAATTTCGGTTAGGTCTTGGCGGACCCAAGATAGTGTTGGCTAAACCCGCTGCATATATGAATTTGTCCGGAAAGCCCATTGCCGCGTTACTAAAGTTTTATAGCATTCCGGTGGCAAATTTGGTAGTCATCCATGATGAGTTAGACATCAACTTTGATGCCTTACGAATCAAACGTGGCGGGGGAGAAGGCGGCCATAACGGTTTGAAATCGACCTCTCAGGCAGTCGGCACCAAAGACTACTTACGCATTAGGGTCGGCATTGGACGACCGCCAGGCCGTATGGCTGCCACCGATTACGTATTACGCCCGTTCTCTGCCACACAGCAGCAGACGCTTGCTATACACATCGACCACACAGCAGATGCCGTCGAGTCGTTGATCGAATCTGGTTTGCTGGCGACGCAGAATCGTTTCCATCAAAAATAACTTCCGGTATTGCGGTGGGCAGACGATCAAATAACTAGCCCACCGAAATACACGGGCGTAAGTGACTACGACTTATTTAACCAGGTATCGAGTTTTAGCGTGAGCCCATTCAGCAGCTTGCCAACCTGCGGCTCGGCCATTTGGGCAATTTTGGTACCGAGTAATGGGATGGAGGACTTTACTGAGCCTTCGGTTTTCACCACGGTTCCGGTACCATCTTCAGTCGGAGACAATTTGATCGTAGCTGTTGCCGTAGCTTTGGCTACCGGTACCTTAATGGTGACATTGGCATCCCGTGAGCCATCCTCAGCTGCTGCAGACCAGGCTTCGTCCTGATTTATCTGAATCCTACCTTTAGCAAAGCGCTGTATGGCAGAAGGCAAGCGTGTTGCGACGTCCTCACCGTTAACCGTGCGTTGGATATTGACCGAAACAGTATCACTGGGGGTAGGCTCAGAAGGTTTGGCCGAAAATTCGTTAAGTTCAGCCCGGAATGCATCGGAAGCATAAATATGAAAATCGCGATTCATAAGTCCGCTAAATACCTGTTCCGGGGGATGGGAAATGGTCGTGGTTTCATCGAATGCCATGTGTTTCCTCTCTAATGCTCGCCAGCAGTGGATACTAAGCAAGTGTAGTCGTTGATGAGGTAAAAACAGTTATGCTTGTAGTTGCGCCGGATGTGAGTACCAGGATATTGGAAGTTAGTTTTGTTTGAGAACGCCGTACTGTCAGGGCTGTTAAATCACCTTGAAACCGATCAAGCTGTTACAGCCATGCGAAGCTCAATTGCAAGGCCCGAACGCACCCCGGATCTTTCGTTAACGCTGCCTGACGGAGCTCGTGAGGCTGTGACGGCGCTGCTTGCCGATGCACTAGACGGCTCCACGTTTTCCGATTCTGTGGTGCTACTCGTCACGGCCACTGCTCGAGAGGCCGAAGAACTCGCACAAGGCCTGGGCTCGTGGATGGATGCCGAAACCGTCGGGCATTTTCCCTCTTGGGAAACCTTGCCCCATGAACGACTATCGCCACGAAGCGATACCGTGGGCGAGCGCATGGCAATACTGCGAAAATTGGCGCACCCGGGCGTTGATGGGCAAAAACCTCTGAAAGTGCTTACCGCCCCGGTGCGGTCAATCGTGCAGCCCATCGTTAAAGGCCTAGGCAATCTTCAACCGGTGTTGTTAGAAACCGGTGAGTTCTATGACTTCGAAAAGGTCGTGATGGATCTTGCTTCGGCGGCCTACTCCCGGGTGGATATGGTTTCTCGCCGTGGTGAATTTGCCGTACGCGGTGGCATTATCGATGTGTTTCCACCAACCGCGGATCATCCATACCGTGTGGAATTCTTTGGTGATGAAGTTGAAGAGATCCGGTATTTTTCCATTGCAGATCAGCGCTCATTAGTTGATACTTCAGCAGACGGATCGGAAACACC
>DEPX01000073.1:0-730 GCA_002358975.1 Micrococcaceae bacterium UBA3381 | reverse complement strand
GGTGTCTATGCTCCGCCGTGTCGTGAACTGCTGCTGACAGAAACAATTCAGCAACGCGCACGGGATCTGCAAGCATCTATGCCTAACGTCTTAGAAATGCTAGAACCGATGTCCAATGGCGTTGCCGTTGAAGGTATGGAATCTCTGGCGCCGTTGCTCACCGAGATGCAATCCTTCCTAGAAGTGTTGCCCAAAGGCTCATTGACGGTCGTGGTGGAACCTGAAAAGGTACGTAGCCGGGTACACGACTTGCTGGCTACTAACGAAGAATTCTTAGAAGCCGCTTGGGCTGCAGCTGGTGAAGGCTTAGCCGCACCGGTAGAAAACCAGCAGGAAGCTGGTGGGTTCGCTACCTTGGGTGATACTCGAACACTAGCGTTGGATAACGATCAGGGCTGGTGGCAGTTCACTGCTTTCGGTATGGACGAAACGTTTGACGCCACGGCTTTATCCACCGGGTTCACCTCGCCAACACAATTTTCCGGTGATATCCCTGCTCTTATGGAACATGTTGGCAATCGGGTGCGTGATCACTGGGCAATTGTGGTGGCTACTCATGGGCCTGGACCAGCACGGCGGTTAACTGACTTATTTTCTGAACAGGGCCACGCTACAACGATGGTTGAAGCAGTGACCACACTTGAACCTGGCACGATCCAGGTGACTGCGGCGAGCCTTGGCGCCGGCTTTGCCTGGCAGGCGCAACGAGTGGCGGTTGTCACAGAATATG
>DEPX01000015.1 GCA_002358975.1 Micrococcaceae bacterium UBA3381 | reverse complement strand
TGATGAATGTCTGGAGACTTTGAATGCACTATTGGCGATCCAAGGACAGCTGCGTAGAAAATTGGGTCAGTCATGTTCGAATTTTGCTACTCTCCACGACCACACACGTCTGGGTTTTCATCACAGTATTCGCGATACTCCCGCTGGTATTTTTGGTGTTGCTCATAGGTGCTTGAAAATTTCGTTTCACCGGTTTCAATATTGGTGGTAATCCAATAATAGTTGTCCGAACTTTTCGGTTCGGCCGACGCGTCAAGAGCCTCAATTGACGGGGCACCGATGGGACCTGGTGGCAATCCACGGTGTACATAAGTGTTGTATGGGTTGGACTTGTCTTTTCGATCTTCTGCTGAAAATTGTAATTGCCGAACACCCATTCCGTAGATGACCGTCGCATCAATTTGCAGATACCCAGAGGTTTCCGGGTTTGAAGGGTCTAATCGATTTTCGATGATACCGGCAACTTCGGGGAAGTCCTCAGTGCGTGCTTCGGCTTGCAAAATCGAGGCGATAGTCACTACACGGAACTGTTTTTCTGGATCATCGATCCCAAGCCGGTCGAATTCTTGCATCGTGGGTTCAATCATTTGTTCCAGGATCTCTTCTAATGAAGCATCGACCGGAAAATGATACTCTCCTACAGCAATATATCCTTCAAGCGATGATGCTTCATCAGGCAAACCAAAATTGGCGGGATCGGCGGCCTCTTCGATTTCTTTGACGCTATAACTCGTTTGGTCAGCAATAGCGTCATACACGTCATCGATTCGGTAACCGGAGTTCACATATGCATAATTTTTGCTTCCTTCATTTTCCCGAAGCAAGATCGATGCAGCATCGCGTGCCGGCATTTCATAGCGCAGTGTATATTCGCCTGGTTGGATCTCCGAAGTTGCATCTGCAGCCTCTACGGCGTCGCGGAATGCTCCGGTAGATGCCACGATGTCTTGGTCTACGAGACGGTTACCGACAACAATAGCCCCATCGCCAGGAAGCACCTCGAATTGTACTTCTTCACCGCCGGGGCCCGGATAGTCCTGTTTTGTCCAACCGACAAAATGGCTTACGCCAAAGCCAACGCCAATGAGTAAAGCAAGAAACACAGCAAAGCTGGACAGCATAATAACGGTACGACGGCGCTTGCGGCTTTTCCGCATTTTTAATGCTTCTTCATCAATTTCTGGCGCGGGTTGGCTGCCGTCGGCGACCAACATGTACCCTAGCGGGTGCTCATCAGGTTCTTCTTCGTCAGAGCGTTCATCTTCGAGCTGTTCTACGACATCTTGTGCGAGATCAGGATAATCCCGAGTGTCCTCTGGTAGCGGGCTTAGGCCACCTAAATCAATGTTCTGTTCAGTGCCATAGCGTGCATAGTCGGTATGGTCATCCGCACCGGTATAGGTTGGACGCTGAGACGTGGAGTCTAAGCCACCGGTGTCATTGGTCAGTAACGGGTAAGCAGTGTCTCCGCTGCTCAGCTGTTCAATATTTGCTGCTTGCTGTACTTCGGAGGCTCTTTGAGCTTGTTGCTGTGCACGTTCATACTCACGTCGCTCCCGGCGAGTCATGAACTGAGGTTTAGGCCGATCTTCTGGCAAACCGTCATTAGTCATAGTCATGCTCCTGTTCCGCGAGGACCAGGGTGCCGGTATTAACGTCAGTGTTGTTTTCCAATACCAGAGCGTGCTCCAAAATAGCCACAGCAGCCAATTGGTCAATAACCGAGCGTTGGTTGCGCGACGATACACCTGCCTGATGCAATTTTTGGGTTGCGCTGACGGTAGATAGTCGCTCGTCGATTAAACGAACTTGCGTTGACAGATCGGCATCAGCCAACAACGCGGCAAGTTGTCGAGCAAACATTTGTGCATCATCGGTTGATGCCGTTTTCTTGCCTTTCAGATTGATAGGGTCTCCGACGTACACGCGAACAGCACTACGCTCAATGACCTCATCGACAATGCGGTGTAAGTCCAGGAAGTTTTTGGTATCACGTTTCAGCGTTTCTACCGGGCTGGCAAGGATACCTGCCGGATCGGTTGCCGCCAAACCGACTCTAACGCGTCCCACATCTACGCCGAGACGTGAACCATACACCGTCTCCCTATCGTTTGCTTGTGTCATGGAAAAAGGCTCTAAATACCATCATCTTTCGTAGGTGTTATACAGCTTCGACTTCTTGACGAATAGTTGCCAGGGCGTCGTCAATTTTCGATATATTTTGGCCACCACCTTGTGCCAAATCGGGTTTACCGCCTCCGCCGCCGCCCAATACCTGAGAAGCTGCTTTCACGAGGTTACCGGCTTTGAGTCCTAGATTTTGAGCACCATCGTTTGCGCTGATCACTGCTAATGGTCGGTTATTTGCAATACCGATTATTGCCACGACTATATTCTGATTACCGGCCTTTGTCAGGCGGTCACGCAGATCCTGTGTAGTGGTACGTAGGTCATCTGCATTAGAAACCTCACCGACGTTATGTGTCAATAAGGTAACCTCGCCGACTGTTGTAGCTTGTTCTACAAGCTTTCCGGCACGCGCCAACATTTGTTGAGACCGCAGTTCTGCAAGTTGTTTTTCTACCTGACGCAGCTTGTGCAGAGTTTGTTCCACGCGCTCAGGAATATCAGCAGTCGGGGCTTTGAGCATAGTGGACAGCTGGTTAACTAAGGTTCGTTCAGCAGCAAAATGCTCGAAGGCGTCCAGACCAACCAAGGCTTCAACTCTGCGGTTGCCGGAACCCACCGATTGTTCATTCAGTAACGCTAGAGTACCAATCTCTGCAGTACTAGTGACGTGTGTACCGCCACATAATTCACGAGACCATGCCCCATCAATTTCTACAACACGTACCCTGTCGCCATACTTTTCGCCAAACAGGCTCATTGCTCCCATGGCTTGAGCTTCTTTAAGACTTGTTTCCATGGTCTGCACTGTAAAGTTGTCACGGATGGCGATATTCGCCAATTCTTCAACTTCCTGGCGCGCGGCATCTGAAAGGGCATCTTGCCACCGAAAATCGAAGCGTAAATAGCCTTCTTTATTAAATGACCCGGCTTGTACGGCGTCTTTACCTAGTATCTGATGCAGGGCAGCATGGATAATGTGTGTCGCAGAGTGAGCTTTTTGCGCATCAATGCGACGTTGCAGGTCTATGGCGCCCACAGCCTGAGCACCCATGGGAGCTTCGCCCTCACGTATCAAACCCTGGTGAACAGCTAGACCATTAATAGGAGACTGTACGTCGGTTACCTCAATGACGAACCCGTCACCGGTGATTAATCCGGTATCAGCTGCCTGTCCCCCAGCTTCTGCATAGAACGGGGTGGCATCCAGTACTACCTCGACATGTTGGCCTTGCTGCGCAAATCCTGCTGGCTTCCCGTCTACAAGCAACGAACGTATTGCTGACGGGGTAGTGTGCTCGGTGTAGCCAGTAAAGACGGTGTCTTGGCCAGCATGAGCTTCATAGTACAAGCTGGTATCAGCATGCCCCGTCTTTTTGGCCTTGGCATCCTTACGTGCACGTTCCCGTTGTTCTTGCATCAGTTGCACAAACTTGTTCTGATCGACATCAACTCCGGCTTCTTCAGCCATTTCTAGTGTCAGATCAATGGGGAACCCGTAGGTATCATGCAATTCAAACGCCACGTCCCCAGACAATGTGGCACCAGACTGCTTCGCCTGAGCAACAGAGGACTCTAAACGGTGGCTACCTGCAGCAATGGTACGCAAAAAGGTGCGTTCCTCAGCATAGGCAATCCGCGAGATACGATCGAAATCTTCAGCAACCTCTGGATAGGTGCCACGCATAGCGTCTCTGGAAACGGGCAACAATTCTGGCAATACAGCAGTAGTAACTCCCATGAGCCTCATAGCACGGATTGCCCTACGTATTAGCCTTCGCAATACGTACCCGCCACCCTCATTACTGGGTACTACCCCATCGCTAATGAGCATCAA
>DEPX01000142.1:6479-7613 GCA_002358975.1 Micrococcaceae bacterium UBA3381 | reverse complement strand
TAGGCTGCGAGTTTTAGACATCGTTAGCTCCTTGAGTTGAAGTGATGAGTTCGGCCACATCATGGGTGTCAAGCCGGAGTGAGGCGTAGGGGGAGCGATTGCCAGCCCAGTAGCGTGTTGTTAATCTTGCGCTTCGGCGGGGCTGCGAACTCTATTTTTGTTACGCGTTTGATCAAGGCTTCTAATACACACGAAGCTTCGAGCCGGGCAACATGTTGGCCTACGCATTGATGTACTCCTCTTCCGAAGGCCACATGACCGGATGGATCACGGTCTAGATCGAAAGCATCCGGATTAGTCCAATGACGCGGATCTCGGTTTGCTGAGCCCAAAAACATCAGGACTTTTTGGTTTTCTGGGACGACAGTAGCCCCAACCTGAACTGGCTGCGTTGTGGTACGAAAGAACGTCTGTACCGGCGATTCTAGACGCAAAGCTTCTTCGAAGACTCGTCGTATTAAGTGTGGCTCTTCGCGTAAGCGGGCGTACTGGTCTGGATTTGAAGCTAAGTGATATAACACAGCTGAAATACCGTAGACCGTGGTATCTACCCCTGCGGTAAGAAGAGAGCGAACAATCAGAGGGGCCTGGTCTTCAGTAATATTTCGCTGGTCGGCCGCTTGCCAAATATCTGCACCAAAACCGTCATCTTTCAATGCCTCACGCGGGCATTGCTCACCAACCCACTGCATAACCGGTCCGATACTTTCTAGCTCATCGGTGACCAGCCGATTCGGTGGTCCAAAAGCATTGAAAGCAAAATTCCCGTAAGGTAACAGGTTGTCTAGCCCGCCCTGCTGCAGTCCGACAGCATCGGGGAAAACACTCAGTGGGTATACCTCCGATATTTCATTGACCGCGTCGAAGGTTACCGAACCATCGTTGTTTTTACTGTTTGGTTCCGACAACAACGTATCGATAAGTTGTTCGGCAATGTTGCTCCATTCCGTTTGAAAACGGCGAAGTTTTCTTGCTCCCAGTATTTTCTCTAATGCGGCTCGCGGAGCATCATGGTGTGGTGCGTCTGCCTCCAGCAACAACGAGGGAGTACGCCAGGGTTCTTCCGTTTTGAAATTAGCCAACCCGACTCCAGCAGCACTGGAAAAATGCTGCCAGTTTTCTAAGGTGTCGCAT
>DEPX01000142.1:6085-6309 GCA_002358975.1 Micrococcaceae bacterium UBA3381 | reverse complement strand
TTCTGGTGCGCTGGTATATGGGCAGCGTATTGCAGTGTTGGTAGTCATCATAGTGTTTCGATTCATCCTTAGAGATCCAGTACCAGGCGTTTTGACAGACAGCGCGAAACGCAAGGAAACATGCAGGTGTTTTCAGCTCGTTCAGTGTCATCAAGAATGGCGTCACGGTGATCGATATCGCCGTCGAGTACATCGATTTCACACGTTCCGCATACTCCTTTGGA
>DEPX01000142.1:2708-5964 GCA_002358975.1 Micrococcaceae bacterium UBA3381 | reverse complement strand
TGTAACTGAATTTCATAGGGTTTTGAACTGACGGTGGCATTGTTTTGCGTATTAGTGAACCGCTCGGTGCGTAGGTGGGTGGCGGGGAGTCCTTGGCATTCTTGTGGTAGTGCCTCTAATAATGCTTCCGGGCCACAGGCATAAACCATGGTGTCCTCGAGTAGCTCACCCAGCCAATGACGTACGGAGATTCGACCAGCTTGGGCGCTGGTATGCACAGTAACCCGTTGCGGGTACAAGTCTTGCAATTCCCGGTATGCCATGCGCTCTGGAGCGCGCCCCAGGTATAAGAGTTGCCAATCCAAATCTAGTAGGTCTGCTTGGCTAATCATCGGCATGATAGCAGTGATGCCGATGCCACCGGCGATAAATCGATAGTGCTGGGTCGGAGCAAAGCGGAAGTTGTTGCGTGGTCCGCCAAAGCTGACGGCGTCGCCGATTGCCAGCTGGTCATGCAGCTCCTGGGAGCCACCTGCCCCGTTGGGTTCGCGCTGGACAGCGATCCGGTACTGGTGGGCATTCCAGCGGTCACCACAAAGTGAATATTGCCGGATTTTGCCGCTGGGCAGCACGACGTCAATTTGTGCGCCGGGTGCCCAATCGGGTAGGCGTCGTCCATCTGGGCGCTCGAGGACGAATTCGACGACACTTGAGGAGCGCTTCAAGCGCTCGACAATTAGTAGTTGGTCGCTCGCGGCAGTTTGAGCCAACGTCATCACTTCCTATGACTTTTTGAGTGCAATCTGCGATGGCAAATATTGTGGCGTTAGTCACCAGAGTTGTAGAGTGTGTTTTCCACTCATCGGAAACCAGGGGGAGTGTATGCCAAAACAACATCCGGATACTCCGGCATCCGTGCTGGGGCGACACTTATTGGTCTTGGATGCCTTTGAAGCCGGAACGGCGTTTTTATCACTATCGGAAATAGCGCGTCGCAGTGGTCTACCAATGACTACGGTGCACCGCCTCGTCGGCGAGCTGGAGCGCGAACGTTTATTAGAGCGCTTACCGGATCGGTCTTATCAACTGGGCTTGCGCCTATGGGAGCTCGCCGCACGAACGCCTCGAGCCATGGGTCTGCGAGAAATAGCTGCGCCAATGGTGCAGTTAGTTCAGAGCCAGGTTCGCCAGCATACGCAGTTGGGTGTTGATGGGGGTAATGACGTTGTGTACTTGGACCGACTATCGCAGGCTGATGCCGTGGTTAATGCCACCATCGTGGGCGGCCGCATCAGCTTGGGAGCCTCGGCTATCGGGCACGTACTTTTGTCGGGTACGTCGCGAAGTGATATCGCCCAGCTCGTAAAAGCCGGTATCCCCCGGTATACGGCGCGCACCCCACAGACCGTCGGTGACTTAGTGGAGCTGGTCGATGCTGCACGGCGCAACGGTTATGCAATTGCTGATGGGTTTGTGCACCCTGCTGCTAGGGGGATGGCAGCGCCCATTTACGGTTTTGATGGTGAGGTGTTAGCTGGTTTAGGCGTGGTAGTGCCAGCTGACGAGCCGGTGAATATGCGTATTGTCGATCTATTGCGACACGCCGCTTACGGGGTAAGTCAGCAAATGCGTTCTGCCTATATCGACCCGGAGCATCCAAGCGCGCTACCGGGTGCAAAGTTTCGAGCGTTGGTCAATTCGTCGCGCAGTTCGATGCAGTACTTTGCTGACCACGCGGCTGCAGGAAACACGCGTGCTGAGTAGCTACAACCCTTGATTCACCGAATAATTGAGTACTTGAATCATTAGGGGTCGCGGGTTAGTCTTATTCGACGTGGCGTACTTCACATAGATTCTTTGCGTCACTGTATCAACTCAACTTGCACACCGAGTGGAGAGAAGAACATGACACAACGCGACCCTTCACAGGGGCCCGCGCCGCAGGATACGGAGGCGGTGGAACGCGAGCGGCAGTCCCGCGATTTGCATCGACTTGAAACCGGTAGCGGAGAAGACTTTCCGGCCGGTTATCGTACTGCGAGCCTGGACGAAGCGACGCGTCCTGACCCAGGCGCGCCGGCAATCTCGACCGCACAGCGCGGTGTGACCGGACGTAAAACTAGCACCGGTCAGGCTCGAGCCGTTCGTCGACGCCGCCGCACATGGGCCAACCGGTTCTTGGGTCTGTTGGGTATCCTGCTGTTTTTAGGAGTCTGGGAATTGCTGCCGTTGCTGGGCATCGTCGAGGCGCGTTTCATGCCGCCGGCATCGACAGCGATTGCGGATCTGGTCGAAAAATTCGGTGACCAAGTGTTCTGGGTTGCCGTGTGGGACACCATGCGCGCCTGGTTTATCGGCATGGTCATTGCTGTTGTATCGGCTGCTGTGCTGGGCTTTATTGTCGGTTCGTCGAGCTTTTTGCGCAAATTCACGAACTCTACGGTCGAGTTTTTACGTCCGGTGCCCTCTGTGGCCTTGATTCCATTGGCAGTGTTGATCTTCGGTGTGGGCATCGAATCTGCCTTGCTGCTCATTGTCTACGCCTCGTTCTGGCAAGTTTTTATTCAAGTGCTCTACGGTGTGGCCGATGTCGACTCGGTTGCCATGGATTCAGCCAAGTCGTACGGGCTCGGGCCATTCAACAGGATCCGATACGTTATTTTCCCGACGGCGCTGCCGTACCTGATGACGGGTATTCGCTTGGCCGCAGCGGTGGCGCTGATTCTGGCCATTACCGCTCAATTGATCATTGGGACACCGGGTTTGGGTGCTGAAATTGCCCGAGCCCAATCCGGTGGCGCATATGTTTCGATGTACTCGCTGGTGTTAGCCACCGGTTTACTGGGTGTGGTGATCAACATGATCATGCGAGCCATTGAGCGCAGGATTCTGTCATGGCACACTTCGGTGCGCTCGGAGGTCAATTAATGCGTTATCTGAAAAATTTGTTACACATTGTGGGCCTGCCGATTATTTTGATTCTTGCCTGGGTGCTGTGGTCTTCGCAGTCCACCAGTTTCTTTGTGCCCACCTGGGAGCAGATGGGCAATGCTTTTGCAAACACCTGGACGTGGCCGCGGTTGATGTCGGATGTCTTCCCCTCGGTGCTGCGACTGATCGCCGGCGTTCTTTTATCGATTGTTATCGGCATCGTCGTCGGGTTGTTGGTGGGCTCCTTCCGCTGGTTGCGTCAGCTGATGGAACCGACCATGGAGTTCTTCCGTGCGATCCCTCCAACCGTGCTGATCCCGGTATTCATGTTGCTCATTGGCATCGGTGACGACATGAAAATCGCCGTCATCATTTTGGGTGCGGT
>DEPX01000142.1:2421-2609 GCA_002358975.1 Micrococcaceae bacterium UBA3381 | reverse complement strand
ACCTATCGCATCGATGGGTTCGCGCGGATTCGATATCTGATCCTGCCATCGGCCATGCCTCAGATCATGGCCGGTATTCGCCAGTCACTATCGATTGCCTTGATACTAATGGTGATCTCAGAAATGTTCGCATCCTCTGCGGGTCTGGGCTACACCATTATTCAATTCCAGCGTTCCTTTGCGATCCC
>DEPX01000142.1:1362-2318 GCA_002358975.1 Micrococcaceae bacterium UBA3381 | reverse complement strand
GTCCTGAAGTGGTACCACGGGCAACGCGAGATGGAAAACGCCGGCTAACTTTCGAAAGACTTTTAAGGAAAAAACATTATGACGACGCACGAACACAATCCGGTGATCAATCAAGGCTCAACCGTAGATACCCCGGACGGGCTACTACCGGTTGGACACACGCTACCTGAAGGCGAGGCGCTGCTATCGGTGCGCAACCTGAAGAAGGTGTACTATACCGACGGCGGAGATATTGAAGCCGTACGCAATCTGACCTTTGACCTGCCGAAAGGTGAACTGACTTGCCTGGTGGGCCCATCTGGCTCGGGTAAAACCACCCTGCTCAAAGCCATCTCGGGCCTACTGGAACCAACGGCCGGTGAGGTGAAACTGGCCGGTAAACTGGTCACCGACCCGCCAAAGTCCATGGCCGTGGTCTTCCAAGAATATGGGCGGTCACTGTACCCCTGGATGCGGGTGCGTGAAAACGTTGAACTGCCACTGAAAGTCCAGCGGATGGATAAGGCCCGACGTGATCAGTTCGTCGACGACGCGTTGGAAGCAGTGGGACTCGATCACGTGCCACGCTCCTACCCGTGGCAGTTATCCGGTGGGATGCAGCAACGTGTGGCCATTGCCCGAGCGGTGGCTTACCAACCAGAAGTCCTGCTCATGGATGAACCCTTTGCTGCCGTCGACGCCCAAACCCGTGCCGATCTGGAAGATCTGGTACGCAGCGTCTGGCAAAAACTGGGCGTCACCGTGCTCTTTGTTACCCACGACATCGACGAATCGGTGTATTTAGGCGAGCGCGTGGTTATTTTGTCCTCGTCGCCAACCGTGATCCAACAGGACATCAAGATCGATCTGCCAGCAGAACGTGACCAGCTAACGACCCGTTCCTCACAGCGGTTTAGCGAATTACGCCACCACGTTTATGAGCAAATCCAGTTGGCCAAAGAAGGCTTCCGACCCGA
>DEPX01000142.1:795-1258 GCA_002358975.1 Micrococcaceae bacterium UBA3381 | reverse complement strand
GCATACTGTTGTGATTCACCTCACGTTACTTGTTGAGGCTCACACTTGCGTAGAGGAGTCAAGATGAAAACACTTAGTATTCGTAGCGGCCTTGCGGTGGCTGCCACGGCAGGTCTGTTGGCGCTCACCTCCTGTGGAGGGGGAGATGAGGCTGTTTCCGATGACGAAGTAGCCCAGGATGGCCAGCTGACCGAAGTCTCAATCGGTGTTGTCCCAGTTGTCGATGTTGCCCCGATTTATCTGGGCGTCCAGGAAGGTATCTTCGAAGAGCATGGCTTAGACGTTGATTTGACCGTAGCTCAAGGCGGTGCCGCAATTATTCCTGCGGTGCAATCGGGCGATTTTGATTTCGGGTTCTCCAATATCACCTCGCTGGTGATTGGTGAATCCCAGGGGCTGCCATTGCAGGTCGTAGCGCCCGGCCCTCAAACCACCGGCAATGTTGGCGAGGACTTTTCATCGC
>DEPX01000142.1:522-710 GCA_002358975.1 Micrococcaceae bacterium UBA3381 | reverse complement strand
GGTAAGCGTGTCGCCGTCAATACGCTCAATAATATTAATGACACGGTCCTGAAGGAAGGCCTGCGGCAGGCCGGTGGTGACCGTGATGCCATGGATCTGGTCGAGGTGGCTTTTCCAGATATGGCCGGTCAGCTAGAGTCCGGCAACGTTGATGCCATCATGGCGGTCGAGCCGTTTGCCACGATCTC
>DEPX01000142.1:0-472 GCA_002358975.1 Micrococcaceae bacterium UBA3381 | reverse complement strand
CCTTATGCCGAGCCGATTGAAGATCTCACCATTGCTGCCTACTTCGCCTCGACTGAGCGGATCGAAAATGATCCAGAAACCGTAGATGCCTTTATTGCGGCGATGAAGGAATCGCAGCAATACGCTGAAGATCATCCCGACGACGCGAAAGCTGTCCTGCCGCAATACACCGAACTCGATGACGACGTCATCGACGAGTTGACCATGCCGAAGTTCCCGCAGCAAGTCACACGTGACTCCATCGAACGCATTATCGAGCTATCCGAAGAGACCGGTTTGATTAGCGAACCGGTGGATATCGATGACCTGCTCCACGAAGACGCCTGATCTGCGCCTAGCACCCAATGGTCGAGAGTCGCCTGTAACTTTCCAGTTGCAGGCGACTATTGCTTTAAGTATTTTTCAAAAGCTATTGATACTAACTATGCATATAGATAGTATGTGATGTACGACATGGATATAGGTCGGTCGT
>DEPX01000136.1 GCA_002358975.1 Micrococcaceae bacterium UBA3381 | reverse complement strand
CTTGAAGCCGACCCTGACGCACCGAAAATTCTTGAAGTAAACGATGCCGATATGACCATGAGCTTCACAAAATGGGGCGAAACCGAAGCGCCTGAACAGCCTGAGGACGCTAACATTCTTACTCAGCAGGACCTTGAACAGCGTGTAAGTGAAGCCATGATGGGCGGCTCCTTCTAAGCGTCGGGTAACACCCGTTGAGAAAATGTCCCTGGTGAAGTCCAGGGGCATTTTTTTGATGGACCGGCAATGTCGGGCTCTGAAGGTTCTAACGAAGCAGCCGGCAGGCAAGAAGATTGACTGAACATGGAGAACCCAGAGCTAACCTAGATCAGCCTGGTGTAGGTTAGCGCTTCTTAGGGGTGCGACGGCCGAGGTTATGTACCGCACCTCGTAGGCGGTGGTATAGCCGGTGAATATAATTGCGGTCAGGCTGTTGCTGGTTCAAATACTGCAGCGCCCACACAGGATCGTTAACGGTAACTTGTTGGATGCCTAGACGCTGGATACGGCGCAGCTGCTGTTCGGTTTCAATCGTCCACATTCTTAAAGTACGCCCAGCAGCCAGCCACGATTTCACCACAGCTTCATAACGCGACAGCCAGCCGACGGATGGCCCCAATAACTGGTCTGGACCGTGCCAGCCCGGCTCGCCAATCTGCAATGCCCCACGATTTTTAGTACTAAACAGCGGGCATAATCTTGCGTCCGGTATATCGCTGGCCACCAGATCGAGAGCCGTCAGGGAAAAGCTCATCACAGATAGGCTCACTTGACTGGTTGCACCACCCAGCGTGCCCGAGTCAGGGTCCCAGCCCCAACGCTGTAACCAGTCCACTATGCACTCGGCGATCTGGCGTTCATTGCCATCACTAATCTTCATCTCAAGGGCAAGCTCGACGGGACGATTGGCTTCGAAGAGCATTTCGGTCAGCTCATCCAAAGTCATAAGTTGGTTGCTGCCTGTTCCGTATTGCGAAGACAGTGTTGAGGCAGCAGACTTCCAGGAGTGCACATCCAGTTCGCGCAATTCATCTAGTGTGTGACCACGAACCGGGCCACGACCATTCGAAGTACGATCCACAGTGGTGTCATGCCAACAGATGAGGTGATCATCGGCCGAGAGTTGTACATCGGTCTCAATGCCGTGGGCTCCGACAGTCAGAGCATGAGCAAAAGCTGCCCGGGTGTTCTCAGCAAAGGTTGCGCTAGCGCCGCGGTGTGCAAAGATTTTTACTGAGTTCACCATGCTGACTATTCTAATCATCACAACTTCGGGATGATCCAGCCCCAAAACTATAGAGGCTCAACGCAACCTTCCCAACATCATCAAACCAGGCCAGGAAGAAACTAGCCGTGAGATGGGAGAGGGGTGCTTACTGGTTCCGGCGCCACCGTTCGACGGCGGTAGTGAGCCGGTGAATTGCTTCATCAACGGTGCGGCGCGGGCAACCAAGGTTGATCCGCATATACCCGTGGCCCTCAGTACCGAATTTTTGTCCCTTGTCCAGCCACAGCCGCGCTTCAGTAAGCATGAATTTGTCAAGCTCTTGTGCTGTCATCCCAAGTCCACGGCAATCCAGCCAAGCTAAATACAGCGAATCGGCTGGAAGAACACGGATTTCTGGAACTGCACCGTTAATTGATGACGCGAAATGCACATGGTTTGCCCGGACGTAGGCCAGCAGATCCTCGACCCACGGTTCCCCATAGGTATAGGCAGCTTCTGCAGCTACCATGCCCAGTACATTTACCAAGGGGAACATATTTCTGTCATATTGCCGGGCTAATTCTGCACGCAACTGGGTATTGGGCACGAATATGTTGGCACTTTGTAAGCCTGGGAGGTTAAAGGTCTTACTCGGTGCGGTACAGGTGATGCTGTTCTGTGCAAAATCCTCGCTGAGTGATGCGAACGGAATATGTTGTTTTTCGGGGTTCATGATGAGGTCTTCATGAATCTCATCAGAAATTACGATGATCCCGTGACGCGCGCAGATTTCGCCCATCGTGCGAAGCTCGTCTTCACTCCAAACATTGCCTGTTGGGTTATGTGGATGACTCAGAATGAACAGTTTTGTATTCGGACGAATCGCTTCTTCAAAAACCTGTGCGTTGAAACGATACCCAGTATCCGTCCGCTCCAGCGGGGCGTAGGCTAGATGGCGTCCATTGAGCTGGATATCATCATGGAAGTGCGCATAGACCGGTGGTTGGATCAATACCGAGTCCCCGGGAGCCGAAAAGGCCTGAACGGCGGTTTTCAGCGTCGTGATAACACCGGCAGTGTGCATGATCCATTCGGGTTCTACCTGCCAGCCAAAGCGCTTGGCTTGCCAATTGATGATGGCATCACGGTAACTCTGCGTGCCACCGCCTGGATAGCCGAATATGCCATGATTAACCGCTTCATGCAGTGCATCAATGACTTGCTGTGGTGCCCGAAAATCGGTATCGGCCACCCACATTGGTAGCGGTCGGGCGGCCGCTTCGTCTGGCGCAAGTAATTGCTCACTGTAGGCCCACTTCAGGGAGTTAGTGTCACGGCGCTGGACAAACTCATCAAAATCGGTACTGACGCGTGATGCGGTCTGCGGGTGCGTATCCTTTGGCATAGTTGTATCCTCTTCTGCTTGTTGCGTCACATACGACACACTCTAGGAAAATTGTCGAGTAAGAGGGACCGTTCTTTTGTTGGCGCATTGGCAAAATTGGCTAAAATTTGATGCCGACCCGATAAATCGTCGGCTGCGCAAACTCGAAGATGAGCTGCCCAAGCGTTATGGTGGTGTCAGACATAGACCCCGGGGTGCACTGAAACTGGTGCTGAGAGTGCGGAGATGCCGCAGACCCGAAATCACCTGATCCAGATCATACTGGCGTAGGAAGAGGTCCGAAGTTCTCAAAATCTTGAGAGCCCGGTGGTCGGAAGGGAGACCACCTTGAGTGGTCAAACATTATCACCCGAACAAATCGGCATTGGGATGCGCATCAGCGTCCACCCACATAGCAACGATTTTGAACGCATCATCCTGGATGCGCTCAAAGAAACTCACCGCATATTACAACTCGACCAACCAGACACCGGTTTAGAAATAGCGACAGGAGAAGTCTCCACCTACGTGGGAGTGAAATCCGGCGACGCCGCTCCACAGTTAGCAGCCTATGCCTCGACCCTTATTCACTCGGCAGCATTGGAATCTGATGGACAGCATCTCACCAGCCATCTATTGCTGTCCCGGGGCTGCCCAGGGGAAGCAACATGCCAGCTGGTAGCCGGAGAAATCCCGCCAGAAAAAGACATCCACCTGGCAAAAAGTGGCTTAGAAATAGTGGCCGCCTGGTCACTATATCCATTAGCTGATGACGGTAGCTCGCATATGGAACCAATCATGGCGGTAATCGAGGAAGCCAAAGCATCCGGGCTGACCGTAATTAGCGAACACTACGCAACTATTCTGCGCGGTGACTTATCCGATGTTCTGCCAGTCATTTTTGACGCCTGGTCGAAAGTCGGCCAAGAAGTCCCGCACGTGGTATCTCATGTGTCAATATCCATCAACTCGCCCAGTGCCAATAATGGGGCAGGTGCAGCATGACACAAACCTCAATGACTACACAACCAAGATATCGCAACCCATACGACAGTCCCTGGCGCTGGCAACTCAAAGACCTCGTGATGGTGGTGGTCTTGGGTGTCGTATTCGGCTTTGTATACTGGGCACTGGTTCAAGCCTGGAACGGGCTAGCCATCGTCATGGGCCCGGCAGGCGATTTAGCCCAACACTTTCTGCAAGGCGGATGGCTACTGGTGGCACCATTAGCCGTGGCCATTACCCGCAAAGCCGGCTCAGGAATCCTGGCCGAAATACTGGCTGCCACCATGGAATTCGTATTCCTCGGCTCACCGGTGGGACCCATGCTGCTGATAGGCGGGTTCCTGCAAGGCCTCGGCTCAGAACTGCCATTTGCCCTTGGCAAATACCAGCGCTTTGGGATCACCCGCTATGCCATTAGCGGGTTCTTAGGTGCCTTCCTAGTGTTTTGGTGGACTGCAATCCGCAACGGCTGGTTCGGCCAAGAAATCCTAGCCCTGCGGCTCATCATCCACTGCGGATCAGGCATCATCCTGGGCGGCATTCTCGCCTGGCTTCTGGTCCGTGCTATCAAATCCACCGGAGTAGTAGACAACTACGCCATCGGAAGACAACGATGACCACCAATCAACCACTCATAGCACTGCGCGGGTTCACAGCCGTGGACCCGCGCGCCGGCCGGGTACTACTCGAAGACATTAACCTCACCGTCAACCCGGGAGAACAACTTCTCCTACTCGGCGCCTCCGGCGCCGGCAAATCCACGCTGCTCGATGCCATCCGCGGAGTCATACCGCACTCTGTGCCCTTAGAGATCTCCGGAGAATGCCATGTAGCTGGTCAACCAGTACAAGCCAACACGGTAGCCCAACTCAGTGCCACCGTAGGCAATGTGCCCCAAGATCCACATGCCAGCATGTGCCTACCGCAAGTCGAAGACGAAATTGCGCTGACCCTAGAAAACCATGGTGTCGACCCCGACCACATCGGTCAACGCGTCAATACGCTGCTAGCTGCCGTAGACGCCGAACACCTGTTACACCACCACACCCAAACATTATCCGGGGGCTGGGTACAGCGCATCGCCACTGTTGCGGCGCTGGCAGCCAAACCACAAATCGTGTTGGCCGATGAGCCCACCTCCATGCTCGACGGCGCCGGAGTCGCCTCGGTCATGCACATGCTCACCCAACTCACCGGCAGCCAGGGCGCACTACTACTGGTTGAACACCGGCTTGATGAACTGGCAGACGGTCCAGGACTGCCACAACGCACCGTGATCATCAACAACGGACGCATCCAGGCCGATGGCCCGACCCACCAAGTACTAGCCGAATATTCCAATCAACTGGAAACCAACGGTGCCTGGACCCCGGGCGGACAACTGCCATACTTCGAGCCGACAAATACTGCCTACGACGACGCACT
>DEPX01000121.1 GCA_002358975.1 Micrococcaceae bacterium UBA3381 | reverse complement strand
CCCGGCCACTTCTGATTCGGGCATCTTGGAGGCCGCCACCGATGCCGAGACGGCGGCATCATATTGCAGTGGCCCATCGACTTTTAGTTCGGGCCGGTTGTCGCGTACCAGTGCGGTGGCTTGCCGGACTTTATCCACATCGGCACCGCTGCCGGATTCACCGGTGGAATACGACAGCATTGCCACCCGCGGCGATACTCCGAATTGTTCAGCGGTTTTGGCCGAGGCGGCGGCAATATCGGCCAATTGTTCGGCATCCGGGTTGGTATTGACCGCACAATCTCCATAGACCAGTGCCCGGTCTGGTAGCAGCATGAAAAACACCGAGGAGACGATTTTGGTCCCCGGTTTGGTTTTGACAAATTCCAGGGCCGGACGAATCGTATGCGCGGTGGTATTGGCGGCACCGGATACCATGCCGTCTACATCGCCAAGTTGGACCATCATGGTGCCAAAATATGCGCCATCCAACATGACTTCCCGTGCGGTGTCGATATCCATGCCTCGATGTGCCCGGGCCTGTGCATAGGCTTGAGCATAGCGTTCCCGCTCGGGTGATTCTGCCGGGTTTATCACGTTGACACCGGCCAGCTCAACCCCTTGTTTGGCAGCGGTTTCATGAATTTGTTCGACATCGCCGAGCACGGTCAGATCACACACACCACGACGACGTAGCATCTCGGCGGCCCGTAAAATCCGCGGATCGTGGCCCTCCGGTAGCACGATGTGCTGGCGATCGGCTGAGGCCTGAGCGGTGAGCTGATGCAAGAACCGCACCGGGGTCATCACGGATTGTTGGGCGAGTTCGACTCGGCCCAATAATTCGGCCTCATCGACGTGATTATTCCAGGCGCCCAGCACCGCGGCGGTTTTACGCGGTTGGGCGGTCGATACGCTGGCCGGTACCGCAGCCACCTGGCGGGCCATGGTAAATGTATCGGCAAAGGAAACGAAGACTGGAAATGGGGCGTCGGCGTAGAGCCGCTGGATCATCGCATTGGGTTCGATACCGTTGGTCAGAATCATGCCCGCCGGTACCGGGAACTCGGCGGTACGGGCCGCGGCAAGGGTCGCCAAAATCGCATCGGAGCGATCCCCGGAGACAATGACCAGTGCGCCGTCGTTGAGGACCTGCAAAAAGTTGCCACCTTCCATCGAGACGGCTTTAACCTCAGAAACGTCGCGGTCTAGCTGTTCGGAGCCGGCAACCCACTCCAATGATAACGAGGCGGCAACCTCGCCGACGGTGGGATAGCGCAGTTCTTCAAGTTCTGGGATGATATACACCTTGCGCTGGTAGCGTCCCGGTGCAATGGTTGCCGCCATCTCGTCGACTAATTCGGGATCGGCGCGGTTGACCACAATGCTCAGCAGCTCAGAACCGGCATCCCGTAGATTCGAACGCGTCAGTTCCACGGCATCCGAAGCCTGCTGGGCGGTTAGCCCCTGAGCAGATACCACAGCCATTACCGGTGCATTAAAGTGCAGTGCCAGATCCGTATCGATTTCAGTTTCAAAACCCGTGTCACCGGCGGTCAGATCGGTTCCTTCGATGACGACGGCGTCTGCATAGGCGGCAACTTGTTCATAAGCGGTCACCAACTCGGCATACAGTTCGGCCTGTTGGCCCGAGGTCACCATCGCACGGGCATAAGCAGCAGTAACCCCACCGGTGGCCGCCTGGTCGCTGAGCCCAAAAGTTTCGCGCATCAGGGTCACCATGGGATCGGTATCGATGGCATCGCCGGGTACAATCGGCCGGAAATATCCCACCCGCCCGGTGCGCCGGTTCAACGCGTCGGTCATCCCCATGGAAACCAACGACTTTCCTGCTCGAACCGTCGTCGTTGTGATATAAATACCCTGCGCCATCGCTGCTGGTCCTTTCCTCCGGGCAAATGCACCGCAACTTACTATAGTCGGCACGGCAAGACATGTTTACGATGGGTACATGATCTTAGCTTTTTCTATCTCCGTATCAGGTGTCGGCGAACTGGGTGCCGATGCTGCCGCCAATAGTGCCGACGACGCGGCAACCGGCTCAGTGGCCCGTGCCGTAGCCGCCGCCTACGATGTGGTGCGCAATTGTGGGTTGCCGCACCGGTTATCCTCGATGTTTACCGAAATCGAAGGTGACTGGGACGAAGTCATGGCGGTGCTCAAAGACTGCGTTGACGCTGTGCAACCATACGGTGCGCGGATTTCCATCACCATGAAAGCAGATATCCGGGATGCCAAAACTGACCAGCTCGATGCAAAAGTGCAACGCGTCAACCAGTTACTGGACCAATAGCGAGGCCGACGGTGATTTGGCCCTTCAACCGAAAAAACACCACCGAAACCGGTGCCGAGTATTATATTCGTGATGCCGCGATGGCTGATGCCAAAGCGATCGTAACGTTCAAGCACCGCATCTGGCGTCAGATTTTTGCCGAGCTCAAAGATGAAACATTTTTTGCCACCGCAGAAGCCACCATCGATGAGCAAGTCGAATTTTGGCAATCCCGTATCAACCGGGGGGATACAGTGTGGCTAGCTGAAGACCTGCGCGGTCGCATTGTCGGCACTATTCACGCCACCGCAAAGATCAGTGACAACACGGCCGAATTCCTTTCTGCTCACGGGTTAGAGGGGTTGGAAGACATTCGGTTTTTCTACCTGGCTGAAGAGGCCGCCAACACCGATGTGGGCCAACAACTTATTCATCAGGCCGTCGCTGACCGGCCAGCAATTCTCTGGGCGGCCGGGGACGAACCCCTGGTGGAGGCGACCTTGTATCAAACAGGTTTTGTTCCTATGGGGCCACCACACCAGCCGACGACTGAACCGTGGCGTGGCGTGCCACGACAGGCTATGGTACGCAAATGAGCAAAAAGCGCCGCAACCAGACGCGGTCGGCAATCAATATCGAACCTGGCCGGTACGAAATCGATTCGGGCACCGCAGAAATCCAACCCGACCGATTCACCCCCGGAGCCTGGCTGCTACTCATCAACGGGGTACAATCTTCACAGCTGATCCCAGATGAGCCACAACGTTTAGGCTTTGAATACATGCGCTGGATCGCCATCGCACTGGGCTTTCGGTACGCCCCCGAAACACACTTGCAGTTCTTACACTTGGGTGGTGGGGGAGCGACCCTAGCACGCTGGGGTGCAGACCGGTACTCAAACTCCCGGCACACCACGGTAGAATACGATGCCAAACTCACTGAACTTGCCCGCAATAACTTTGGGCTACCCAGATCACCCATCGTTAAGATGCGCGTCGGTGAAGCCGGCGAAGTACTGGCCCAGACCAAACCGGATAGCTGGGATGTGATCATCCGTGACGTGTTTGTCGAAAGCGACCAGGGCAAACATATAACACCCAAACACCTAACCGGTGTAGAGGCCGCCGAAACGGCAGCCCGGGCGGTCGGCCAACACGGCGCCTACGTTATTAACTATGGTGGCCCACCCAACCTGATTCCGGCACGTGCCGAAGCCGCCGCAATGGCTCAAGCCTTCAGCCACGTCACCTTGATATCTGATGCCAGCATGTTTAAAGGACGCCGCCGGGGCAATATCGTCATGGTTGGCACCCAAACCCAACTGGCCGCCCCACAACTAGGTGGCATGGACGGCTTCAGTGCAGCATTGCGTTCCGAACCATTACCTGCCCAAGCCAAATTCGGCCCGGCAACCAATAACTTTATTGCCGGCACCCCACCGGGTATTACCCCGCTGCTGTTGAAAGATCCGTTGTAGACATCGTTACCGGGCTCACTTCGGCATTAGACTAATAGATAGGACCTTCGCAACCGACCCACGGATGTGAAATGACTGTCAGGAGGGATCAGCAATGACCGACCAACCATACGACCCGGTAGAACGGGAAAGCCCAGAAGAACAGGTACCTGAAGACCCCAAAACAAAAAGACACGGGGTCGTCGTCGGTGTTGATGGCTCCAAACGTGCACTGGCCGCAGCGGTTTGGGCACTACGGGAAGCAAAACGTATTGGTGTCCCACTGACTATGGTTTCGGCATATACCTTGCCCATCTTTCCCTCAGTAGCCATTGATGCGGCCACCGGTGGCCATGAAGATTCAGCGCTGGCACAATCCTGCCGCCAAATCTTAGAAGCCACCCAGGCCGAACTGGGTGAAACAGACGTCGAAATTCGCACCGCGGTGGAACTGGGTGATCCTTCCACCGTGCTGGTTGATTATTCCCACGACGCCGAGCTGCTAGTCGCTGGTCCACGCGGTAGGGGAGGCTTTTTAGGCCTACTGGTCGGCTCAGTATCACGGGGTCTACCGGCACAAGCCAAATGCCCTGTGGTACTGGTCCCACGCGGGGCCGAAGAAACCCGCGCCGGTTCTGATGCCGCGGTCGTGGTGGCATCAGATGGTTCCCTACAGGGCCGTGTAGCCATGCTGCGTGCCGCAGAGGAAGCCATCCGTCGCAGCTCATCCTGCCGTCTGCGTATCATCACCGCTATGGCCCCGGTCTCCTCTGCCGTGGAATGGTTGCCCTCAACCGTGGATGAGCGCGCCATGTTCGATGAACTGCGCGATAAACTCAACGCCGGTGTTGAGTGGTTGCGAAACCACTTCCCGAATCTCAAAATCGAATCAGAAGTCATTGATGGGGTACCCGTGGACGCGGTGGTTGCCGAATCCGAAGCGGCACGCCTGACCGTGGTCGGTACCCGCGGGCTGGGTGGTTTTGCCGGAGCGCTGCTCGGCTCCACATCCCAGGGCATTGCCTCACACGCTCGCGGACCAGTCATGATCGTGCCCTATGAAGACGACCCACGTCTGGAAGATCGTGACCAATACGGGCCAATGGTCGATCAGGATCCCACAGTCTAGGTCCTAGTGCAGACAAAAACTTCGGGGTGGCAAGCCAAGCGGTTTGCCACCCCGAAGTATGTACACCATATTTAATTTTGGGCCTCCAAGGGTCCGGAGAACTTCCCCGGACTCCGAACCCCCGAAGGAGATTTTAGTAGCGACCACCTACACTGAGCATGCCCCACGGTGAGTAGTGCAAATCAGTGATAGTGATACCCGTGGAGGGGTTCCGTGCGTG
>DEPX01000115.1 GCA_002358975.1 Micrococcaceae bacterium UBA3381 | reverse complement strand
GAGTTGCGACATAGTCAAGTTTTCCTGGTGGCTCGCCAAATGATCCAGTACTTGAAATTCAAAAAAACTAATCTTGCCGGCTCTTTGTAGTTCCCGCTCTAAATCCGGCAGCACGCCCATATAAACCGCCACCACGCGGTGCCAGAAGCCCATCTCATGAGACGTGAAAAGTTCCGGTGCTTGGTTGTTTTTGTCCTGATAGTATGAAATTTGTGCCACCATGCTTCCCTTCTGCTGACCGCAATACCTCATGTGTGTCACCTTCGGAAAACGCAGCAGCGGTATGTACAAAAATGCTCTGACTCAGCAGACTGCACGGTTTCTCGCCGACTCGGTATCACCATCACCAACACCCCTAACGGTAATGTTTTACTTTCTTCTCATTATCAAAAGTGGTGTAGTTCACCCGGCAGATCACCCCGGTATTTCACGGCAGCAGCGCGGTACCGAACGTATTTGGTACTGTGCAGCAGATTACTCAGCCTTTTTACGCAAAAGACGGTTAGCGACCACCAGTGCCGCACCAACCGCTAGCGTGCCCAGCGCGACCAAGATATTTCGAGTTTGGTGTGCACCGGTTTCTGCTAGTGCTTCGGTTTCTTTGACCGGTGCTGCTCCGCTACCTGCGCTGGGTTCTTCCGTTGGTGCTATTTGCCCTTGCGGTGTTTCGTCGTCTGCCGGGGCGCTCGGCTCATCGGGTGTTGCAGTATCAGGGCCTTCAGCCGGTGGCTGTTCAATTGGTGGTTCCTCGGCTGGAGGTTGTTCCACTGGTGGTTCATCTTCTGAAGGCTCCACTGGTGGCTCATCTTCTGAAGGCTCCACTTCCACTGGTGGTTCATCAGCCGGAGGCTCCTTTGGTGCTGGCGGCTCATCTTCGATATCGGGCTGCTGCCATGTCAATTCAAGTTCACTTGTTGCTTGATGAGATGTTTGATCGACAACCACAATGGTTTGGAATCGGCGTTGAGCGTCTGGTTCCGGTGTAATCAGCCGACCAGTGTAGCCGTATTCAGTTGATTCCGCGCTGATGTTGATGCCACCTGTTGCGGTTTCAGCTGGTACATGGATCCACATTTCCTCGGTAGTTATCTCTTTGCTGATATCTAGCGCGTCACCATTAGCATCCAGTATTGAAAGCTCCGCGAGATCGACTTCAGAAGTGGTCATGCTGAGTTCAAGATCGATCTGACTCGTTGAAGCATTGAGTTGTATCGGCCCTAAGACATGGTCTTCTTCGTCCTCGATCAGGTTTTCCAGCTGGGCAGGCGGCTCCAGTTGGGTATCTGTAGCGTCAATGAGTGTCACGCTAGCCTGTACTTCTTGCTCGTTGAGCCCCGTATTGTGTTCTCCAGTCAGATAATCAAAAACGGCTTGTACATTCTGTGCCGAGTCTGCAGCCACTGGTACAGCATTATTTGCGGTATTGTCGACCGTCAAGTCACCAGCTGGGACAAAGTCGTCCGTAAAATGCCAGATAGCTGACTGCGTAGCGGCTATAGCTTCTGCTTCAGTTAATTGGCTTACCCCTGTATTTTCTGACAACTCTGCAAGTTCCAGCGTGGGATAAGAGTTTCGCAAAATCCAGGCAACCTTTTTGCGTACCAGTGGGTCGGTTTTAAAGTTATTGTCGCCAGTAAAATCTTCCCAGCCAGTCACAGCGGACTCGTGATCTGGATCTGCAGCTTGGACCCAATATTCTACGCAATAGGCCAGAATAGAGTCCCCATTAACCACTACCGATCGCAGTGTTGGGGCGACCCCATTAACAGTCAGGCCGTGCTGATATTCCTGCGCCGGACCCATAACCGCGGTATCACTCTGCTCTTCTACGTCACTGCTAGTCTCGACGCCAAGCGGCGCGGCATAAGTCAAGCCAGGTGCTAAGAGCACACTGCCGCCCAATGAAACAGTAGCCAATGAAACCATCAGAATTTTTCTCACAGGTCAAACCTCCGCTCAAGCCGATTGCCCCTTGCAATCTGTCTGAGTTAGACCCTAGAGAAAGCCCACAATTCGACACGCCGGTTATCCACACGGCTTGTGGGTAACCTAAGACATGTGCGGACGGCGGTGATCCTACCGCGCCGTTAACCTAGCTATCCGGCAGCAGTTTGTTCAGCCAGTTGCTTGCTTCGAGCGCGGTGATCAATACCGGCAAAAATGAGTGCAACCAGACAAAAGAGAATGAGCACAGCCATAGCCGTTTGGAAGGCATAAGCGTAGGCGCCAACAGTTTCCGGATCGGCGGGATCTGGTAACCCTGCAGCATCGCGGGGTACGGCAACGATCAGAGCATAAAATATCGCTGAACCTATGGCAATACCGATGGCATTGCCGAGGCGTTGGCCCACCTGTTGGAAAGAACCGGCGACTCCGCCCTGGGTGACTGGCACGTCCATGAGTGTACGCATTTGATTAGCAGACATAATAAAACCGGGCCCAATCCCGGCTACCGCCAACACGATAGCCATTGCTAACGGGTTGTGCTCTGGCGGCACAAGCGCCGAAATAGTGACTAGGCCTATCAAGGCCACGATGAAAATGACAAAGCCCCAGATGACCAAGGTAGTGGCGTGGCGGAAAGTGTACCGTCCTGCAAGTGCCGCCACGATAGCTGAGACGACGGCGTAGGGCACCGTAATTAACCCCACTGAAACGGGATCGTGGCCCAGTCCCTGTTGGTTAAATAGCGTCATAACAAGGAACGTAGCCGGCATCGCGGCGAACCAGAGCGTTGTAATCACTACCCCGTTGCGGTAGGAGGAAAAAGAAAATAGCGTGAAATCTAAAACGGGTTTCCGACCGGCAGCCCGATATCGGTTTTCCCAAAGCACGAATGCCACCGCCGTTATCGCGCCTAGGGGCAGAAAGAACCACCGCATGGGTGCATCACCGGAACCTGTGGTGAGCACAAACGGTAGCATTGCAAATAACACCGAGCTAGCTAATAATGTCACACCCACCAGGTCTAGATCGGCGGGGCCTGTCTTGGGTTGACCCGATGGAATCAGCCACAGCGCTAGGGGAATAATAACCAAAGCTAAGGGCACATTCATGCCGAAGGTCCAGCGCCAGCCCAGTTCTGAACCAAAGCTACCTAGAAAAAGCCCACCAATGGTTGGGCCGAATGCCGTACCCAGTCCAATGGCTGCACCAAAGATACCAAAGGCTTGGCCCCGTGCCTGATCTTGAAACAGTGTCTGTATCAAGATCAGCACCTGTGGCATCAGGATCCCTGCCGCTACACCTTGCAATATCCGAGCTATCACCAACATGCTGGCATTAAATGCTAAGGCAGCCCCAAGCGAAGCGATGGCAAAGGTCACTAATCCGAGCATAAACATGGCCTTGCGATTCCATTGGTCACCCAAGCGCCCAGAAGGAACAAGTGCGATGCCAAAGGCCAACACGTACCCGGCGACTACCAATCCTGTTTGTGTTGGTGTGGCGTTGAGTGTTTCTTCCAGCGGAGTCAATACAACATTGACCTTGACGACATCAAGGATGGTCAGCACAGCGACACTAGCGGCCACGGCAAAAGCGAACCATGGTGAACGAGTCGCATGGTGTTGGAAGGTAATCACGAAACTCAGGTTAGCCTATTGGGCCGATTCTGGTTCGGCTGCGGCGCCCACATGCTGGCGCAGCCACTGCAGTGTTGACAAAAACTGGGCCACCATTTGCTGGTCTAGCCCCTCTACAATGGTCGTATGAGTTTTGTACATGTTATTGGTACCGGAGGTACCATTGCCTCCCGCGCCGAAACTGGTGGATCAACCGTAGCTGACTCCGCTGAAGAAGTATTACGCACTATAGGGGTTGCCACACAGGTCAGCGTCGAAGATGTGCTGCACATCAATTCGTTTCACCTGACCTTCGCCGATCTGCTCACGATCCATCAGGCTGTGGCAGCGGCATGTGAGAATCCTGATGTTTCCGGTGTCGTGGTCACCCATGGTACTGACACCATGGAAGAAACGGCGTTTTTCTTGTCTTTACTGCATGACTCTGAAAAGCCCGTGATTTTAACCGGCGCCCAGCGCTCTGCAGACCAACCCAATACCGACGGGCCAGAAAATTTACGGCACGCCGTGATTGCTGCTGGATCACCACAGATGCGTGGTACCGGTGTTCTGATCGGTTTCGAAGCGGAATTTCATGCCGCTCGATACACCAGAAAACGTCATACGTTAGCGACGACGACATTTGCCGGTGGCACCCGCGTTGCACAACTGTATGACGACTATCTGCTCAGGTTGGCGACCCCTACCCGGTATCCAGTGCTTGATGCACCAGATGCCAGTTTTGAGGCGTTGGATGTTCCGATCATTGATGCCTCGCCGAGCACCAAAGCCAAGCTGCTCTATGCAGCATTAGAAAATAATGCCGATGCCATCGTGTTGCAAGGCGTCGGTGCAGGCAATGCTCCACCGGTATTTACTGACGCCGTCAAAGCTGCCGTTGCCGCACAGGTACCCGTGGTCCTGTCAACTCGGGTCCCATCCGGTCCTATTGCTGCCATTTATGGTAACGGCGGTGCGGTTACGTTGCTTGATGCCGGAGCGCTAAGCGCCGGTCAATTGAATACCTACCAGGTGCGCATTTTGTTGGCTGTTCTGATCTCCCAGCAGTTACCCGTTAAGACATTCCGTGACACCTTCGCCATCCAGACAAGTTAGGGAACCCCATGTCTACTGCTCAGCACACGCTTGAAATCACTGATCACCTACACGCCCTAACGGTAACAAACCGTCAGGTTGTGGTCGTTACCGGGGCTACCGGTGGTATCGGTGAAGCTATCGTAAAGGATTTAGCCCCGGACTACGCCGTCGTCGCCCAGGGTCGCGATAGCCGTAAATTAGCCAATCTCAGCGGCCTAGGTCAGCAGGTATATCCGGTTCGTTGTGATCTGTCCGATACCGCTGTATTTGCTGAGACATTCGGGCGGTTACCAAAAGTTGATGCTCTGATTAATGCTGCAGCAATTGCACCGCGCTATGCCTTTGATGATGCAACCGCTGCAGTTTGGTCGGAAGTTTTACACCTGAATGTCACGGTGCCTGCTGAGCTGACTCGTTGTGTGCTACCTCAGCTGAAAGAATCCGCCGGTACCGTGGTGTATTTAGGTTCTGGCGCTTCCCGTACCACATCACCAAATAATGTGGTGTATGCGGCTTCAAAGCATGCGCTACAAGCTTTAGCAGATGGCGTACGTATGCGTACTGCACCCGACGGTATTCGGGTGGCCACTGTGGCACCCGGCTATGTTGATACTCCGATGATTGATTGGGATGACAGCTATCCGCTGGTGTTACCCAATACGCTCATTCAGCCCGCGACGGTCGCCCGTTCGATTCGTCATGTGATCGAAGCGCCGTCGGATACCCAAATTACAGAAGTCTGGGTTCGGCCACGCTCCGAGGTGTGACGGATTAGGCGTATAACGGGTTGTGTGCCGGATCAACACCTTCGCCCTGACGGACAGGCCCGGGGGCTGTGCCCTGACCAAATGGTGCACCACCGAGGTCTTGGCGTCCATGGGCGGTTAACCAGTCGGTGAGCACTGGGCCTTTGGGCACGATGCCGGTGGGGTTCACGTCTTTGTGGACGATATAGTAATGGTCTTTGATTTGTTGAAAGTCGACGGTATCGCCAAAACCTGGGGTCTGGAAGAGATCCCGTGCGTAGGCCCACAGTGCCGGAAACTCGATAAGTTTATTGCGATTGCATTTGAAGTGGCCATGGTATGCCGCATCAAACCGGACCAACGTGGTGAACAGTCGCACATCTGCCTCAGTGATGTGCTGGCCCATCAGGAACCTGCGGTCGGTTAGTCGTTGTTCCAGCCAGTCCATTGCGGTGAATAGGCGGTCGTAGGCTTCCTCATAGGCTTGTTGGGAACCGGCAAATCCAGCACGGTAGACCCCGTTATTGACTTCGGTAAAGATCCGTTTGATCACGTCAAACATTTCGTCTAGCTGCCCTTCGGGTAGCAGATTCGGGGCGCCGTCGCGATGAAATGCCGTCCACTCGGTGGAAAAATCCAGTGTGATTTGCGGGTAATCGTTGGTCACCACTGCCCCAGAGGGGATCTCAACCATTGCCGGAACGGTGATGCCGCGTGGATAATCTGGGAAACGCTTGAAATAGTTTTCTTGTAAACGCGCAGTGTCCAATACCGGGTCAACGCCGCCGGGATCTAAATCAAAGGTCCAAGACCTTTCATCATGGGTTGGTCCCGGAGTCCCCAATGAGATGGCGTCTTCAAGGCCCAGTAGTCGTCGGACGATAATGGTGCGGTTTGCCCATGGACAAGCTCGAGCAGCCACCAACCGGTATCGGCCGGCTTCAACCGGCCACGCCTGGGCGCCTTCGGTCAGTCCAGTGGTCAGCGTACCCACGGTATTGTAGGTGTAGGGCTCGGCTGCGCTATGGGCTTGTGGATCGGCAACGATCCGATCATTGATGTAGTTGGTATCGCGGCTAAATGCTTCGCCGGGGGTTAAGTATCCAGAATTGCGTGAAGATTCCATAGACTCAATATATGAGTTCTTCCACCACCCTGACTAGTAGCCAGTTCACGACACGAATCACCCAAAATAATCCTTCGGGCATGACCTTGGAGGGTACGAACACCTACGTCTTGGCAGCACCGGGAGCCGATACCGTGGCGATTGTTGATCCGGGGTTTGGCGACGGCGCTACTGACCACGCAGCACAGGTGGCCAAAGTGGTTGGTAACCGCAAGGTTGAACTAATTTTGATCACCCACCACCATTTGGATCACACCGGTGCGGTTGATACCTTTCACGAGCGCTTTGGTGCACCGGTACGTGCGGTAACTCAGCAATGGTGCCGCCAAGCCGCTAGCTTGGTTGCTGATGAAATGATCATGGCCGCTGGAACCCAAATCCGTGTGGTGGCCACCCCGGGGCACACATCCGATTCGGTTGCGTTCTTTTTACCTGACGATGACGCTGCCCCGCATCCCGGCGGGACTGTACTCACCGGAGACACTATTCTGGGTCAAGGTACCACCATGTTGGATTATCCGGATGGCACCCTGGTGGACTATCTGAAATCGCTGCAAACGCTTGCCGATTTAGAAGGTGCCGGACGCCAAGCCGCGGTACTACCCGCTCACGGTCCCACCCTGGGTTCGGTAGCACATGCTGCCGAAGAATATCGCAACCATCGTATGGAGCGGGTCGAACAATTGCGCAAGCTGATCCAGGACCAGCCACCCATTTTGACCCCGGTGGACTGGGAATCCGTTATTGTGCATGATTTATCTATGCAACTGTATCCAAAACTGCCAGAGGTGGTCCGCACGCCAGCTAAGAAAACCCTGGCCGCGACGCTGGACTATTTTCTTCATGACGAGGAGGGTTAATGCATGACCATTATCGTCGGATATAAAGCATCTGATGCTGCCAAAGCTGCACTGGATTTTGGGTTGAAGCTAGGTGCCAAACTGTCAATGCGGGTGATCGTTGTCAATGCGGGGCCGGGTTCTGAACACCGATCAGAATCGCAGCTGACGCGAGTCCAGGCCGAACAGCTTGAACAATACCTGGCCGATTTTGAGGTTACTAGTGAGTTCAGACAGTATGCCCGAGGCCGATCAACGACCGAAGAATTTAAGGATGTTGTCGCAGAATTTGACCCGTATCTGATGGTGATTGGAGGAGTAAAGCGCTCCGGGTTTTCTAAGTTCATGATGGGCTCGGTAGCCGATGAGCTGCACCGCGAGTTGGCCGTACCAATTGTGTCCGTCAAGGCCCCACAACCGTCTGTAACATCAAACGATCGGAACTGACCAATGGAAATTATCGTTCAGCAGGCAGATATCACCACGATTGACGTCGATGCTATCGTAAACGCCGCCAATACCTCACTTTTAGGCGGCGGTGGCGTTGATGGTGCCATCCACTCGGCCGGCGGCCCCGAAATTTTAGCTGCCACTAAAGAGCTTCGTGCCACCTCGCTGCCAGATGGTCTACCCACC
>DEPX01000182.1 GCA_002358975.1 Micrococcaceae bacterium UBA3381 | reverse complement strand
GTGAACGGTATATCTTGGGTGAGCACGTACTGTAGGTGGAGGTTTGGTTTACGGGATTTGAACTCAACAAGTCCCTCATCACTCACTAGTCCGTCTGGGCTGAAACCGATAACATGCCCATCAATGTTGCGGGTCATGAAACCAACCTCAGCAACGGTTATATTTTTCCACTGTACGTACACTTCACGGGCCAGTGGTTCGTCCAAGTGTCCTCTTTGAAGATCGCGTGACCAGATAGGGTCAGGTGGCCTATTAGTCAGTCGTTCCGCAGCAAGGTTGTTGACAGCAGTGCGTGAGGTCTGGTTGTCAGCGATCTTGCCTGTTGGGGTGAGCATGGCACTGATTGTGGTTGATGTTGGGATTCCACAACGAGCCTGCAACCAATCACTGCTACCCTGCTCTAGGTCTTCGTAGATGGTTAGGTGTGGGTCATCTGTTGAGCTGGTCATAGTGCTCGTTCCTTGGGTCTGGGTCGTAGTTCTGGATCGCGTGGTCGAGTTCTTTGGCTCGTAGCGCGATCACATCTGATAGGCGTTCTAGGGTGGCTAGGGCTGCTTTGTGGAAATAGTCAGACATTTGTAGGTGATCGTCTGATTCGATCAAATCAATGAGCTGTGTGCACTGGTATTCCATGCCGGTTACTTGCCTATGCTCATGGATCAAGTCTTCCTTGGTTTTACGCATAAGCGTTCACCCATCCTTGGTGTGCGTGATATAAGCGACGTACAGGGTGTGGCCATGTTGAACGTTGCTCGTAGTCGTAATTGAGTACACGATCATCCAAAGTCAACACTTGGAGTGAGTCGCAGCCGGGGTTGAGTAGGTCTGTTTCGACACCAAACCCGATTGCCTGGACGAGTTCACCTTCATGTGCGTACCGGTATTCATCGTGAATCGTGTACCAACAAGTTTGCGTATCAGGGATAATCCGGGGGTTAGACATCACTATCACCGTCTGGGCTGGTTTTGTGGGCAATAAAAAAGCTGACCACGATAATGTAGGTCAGCACTCCAAGTGAGGTAAGCGGGGCCAAACTAAACATCGTGGATTCCTATTCTTTTCAAGATCTGTTGTTCTAGTTCCAACCGGTCGGCATCATTCAAGACGAGGTTGCTGGCTTGGTGGACGGCGATAAGGTTCGCAGTATGCAAATGCGCCGCAATACTCTGAAGCTCATTCATGCTGGTTCTCTCTTTCTGGCATAAAAAATGCGCCGTTGTGGGGCGCTTCGTCATGTGCATTCAAATGTGAGTAATATTCTGTCTTCATCGTCGCCGGGTCATACCCGCTCGACTCCCAAGTGCATTTATGACATTTCAGAGTGATCATGCGCGTGCCTTCCTGCCCTGGTCTCTGGTGTGATAAGTTCTAAAATCGCATGATCAGAACGAGCCAACACCGGCCTGATGGCGGCGTGGATTCTTTCCTGGATGACAGTGCGGTTCATGGTTGTCTCCTTTCGTAGTGTGCCCTTATTGCCCGGAATTGTTCGATGAATTCGAGGACTGCGGTTTGTTCGTCCCAGCTCATGTCAATCGTGAATTGCGGACCGTCATCGTTATCGTCGTCTGGTTCGTGGACTGTGATCTGGTCAAGAATTTGCTGGTCACGGTCAACCGCAGTAATCGCTTTACGGATCAGCCGCCACACGTCCCACAAAAACAAGACCGCTAGAACAATGGCAGCGACCTTCAAAACATCAACGATCATGCGGCCTCCTTCATGCGTCGTAGTGCCTCATATGCTTGTTGGGGTACGACACCGTTGCCGAGCATTTTGAGTTGGTTTGCCCGGCTGACCCCGTCGATGCCGGTGACATGCCCCTCATCGAGTCCCATCATCCATTCCACGAAAACGGGGGATAGTTGATGCTTTCCATCTGATCCTGTTGGCTTCATGGGGTTCGGCACGGGGCGTCCAATTTCCCGTTCCCATCGTTTGATAGCTGGCTGATAATCTCCCCACGCTGTTCCGGTGTTAGCTTGCTGAGGTGCGCGTGAACTGCTGGCGCAACCCTCCCCAAGGCCCTCAGTTGCGGACTCTTCCTGAGGAGGTCTGCATCGCCCGACCCGCCGTCGTCTGTCGTCAGCGGTGTCGGCAGCAAGGATAAATACCCTGAACCTGTTTCCGGGCTCGGCAATTCGTAGATCACGCCATCGATCATTTGCCCAGACGTTGGGAGACGTCCCTCGAAGGGCTCCGGACCGAATAGAGAGTCCGCTGGCTCCCACCAGCTGCCCGCCATGTACTTGGCCAGTGGCGTCACCCCTTTCGGTTGGACCACTGGCTCGGGATCTATTCCCCTTCTGTTCGCTTCCTGTATCCGTCGTCTCAGCTCTTTCGCTTTGACCCTCATGTCGCTCGTCCACTTGCGTCGCCCATTCCGTAGCTTGTCCGCAGTTTCCAGCATCAGCTGAAACGATAGCGCTACTTCCGCAGCTTCCGTCTTGACTAGTAGGTATGGCTTCACTTGTCGAATGACATGGGCTGCTCTCTCCCCAGTCAATCTCCACTCGTAGACGTCCCGACGGTTCGGTCCTCGCCCCTCCGAATAAGTGATGTTTCCCCCGTAAATCCTGGCCATCTGGTCTAACGCTGGCTTTCCTTTGTCTGTCATTGCGATCTTGAGTCGAACCTGAAAAGATCCACCGGCTTCCTGAATCCCGATGTAGCCTTCCCCGTCGATCAGACCTGCCGCGTACTGGTGCATTCTTGTCCTTCCCTAAGATGAAAATTCTTTCCCTGCGATGTGGCGCACCCGCATCGGATGCTTTTACGACTTCCCACCGAACTTCGTACTTAAGTAGGTGTAGATCTCTCAAAACCTGGTCAAACCCAAGGGTTAAATGACCTCGGACGTTTTCAAACACCACCCACTCAGGTCGTAAAACGTCAACCGCTTCTGCAACGAATGGCCATAGGTGGCGCTCGTCCTCTAAGCCTTTTCGTTGCCCAGCTGATGAGAATGGCTGACACGGGTATCCGCCTGTAATAATGTCCACCGGCTCAACCGATTCCCAATCAACCTGAGTCACATCACGAAAGTTCGGGACACCAGGCCAGTGATGAGCTAACACCTTTGATGGTGCGTCCTCCCATTCCGCGTGCCACACGGTTTCGGCATGGAAAAAGGACTCAACCGCAATATCTAGGCCACCGTCAATAGCCCGAGAAAAGGCTTCCAATTCGGAGATTCTCAGACATGTGCATCACGCTCCTTTCGGTCAAAATTCCTGTGACACTTCACGCATCTTGGCTTGTAGTGCTCATGATGTAGGCAGTACGGAGGCTTCTTGTCCCGCACAATCTGTTCGCTACATTCGTTGTTGAAAGACCACTCTTCGGCTTGCTCACTGCAGTCAACACATTTGTAATTAGTTGCTGGGCCATACTTCTCCGATATGCGAAGATGTGCAGCCTGATACCCTGCATCAGCGCCTTTCCACATATGGTTTAAGTCGCCTGTCTGATGTCGCTTCGCTGCCGCTCTACGATTTGGCAAGTACCGCTCTAAAATTGTTTGCACGCGGTAGCCTTTTGGTGCTACTTGAAGTATCTCGCTGACGGTCATTCCGTCTTGGTACATTCCGCACACAAGTTCAACTATTTCCCGCGGGTACTCACGTTTTGACTTACCCCTGGTTTTGCCATGTTCAATTTCCCGCAATCTTGCTCGACATTTCGGGGAGCAAGTTCGCGCTGCGATACTTCTGGTTTTCCATTGAGATCCGCAGTATTCGCAAATTTTGTTTTTTATTGGGCTAGGCATCAAAACACCCTCCATAGCCACTAAATAATGAACCTATCTTCACCCAGCCTCCTTCAACCTGGGGTGTAACTCCCATACACGGACAGCACCACCACGGCGGGACTTATCGGTCGATTGCCGGTAACCAACGGGTGTGATGATCTTCTGGTGATACGCGACCCGGAAAGCTGAGCCGATCATGTTCTGATGTTCCGGGGCCTCATGATGCTTACGGAGATCCTCAGCGGTGACCGTGGACTGCTCACGTGCAAGACGCTCGATCACATTGACAGCCTGCTGACACCAGTCACTGTCTACTAATGCTGCTGGGCGGCTCACGCGACTCGTCCTTTCTGGTGTGCGCACATCTCAATGGTGACAATCTCGAATGTGTCCACCTGTTCGTGCCGGTTGGTGGGGAGCTTCTGCCAGCACTCTGAATGCGCATCCAGCACATCTTCAGCACACACCCTAAGACGCTGAAACGGCGCACCATCCAGCCAGCAGACACTCAGCACGTAATCCTTAGTCACGCCGGTACCTGCTCTTTCAAAACGTTGTTGACCGCTTGCTCTCCAACTGGGTCGCTGTAGTTGATAATGCGCTGCAACTCGGGGTCGTACATGCCTTTCTTATACTTGTCAGCCAGGTTGTTCGCCTTCGACTTCGACAACGGGTGGCCAGCCCAAAAGGCTTCTACTAGTAAACGGTCACGGATCTCATTTTTTGTTTGGGCACGATCCAGCCCAGGAATATCTGAAAACATGGGTATCCTTCAGAAAACGTGATCTTCGAAAAGAAAACGGGGGTGTTTTTGGGTGTCGTCCAGTAAGGACAGTTTTTAGGGAGTTAAAAAAGTTGCCTAGAATTAGGACTTTGGTTCAGTCGGGGTGTTGTCGATCCATTTTTCAAGTTCTGAGACTTTGATGACTGGCCGACTGGTGGGGTAGTGGGCGATAAGGTCGCCGGTTTTTATTGCTGCGCTGATAACGTCACGTGATACGTCGGCGTATTCTGCCGCGTTTTTAATGTTGAGTGCGTATTTACTTGTCATGCTGCATCACTGTTAATGAAGTGGTCTGGCATGATTTCTGCGGGGTGGATTTCTAGTGCGTCTGCTATTCTGCCAAGTTGTGGCATTGTGAAATCTGCTCCGCCATTCATGCAGCGGTGGAAGGTGCTGTAAGCTATTGCGGCATCTTTTGCGAGTCCGCTAATGGTTTGATTTTTGTTATTCATTGCTTGTCGCACTTTGTTTGCGACCTCTGTTGTGATGTCCATATGAACATCGTAGCTATCCATTTGGATGGTGTCAACACGAGAAACTACATTCATGTAATTCTTTCTGGAATGTCCAGCTATCCGATTTGATGGTATAGTGTTCCATATGGGTATATATGGAGACAACCTCGCAACAGCAATAGCCCAGCAATTACGCGCAGAACGCGCAGCAGCCGGGCTTACTCATAAAGAGCTTGCTGAACGTGCTGGGTTAAAAGAGCAATCAGTTATTCGATACCTCACAGAAAAACGAGATATCGACACCCCTACACTCGGGGCGCTATGCGATGCTCTTAACCTCACTCCGCAAGAGCTAGTGGTCAGAGCCGTAGATCGCATCAAGTAATTCGGCAGGGTGAATATTCATCGCGTCAGACAGCTCGCCAAGGCGCTCCATAGTTAGCCACTCAAACATTTATAACCCCCTATGACTTTGGTGTAAGTCACACTGAAGATATCCATGGGGTAGGACACGATAAGCAGAACTCGCACCTGACAAGGACTAATAAATGACCTCGCATGACACTGAAGCTAAGCCAAAGAAGCCGTGGTACAAACGGTGGTGGGCCATCGTTCTCTACGTTTTTATTGGCATGATGATTATCGGCGCAATAAATGGCGGATTCGACCAAGACGAATATCCTGTGCCGGACAAGACTGAAGCTGCCGACGCTACCGAATCTGAAGAACCCGCCGACGATGAAGAGCCAGGGGACGATCCGGAAGAAGACGAGCCAGTAGAATCAGACGAGCCCGAAGAAGCCAAAGAGCCTGAACCTGCCTCACCGGAAGACCAGATTGAATCAGCTACCGATGCCGATAACGTAGAAGCCAACTATGAGGAAGACTCCGGGGTGCTGTTCATCCAGTTCGATATCGCTGACAGCATGACGAAAGGACTTACTACAAAAGGTGCCCAAGATGACACTGTTGCTTTACTTGAGGCTGCCGACGATTCAGGTATTGACTTCGACAAGGTATTCATTCAGGGATATTTCCCGATGACTGACCAGTATGGTGAGACCGATGATTCGATGATTCTCAATGTCGGGTACACGCCAAGCATTATTGAACAGATCAACTTCGATAACCCTACGGTTCGGGATACGATCTGGGATATTCGCGAACAAGGTATGGTGCACCAGGAATTAGAAGACTAGACATAAAAAAATTCGCCCCGCTGCTCGTTGTGAGTGGCGGGGCGAATTTATGGGTTCATGGTTTTAGGGTAATGGCAGACGTAATGGCATACGTTGCGTGGTCTTGTTTTTCTACTTCGTTGCTATTGCAGTGCCCCCGACAGGAATC
>DEPX01000075.1:3673-6926 GCA_002358975.1 Micrococcaceae bacterium UBA3381 | reverse complement strand
CGTGTTGTTTGGATGCCAACGTTAGGTCTGCCACTACGTGAAGTGAGTGCCCGCCGCCGGCTGCCCAGCCGTTGACAACGGCGATGATGGCTTTGGGGGTGGTACGCATAAGGCGTTGTACTTCCAGAATATGTAAGCGGCCTGCACGTGCTGGGTCTACAGATTCGGCGGTCTCGCCCTGGGCATACCGGTAGCCGTCTCGGCCGCGAATGCGTTGGTCCCCGCCGGAGCAGAATGAATGCCCACCGTCTTTGGGGGAGGGACCGTTTCCGGTGAGCAAGATGGTTCCGACGTCGGAGGTCATGCGTGCGTGGTCGAGTGCTCGGTAGAGTTCGTCGACGGTTCCGGGGCGGAATGCGTTACGAACTTCTGGACGATCAAAGGCAATACGTACGGTGCCCAGGTCGCGGGACCAGTTGCCGTTGTGGTCGCGTTCTACATGCCGGTGGTATGTGATGTCTTGGAAATCGAAGCCTTGGACTTCTCGCCAGACGTGTGGATCAAAGATATCGGAAACTTTTTCTGGGACAGGGTAGTTATTCACATGGTCTAGTCTATACAACATGGATTTGTCAGCACGTCAGTATCTTCAGCCTGCAGATTGGTCCGGGGCCCGCAACGCTTGGCAGGTTCGGCACGGGTTATGGCGGATGGGTCGGTTTGAATGGGTTGATTCTTTCGGTTGGGGCCAGATGCGTGACGACGGCGTGAAAACGGTCGTGGATGTGCGTACCTTGCCGGAAGTGAAACGCCGTGAATTGGATCCTGAGGCAATGATCCCAGACGAAATTCAACGGATCCATTTGCCGGTTGAAGATGTCAATCATGCGGCATTTTGGCAGCGTAACGCTCCATATCCGAGTCATCCCGATACATATCACGATACGATGGATACTTTCGGGGATCGTGTGGCTTGTGCAATCCAGGTTGTATTGGATTCTTGGAGAGCAGGTGGAACCGTGCTGCACTGTACAGCCGGTAGGGATCGGACCGGGTTGGTGCTCGGGCTACTTTTACAGTTGCCTGATATCCCAGGTGGCGCTGCGGACTGGGACGAGCAGCAGAACGTGTATGCCTCCGGTGCTCACGGTATCAATGAGCATCATCGGACGAGTCCGATTCCACATCCGTACGAATCCTATTTGGAACCCGACGATTTTGAACGTGAGTTATCGGATCGGTTAGCGAGTTTTCGCCAGTTCCTGCGGCAGTGGCCCGGCGAGCGGGTTCAGCAGCTGTTAGCCCGTCAGTTTTTCCAATAGCTATTACGTAGCAGGGGTTGATACGGATCAACCCAGGCAGCTGGTTGGAAGTAGGTCATGCCGTCGATTTTGCGAATTGTCCACTTGCCCAGGTGAATGGCAGTATGGTGGTGCGGGCATAGGGTAACCGCATTGGTTTCATCAGTGTCTCCGCCTAATAGCCAGGCGACGATATGGTGGATGTCGCAGTACACCCCTGGGATAGTGCAACCGGGCGCTTGGCAGCCGCGGTCTCGTGCCAAAATGGCACGGCGTTGAGCTGGGGTATGGTGGCGTTTGGTGCGTTTTTGTTGCAATACCGTATCTGGGCCGTTCCATAGTTGTGCCACGATTTCAGTGTCGCAGCCTAAAATCTTGGCATCTGCTGGATGCATGGGCCCGTTATTGAGTGCCTCGGATTGAAATGGTGTCCAGGTCGCTGGGTTGACGAATTTCGTATACCTGCTGCCCTGGTCATCAGGCTGATTCGGGCCGGGACGGTTGGTTGGTTGGAAACTGGCGGGTCCCGATGGGCGTTGGGCGTGTTCCGGTAAGTCTGGGTAGTTCAATGTCGCGTATGCCGTTTCGATGTCTTGCACGATAACGAGTTGTGCAGACGCACCGTGAGCTTTTTTCATATTGATTTCTGCCGGGTCCATGCTCAGTAGTGTGTTGAGCATTCCGACTACGATGGCTCCAAGCCTTTGGCCACGAGTCATGCGGTCAATCAGCGCTAGATGTCCTGCTGTTATAGGTTGGCCCTGGTCATCCTGACCGACTACCTTTGCTGGGTCCTCTACCGGAACATCACTATTCAGATCCACCGTGCCGTCCACGGCGAGCAGTTCTGCTATTTCGGGGCAGATATCCGGGGTGCTACCGTTGAAATTCGCCTGGTGCAGCAGCAGATTATTGAACTTAGCGAAGACCTCAGGAGTAGTGTCCATCCAGATTCGACCGCTGCCATCAGCGTTGCGGCGGGTTCTGAGCGCATTATCAGCCTGTCTAGCCAAGGCTTGGGCGGGAGAGGGGCCATCAGGACTGATTTCGTAGGCGATCCGGTCCATCCAGCGATGCTTGGTCTGGCTGAGTTCTTCTGGGCTATCCGTTTCTCCAGCCTCGACCAAACCAGATTCCATGGCTTGCATAATTCTGTCTTTGAGCTCAGTAGACTTGCCAACCTTGCTGGCATATTTTGTGAGGTCCTTGTCCATAGTCAGGATTCGATCGGCATTTTCTCCGGGGAGGTGCCCGGCGGTGAAAGATGCTGCAAGTTGCGGAAATCGTGGCTGGCTTACTTCCTGGTCACGGTTACCACCCGGGCTATGCGTTAGATTCGCTGCCCGGTTCAGGTGCTTTTCGGCAGTGTGAGCCGACAGTTTCAATACATCACGAAGATAGTGCTTGGTATCTCGAAACCCGGTGTCGATGTGTGGGGTGCCCAGATAAGTAAGCTGATCGACCATAACGGAGTCAAGCATGCGGGCATAATTTGCCAGCATGACATCGTGGGCTCGCCCTAGTTGTTTTATCATTGAGCCCATTGCTGGCATGGAATCGACGTAATTATCCGGTGGTGTGGGTACAGGGGGTGTGCACGGTTGTGTATGACAACTGGCGGCGGGATCTGCTTCGGCGGCTCGTGTGCTTTGATGTCCGGACCAATCGGCTCCATTAGCCGCGGTGAATGTTGCCAGTTGGTGATATGTTGCCGGGTCGGCAAGTTTGGTCGCGGCAATTTTATTGAGCACGGTGGCGGCGTATGCGATTTCGCCTGGTGATGCGGTGTCCAAGGCGTCAAGGTTCAGTAGAGCAGTGGACACTGGGGCCCCAATATCGGGCAGAATTTGGGTGTGGTCCACGACAGGGGCATCCTCTCTGGCGCATGAAAACAGAAGTCGGGTTGGGGCCTCAATAACAGTTGGTCGGGAATGTGGTTTGGATATTGTCACTATTCTACCGCTAATACCCTGAGATAACAATACTTATACTATGTTTTTAGGTGTTTTTTA
>DEPX01000075.1:0-3595 GCA_002358975.1 Micrococcaceae bacterium UBA3381 | reverse complement strand
CTGAGAGTTTTGTGGATAACTTTCGCAGAAAAGAAGATCACCGGTCCGTTATCCACAAATCAGCCGGTCCGCACACTAAACAGAAAAATGCCCCGTTGTGTGTGAAACTCCACAACGGGGCATAGCTGCTAACTGATGATGTATTTAGATTTCTGTGGACATCAGTTCCTCAAGTGACTGGGGGCTCAACAGATACAGCGGCACTTCCAGTACGGTATAGGCACCGGTGTTTCCTTGTTGTTTCAACCGCGCTGCAGCTCGGCCAAAAGCAACCATTGCTGCCGCGGTGAAATTCGGGTTCGACTCCAGAGCCAAACTAAATTCGACGTTGGCCTGGTGGCCCTGCAGATTTCCGGTGGTAATTACGTGCCCGCCGTGGGGTGCACCCTGGTGGTCGCGTTCGAATTCTTCGTCAGATACAAAATGTACAGTGGTGTCATACGGTTCGAAATAGTCGGGCATAGACACGATTTCTTTGCGGATCCGCTCGTGGTCCGCTTCATCAGCCACAATGTAAACGATGCGCTTATGAGACTGGATCTTTGATAATCCCTTCCCATTGCCAGCGCGGGCTTGGTCGATCGCGTCTTGGGCGGGAATGGTGTACTGCACACCGCGTTTGACACCGTCGACCCGGCGTACGGCGTCGGAGTGGCCCTGCGATAGCCCTTTGCCCCAGAAAGTATTTTGTATGGGTTCGGGAAACAGTGCCAAACCTAGTACCCGGTTCATCGAAAAGACGCCCGGATCCCATCCGGTGCAGACAACCGCTACGTTGCCGTTGGCCCGTGCTGTCGAATCCATAGCAGCATAGTGGTCCGCGACTTTGGCATGGTTGTCGTAGGTGTCCACGGTGGTGAAGTGCTCGGCAAATCCGGTGGCCTGTTGTGGGATATCGGTTGCAGAACCGATGCACAGGAACATGATATCGACGTCGTCTTTATATTTTTGTACCTCAGCCACCGGATAGACCGCAGCGTCGGTGTCGAGGGAATCACGGCGTGAAAAAATGCCAAAGAGTTCAAAATCATCCAGGGCGTTGACCAGGTATTCCACGGCTTGGCCGAGATTTCCATACCCGACAATTCCAGCTTTTATAGTCATGCATTCTCCTGTGCGAATCGAAGTTGTTGTGCATTGAGCGCGGTAAGAATAAAGGCGTAGTCCCAGGCGCGGTCCTCCCAGGCGCGGTACCGGCCAGAAGCGCCACCGTGGCCGCCTTCCATTTCCGTCTTTAATACGATGGGTGAGCCCCCGTCTGCCAATGGTGTGGACTGGTCAGATGTGACGGTGTCACGAAGTTGCTGCACCCATTTTGCTGGTTCAACGTAGAGCACGCGGGTGTCGTGCAGTGAGGTGACCGCAGCAATAGCCGGGTAATCGGTTTCGACGATGTTGTGGTACGGGGTATAGCTGAGCATATAGTCAAATACCGTTTTGTCTTCAATCGGATTGCCCCACTCTTCCCATTCCAGCGCGGTCAGTGGCAGATCCGGATCCAAAATGGATGTTAGCGCATCCACAAATGGCACCTGTGCGACACAGACGCGGTAGAGTTCCGGAGCCAAATTGAGTACGCCACCCATGAGTAGGCCCCCGGCGGAACCTCCCATCGCGGCGATTTTATCGGGATGGACCCAACCCGAGGAAGCCACGAACCGGGTGGCGTCAACGAAATCAGTGAAAGAATTTTTCTTGGCCAGCTTTTTACCGTTTTCATACCAATGACGGCCCAGCTCACCACCACCGCGTACATGGGCGACGACGAAAATCACGCCGCGATCTAATAGCGACAACCGGGCTGGCCCAAACCCGGGATCCATCGAGGCCTCATAGGAACCATACCCATACATTAGCGCCGGGTTATCGCCGTCCCATTCAATAGCTTTATGCCGGATTACGGTTAACGGTATGGTTACCCGCCGGTCGGTGGATTCAGCTGGGGCCCACCAGCGTTCCACCAAATACTGTTCCGGGTCATAGCCGGGGACTTCGGTGGCCCGGCGCAATTTCGAAGTATGCGTGACCGGGTCGTAGTCCAGGACCTGGCCTGGTGTCACCCAGGAGGTATAGGCCAACCGGATGTAGGGGGATTCATAATCCTGACCCATGGGAAAGGCTGAGTAGAGTTCTTCGGAAAATGCCGGTTCTACGGCTTCAGCTTGTGCTGTGGTGCCTAACCCGTCCAGGGGTAGAACCCACATGCGCGGGGTGGTATCGGCGCGCACCGCGGCGAAGAGGTAGTGGCGTGTGACGCCGACGCCGTCGAGTTTGACCGTCGGGGAGTGCGCGAACACGGTTTGCCAGGCAGCTGGATCACCAACGGATGCTGCCGCAACGATCGACACCGCATTATTGGGCAGGTGGGTGCCGTCAGCCGCACGATTATGGGTGATGAGGTAGCTATCATCGACCGGTAGGACATCGTGCAAGGACTTGGCGTCGCGACCAATGACCAGTTGCAATGTGGCAGCCGGGTCGGTGAGATCCAGTACGTGAGTTTCGGTGACCTCTGAATTCCCCAGTTCAAACAGCAGCGTAGCTTTATCGGGGCTGAGCCCAAAACCACACCACATTTGCGGGTCAGGCTCTTCATGAAGCAACACATCGGTGGAGACCGGGGTGCCGATCCTATGGGACTTCAGCCGGTATGGCCGCCATGCAGTATCAGGCTCCAGATAGAATAGTCGCTCGCCGGCTGGATCGAAGGCCAAACCATAGGATAGCCCGCTGATTTCATCCGATAGTTGTTTTCCGGTGGCTAGGTCCCGGATGCGTAAGGTGAAGCGCTCATCACCGGTTTCATCGACCAAATAGGCTAGTAGGTTGCCGTCGGGTGAGATGGTCATGGAACCCAGGGAGAAGAACGCGACCTTTTCGGCCTCCACATTGCCGTCCAGCATGACCTGTTCGCCGTCTAAGACCTCACCGGGTTGGACCTTTGGTGGCTCCCAAGAATTATGGTGCACCGGTACCCGACAGTACACCGGGTACTGTGCGCCTTCGGCGGTGCGGGTGAAGTACCACCAGTCATCGATTCGCGAGGGCACCGACATATCGGTTTCTACGGTGTGGGATTTAATTTCCTGAAAAATTGCATCGCGCACAGGCTGTTGGTCTGCAGTGACTGCCTCGGCGTAGGCGTTTTCTGCTTCCAGATGGGCGATGGTTTCCGGGTTCTGAGGGTCTTTGAGCCAATCCCAGTGATCGACCAGTTCAACACCGTGATAAACGGCGGAGACCGGTTGACGGGCAGCTGTTGGAGGGGTAAATGTCATAGGCTCCACTATAGGGATTAGACGCCGATGAGATCTTGGAAAACGCCCATACCGAAAAACAAGATGAAAGCTACGGCAACCACCCACAGTAACGGGTGGACTTCGCGTGCCCGACCTTGGCCGGTGCGGATCACCGCGTAGGCGATCATTCCGGCACCAATGCCGTTGGCGATCGAGTAGGTGAACGGCATCAGGGCAAAGGTAAGAAATGCTGGTAGGGCAGCACCCCAGTCGGACCAGTCAATCTGGGCTACCTGAGAGACCATCATAAACCCGACGACCACCAGCGCTGGTGCAACCGCTTCGAAGGGCACCAG
>DEPX01000128.1:7295-7816 GCA_002358975.1 Micrococcaceae bacterium UBA3381 | reverse complement strand
CCAACCGGGGTGCGTTTACCCGAGACCAAAAAAGCTTCTGCTACCACGTGGCTCCTTGCCTGCCGTAAATGAGTGTTGAGGGGTTAGTTGTCGAGAAGATCGCCGCTGAATTCTGGTTTGCGCTTTTCTTGGAAGGCGGCAAAACCTTCGGCGTAGTCAGCTGTGGAACACAGTTGCCCTTGGGCGGCGTTTTCTTGTTCCATGGATTCCCATAGGCCGATGCGCTGGTCCCGGATGGTCGCAACTAAATCGCGTGAGGCCATAAACGCTCCGGTTGCTCCCTGAGCCGCTTTGGCCGCCCGTTTGCGGGTGAACTCCAGCAGTTCACCTTCATCCACTGACCGGGAAAACAGCCCCTGTTGGACGGCTTGCTGACCGGACATGAGTTCGGCGGTGTAAATCAGATCCAGGGTGCGGTGGGCGCCGAGTCGTTCGGTGAATAGTGCGTGACCGCCCGAATCCAGGGTGGCTCCCAAATTGGCGAAGGGTGAGCCGATTTTGGCGTTATTGGCCACGTAGAC
>DEPX01000128.1:6565-7279 GCA_002358975.1 Micrococcaceae bacterium UBA3381 | reverse complement strand
TCCTAGGCCCACACCCAAGCACGCGCCTTGGACGGCGGCGAAGGTTGGTGCCGGAAATTCAGCCATTTGGCGTAGCACGGGGGTGACGATATTGCTCAGGTAGTTGTAGGCGTCGTCGTTGGCCGGATCCACATTGGAGATGTCTCGGCCGGCACAAAATCCGCGGCCTTCACCGCGAAGTAGCAGCGCGCGCACTCCAGCTTGGGCGGCATCGGTGTAGGCTTGCCCGAGTTCGGCGACGGCGTTTTCGTCCAACGCGTTCATTTTTTCGGGTGCATTTAGCGTGACTTCGGCAATGTTGTCGGCAATGTCGAGGTTGATCATCAGCTTCCTAAGCGTCGTAGTCCACGGTTAGCGTATCGGAGGTGGGCCGGGTTTGGCAGGTTAGCACGTAACCGGCTTCGACTTCATCAGCTTCCAGGGCAAAGTTTTCGTCCATTTCAAAGGTTCCGCAGACGACCTTGGCCCGGCAGGTGCCGCATACTCCCCCGGCGCAGGCGAAGGGGGTATCGGGGCGGACCCGCAGTGCTGCATTGAGCACGGATTCATTGGCCCCAATGGGGGTTTCCACGGTTGACGAGAGCCCATCCAGCGAGAAATCGATGGTGCGGTTATCGCCTTTGGGGTCCAGTTCAACCGGGCGACCGCGGTGGCCCCGGGGTTCTTTGGGGTCACCGGTGGTGAACAGTTCATAGCGCACAGCGTCGTCGTTGA
>DEPX01000128.1:5479-6405 GCA_002358975.1 Micrococcaceae bacterium UBA3381 | reverse complement strand
CGGGAGAGCACGTGGTGGATGGATAACCGGGCGGGGTATTTATCTTTCAGATCGCCCAGCTCTTCGGCAAACATTACGTCCATGGCTGACCGGTTGGCATACACCAGGTCCACAGTGGTGTTTGACGAGGTGTTGAGTAGGGTAGCCACGATAGACATGATCGGGGTGATACCGGAACCGGCAGCGATGGCCACGAAGTGTCCGCCGTCGTTGGAGTGGGCTTCAGCGATGGCTTCGGGGTCGTTGAGCGCGGTGGTTTGCATCCGCGAGGTGAATGAGCCCTGCGGGTTCATGACATTGATGGTGTCGCCCACCGCCAGCTCTTCGTGTGCCCAGGTGGAAAATAGGCCGCCGAAGTCTTTTTTGATGGCCACACGAATTTCACCGGGTACCGGTTCGGCGCAGATGGAATAGGAGCGTCGAACTTCTTCGCCGTCGATTTCTGCGCGCAAGGCCACGTATTGGCCGGGCACATAGTTGTAATCTTCGATGAGTTCTTCTGGGATGGAGAAGGCTACTTCGATGGCCGCGTCGGTGAGCTGACGTATCTCGGAGACGGTCAGCGCGTTAAACCGGGCACGTTTGCGTGCGGGCGCCGTGGTGGTTTCAGTCATGGTGCGAGTTCCTTAGTGGACTTTGAAGTAGTCAAAAGGTTCCTGGCAGTCGTTACAGGTGTAGAGCGCTTTGCATGCGGTGGAACCAAATCGGGTCACTTCACGGGTGTTTAATGAGTGGCACTGGGGGCATTTGACGGCCATGGGAATCATAATGGGGCCGTCGTTGACCGCAGATTTTCCGGTTGGCGGTGCGATGCCGTATTCTTCCAGTTTGCGTTTGCCTTCATCGGACATCCAGTCGGTTGTCCAGGCCGGGGTGAGCACGAGATCAACTTTGGCGTCCTTGTAGCCGGCAGCGGCTAGCGCATT
>DEPX01000128.1:3025-5452 GCA_002358975.1 Micrococcaceae bacterium UBA3381 | reverse complement strand
GCGCATTGGTGACATCGGCTGAGATGGTATCCATGGCTGGGCAACCTGAATAGGTTGGTGTAATGGTCACAACCGCTGTCCCGTCGACCATTTCGACGCCTCGCAGGATGCCGAGGTCTTCAATAGTCACCACGGGAACTTCTGGGTCCGGAACGGTTTTTACCACGTCCCACAGTTCTGCGGCTTGTTGGTCGTCTGGACGAAGGGCTAGTGAGGTTGTCATTACCACGTCACTCCTGGGAATTGCCGGGCAAGCACCTGCATTTCCGTAAGAATGTGTCCTCGGTGTTCGGAGAAGTTGCCCGACCGATCGCCGCCCCATGCACCTGGTACATCGGGCAGGGTTAGGGTTGCTTGTTCAATAATGGGCTCGATGCGACGGTCAAAGGACTCTCGCAGTGTCGATGGCAGCACGGCAATGCCGCGGTCAGCCAGGTCGCGCAGTAGGTCGTCGTCGTTGAATAACTCATCGACGTAGGGCCACATGTAGTACAGCCCGTCCTGCATGCGACGATGGGATTCTTCGGTACCATCGCCTAGACGTAGCGTCCATTGCGCCGCGTGGTCGAGGTGGTAGGTGACTTCTTTGACCGCTTTGGCGGCTACGGAGGCCAGTGTTTCATCGGCTGAGTCCATCAGACGGGTGAAAAGTTCGTATTGGTAGATCGCAAAGATCAACTGGCGTGCAATGGTTTGTGCGAAATCGCCATTTTCCTGTTCCACGATGCGGGTGGAGTAAAACTCGTCTTCGTCACGGAAGTAGGCCAGGTCGTCTTCGGTTTTATCCCAGGCCGAACCGGCATAGGAGAGCAAAAAGCGCGCATGGCCTAACTGGTCTTGGGCGATATTGGCCAGTGCCACGTCCTCTTCCATTTCTGGTGCACGGGAAATCCAGTGGCCTAGTCGCTGAGCCAACATTAGCGCATCGTCACCAAGATACAGCGCGTAGGTTGCGACATCTTCGGGAGCTTTTGCCTCGGCGGCAATGATGTCCTCGGGAGTGATAGCATTACCGGCCGACTGCTTGGTTGCGGAGTCACCTGCTGCAAAACTCATAGGTGCTTCACTCCTTCAGATTTGGTGTAGTAGGTCGCATGCCGGAAGCTTTTACCCTGTGGCGATTCGAAGAACCCGCCCTTGGAGTCCGGATCCGAACTGGCAATAGATTCTGAAGGTACCACCCACACGGAGGTACCTTCGTTGCGACGGGTGTAGAGGTCGCGGGCATTGCGCAGGGCCATGGTGGCATCCGGGGCGTGTAGCGAACCGGCGTGCACGTGGGAAAGTCCGCGGGAGGACCGAACGAACACTTCCCACAGTGGCCATGCGGCGTTGAGGTTTTCTTGCGACATGTCGTTAGGCTCCAATCAGGTGTGCATCAGCGGCGTCTTGTTGACGACGTGCTTGTTTTTCGGCGTAGGCAGCCGCTGCTTCACGCACCCAGGCACCGTTATCGTGGGCGGCACGACGATGCTGCATACGTTGGACGTTGCACGGACCTTTGCCTTTAATGACCGACATGAATTCGTCCCAGTCCAGTTCACCGAAATCATAGTGGCCACGCTCTTCATTCCACTTCAGATCCGGGTCTGGCAGGGTGAGGCCCAGGGCTTCAGCCTGCGGCACGATCATGTCCACGAAACGCTGGCGTAGCTCGTCGTTGGAAAAGCGTTTAATCTTCCAGGCCATGGATTGCTGGGAGTTTGGTGAGTCATCATCCGGTGGGCCAAACATTTGCAGGGCCGGACCATAGAACCGGTTGACGGCGTCCTGGGCCATCTGTTTTTGCTCAGGTGTGCCGTTAGACAGTTCGTAGAGGATTTCCCAACCCTGGCGCTGGTGGAAGGATTCTTCTTTACAAATCCGAACCATGGCACGCCCATATGGCGCATAGGAGGCACGGCACAGCGGTACCTGGTTTTGAATAGCGGCACCGTCAACGAGCCAGCCGATAGCCCCGACATCGGCCCAGCTGCGTGCCGGATAGTTAAAGATTGAGGAGTATTTTGCTTTACCGGAGATCAGATCCTGGACCATGTCCTCACGGGAGGTCCCTAGGGTTTCGGCTGCGGAGTAGAGATACAGCCCGTGGCCGGCTTCGTCTTGGACCTTGGCCATCAGAATCATTTTGCGCTTGAGCGATGGTGCCCGGGTAATCCAGTTGGCTTCCGGTTGCATGCCGATGATTTCCGAGTGGGCATGCTGCGACATCTGACGGACCAGGGTTTTCCGGTAGCCTTCGGGCATCCAGTCACGTGGTTCGATGCGGGAGTCTTCAGCGATGATCTGATCGAACCGCTCCTGACCTGCCCGCTCTGCTTCGATATCAGCAACTGCGACATCGGAGTGTATTGACGTTGTAGACATAAAAGACACCTCGCGACGAATTGTTTTCAACTAATTATTGAACTGTTCTACCCCGGTGAG
>DEPX01000128.1:0-2920 GCA_002358975.1 Micrococcaceae bacterium UBA3381 | reverse complement strand
CGCATTACCGTATGAATGGTCAGTAGATAATTATATAGATCACCATCGGAGATTCGCCATGTCACAAACGCTGAAGACTTCCAGCGCGTCAGCTGATGTTACAAATACCGTCAAAACAGGCGTATTTGGGGCCAGCGATCACCCCCGTCTCGGCCATGATCGCACAGCCGAATGGTTGGGACTGACGGTTTCTGAATATGGCGAGGGCTATGCTAAAGGCCACATGCAACTGCGTGCTGAAATGCTCAACGGCTTCGAAATTGCCCACGGCGGCATCATCTTTGCGTTTGCCGATACGATTTTCGCCTGGGCGTGCAATAATCCCGACGGCGATGGTTCGACAATCACCGTCGCCCAGGGCGTCGACGTCAATTTCGTATCGTCACCAACCCTGGGAACCAAGCTCACCGCCATTGGCAATCGCCGAGCCCAATATGGCCGCTCTGGACTCTATGACATCACCATCTACGACGATCAAGACCAACTGGTCGCAGAATTTCGAGGACGTTCCCGAACCATTCCAAACCCAAAACACTAAGTAAGCACCGTTGTCGAAAAACTCTCCCGAAGGATCCGCCATGACTAGCCAAAGTGTTGCACCCTCCACCGCCGAAGTTCCACAACCATGGACACCGCCCGCCGCGCCGGCGGATCGTAGCCAACTGGATCCAGAAGAACTCTACAGCCGGGACGAGATCGAAAAACTTCAGTTTGAACGGCTACGTTGGACTCTTCACCACGCCTACAATAATGTTCCCGCATATAAAGAGCTCTACGATAACCATGGTGTACACCCCAGCGACTTCAAAACCCTGGATGATTTGGAACTGTTCCCCACCATCGATAAAGAATTCCTCCGGGCTGCATACCCGTTCAAGGCGCTGGCTGTCCCAATGGACCAGGTCCGTCGCATTCACGCGTCATCAGGCACGACCGGGCAACCAACCACCGTCGCCTATACCGAAAACGACGTCGAAATGTGGGCCGCACTGGTTGCCCGCTGCATGCGCGCGTCCGGCGTTCAACCCGGTTATAAAGTACACAACGCTTATGGTTACGGCTTGTTTACCGGTGGCCTGGGCGCCCATTACGGAGCCGAACGCCTCGGCTGCCCGGTCATCCCAATGTCCGGCGGCCAGACCGATAAACAAGTACAAATGATCACCGACTTCGAACCAGAAGTCATCATGTGTACGCCCACCTATCTACTGGCCCTGGCCGATGGTTTCACCAAAGTCGGCATCGACCCACGCGACACCTCTTTGAAGTTCGCAATCCTTGGCGCCGAACCCTGGACCGAAGGCATGCGGCAAGAAATCGAAAAACTTTTCGACCTCAAAGCCTGCGACATCTATGGGCTATCCGAACTGATGGGCCCGGGAGTAGCCGGCGAAGCCGTGGAAACCCAAGATGGCTGCCATATTTGGGAAGACCACTTCCGCCCAGAAATCATCGACCCCTTTAACGGCAAAGTGCTGGGTGACACAGAGCACGGTGAATTGGTTTTCACTACACTCACCCGCGAAGCGCTACCAATTATCCGTTTTCGCACCCATGACCTGACCAGCCTGGAACCGGGTACTGCACGGCCGGGTCACCGTCGCATGAACCGTATTACCGGACGCTCCGATGACATGATCATCCTGCGTGGCGTGAACATTTTCCCGACCCAGATCGAAGAGATCGCCCTGGAAATCGACACGTTGTCACCACACTTCACACTGGAGATCGCCCGACCAAACCGCATGGACGAGTTGACCATCAAGATCGAACGTCGCGATACCGTCACCTCGGCCGAAGCAGAACTCGGTGGCAAAGAACTGGTCGCCCAAATCAAGACTCGTGTGGGGTGTTCGTGCAGGATCGAAATCGTTGAACCCAATACCCTGGCACGTTCTTCAGGAAAACTGCGTCGGATTTATGACCTGCGCGAACTGAACGACTAACTATAAGTCCAAACCTCAGCCAGCCGCGGAGAAGGGCCACCTAAAGGTACCCTAAGCAGATGACCGCCATCTATACTGAGGACCTATTGCCCACGTGGAAACTTCACGCGTTTTGACTGAGGAGCTGTCATGACCACCACCCCTACACAGGAGCCCGCGGCCAAACGTGGCCGACCGGGATATGACCGCCAGACCCTGGTTGATCTGTGTGTTAAGGTATTTAATCGTCATGGCTACGACGCAACCAGCATGGGCATGCTGGCCACCGAACTGGGAATCTCCAAATCGGCCATTTACCATCACGTCAAGACCAAAGAGGAAATCCTCCAGAGCGCACTCACCGAAGCTCTGGGTGGCCTTGAGTCAGTTATGGAACATGCGGAGACCACCGAAGGACCAGCCACCACCAAGATTGAAGCGCTCATCATCGGTGCCGTCCGGATTCTGATCGAAAAACAACCTTCTGTGACCCTACTGCTGCGCCTTCGAGGCAATTCCAAGGTCGAAACTGATGCACTGGCACGACGACGCAATCTGACTAACCGGTTAGCAAGTCTGATTGCTTCTGCTCAGGCTGAGGAATCCGTGCGCGATACTGTGGACCCACAAACCATGGCGCGGTTGGTGTTCGGCACGATCAATTCGCTGGCTGACTGGTATCAACCGGAGAAATCAGTCAACGCCAAAGAAACTGGCCGCACACTCGCCGATCTGGTCTTCCACGGCATACTCCGAGACTAAAATGGCTTAAAGCACCTGCGGGGCTGACGGTTGAAAAACCATCAGCCCCGCAGGCTTTTAACACTCACCATCTTAGCTTCAGCCATCCACTGGGCGATCGTCAAGACTCGATCGGCCCGGATTAAACCTCCTAGTGAAACCGAAGGCTACTGCTGCAGAACGAGTTCCTGATCCTTTTGTTGCTGGGCATGACGAATCACAGCTTGGAACAGCAGCTGCCGATGCTCTGCGTT
>DEPX01000225.1:22578-27875 GCA_002358975.1 Micrococcaceae bacterium UBA3381 | reverse complement strand
AGACACTGGAAACCGTAGCCCTGGACTATGCCGCCGACATCAATGCGCAATCACCACAAGCCATTCGGATGCTGAAGTTTGCGTTCAATCTGGCCGATGACGGCATGGCCGGCCAACAAGTCTTCGCAGGCGAAGCCACCCGCATGGGGTACATGACCGATGAAGCCGTTGAAGGCCGCGACGCCTTCCTCCAAAAACGCGACCCCGACTGGTCCAGCTTCCCGTACTACTTCTAATGAACATCTACCAGGCACTAGCCACCGGTACACCATTCGAGGCCACCGCCCAAGGTATCATCGAGCGACCCGAAATAACTGACCCGCACCGTGGCCACCCCGATGCTATAGCCGTGGTTCGCACCTCCGGATCAACCGGCACCCCAAAGCAAACACTTCTCACCCGGTCTGCATTGCAAGCCTCGGCAACGGCCACAGCCGACTACCTTGGAGGCCAAGGCCAATGGCTACTGGCACTAAGCACCCAATACGTTGCCGGACTGGCTATAATATCCCGTTCCGTACAAGCGGGCACCAAACCGGTAATCATTGACCCGGGGTTCAGTCCAGCCGAGTTTGTCGCTGCAACACACCAACTTGACGATGATTTCACCGCGGTATCATTGGTGCCTACACAACTTACGAGACTATTAAACGACGACGACGCAATTGCAGCACTGCAATCATATTCGGCAATACTGCTGGGCGGGTCGGCTATCCCGGAACACCTTCATCAGGCGGTAGAACACTACGGCCTTGCCGTTCATACCACCTACGGGATGTCGGAAACCTGCGGTGGTTGTGTCTATAACGGCACTCCCCTGCCCGGGGTGACCGTCGATACTGTCGCCCACAACGGTGTCGACCGTCTGCGGATCACTGGGCCCATGGTTGCAGCCGGTTACTTCGATGATCCGCGGCTCACCGCCGCACACTTCGACAATGGATCGTACCTGACCGATGACTACGGTGGCGTAACAGACAGGGTAACCGTTGCTGGTCGGCTCGACGACGTCATTAATACCGGTGGGATCAAAGTTTCGGCGGCTACAATACAACAGGTGCTGCAACGTTGGGTTCCCCAGGCGTTCGTGACCGGGGTGCCCGATGGCGAATGGGGGCAGCGCGTATGCGCCGTCATAACTGGTAATACCTCACAAGAGGTACTGGCGGATGCCGTACGAAGTGAGCTTGGCGCGCCATCGATACCAAGAACATGGTTGCGAGTGGATGCGTTGCCCATGTTAAACAACGGCAAGCTCGACCGGGTCACCCTCATCAAGCGGTTAACAAAGGAATAAATTTGGCTTCAGTTTCACAGTGGGTGGCAGCCGCCCGATTACGTACTTTGCCCATGGCCATCGCTCCGGTCATTGTGGGGTCGGCTGCAGCCGCTCAACTCGGTGGTTTTCATGCGCCCAAGGCAATACTGGCGCTAGTCGTGGCACTGGCTTTACAAATCGGGGTCAACTATTCCAATGATTACTCTGATGGGATCCGAGGCACCGACGACCAACGGGTGGGGCCGTTTCGAATGACCGGTTCGGCAGCGGCGACGCCCAAAACCGTGCGCAATATGGCCTTCACGTTCTTCGGGATTGCGGCCTTGGCCGGTCTCGGATTGGTCATCTGGGCCCAACAGTGGTGGCTACTGGTCATTGGGGTGGCGGCCATTATCGCAGCCTGGTTTTACACCGGCGGGAAAAAACCCTACGGCTACATCGGATTGGGCGAAGTCTTTGTCTTTATCTTTTTCGGTTTGGTAGCGGTCCTTGGAACCACCTATACGCAGGCCGATACGGTCTCGGGCTTAGCATGGGCCGGGGCAATAGGTACCGGGCTGGTGTCCACAGCCCTATTGATGGCCAATAACGTCCGGGATATACCCACCGATACCGAAGCCGGCAAAATGACCCTGGCCGTCAGGCTGGGCGACACCGCAGCACGCTGGTCGTACCCGATCATGTTAACCGTGGCGGTGGCCGCGCCACTGTTCTTTGTGCGCCAGCACCCAACGATGGCGGGCATGCTCATACTCTTAGTGATCTCTATCCGCCCGTCAATACTGATGATTGAGGCAAAAGACCGCAACGAACTTATCCCGGTGCTGAAAATGACCGGCCTATTTAGTGTCCTCTACGCCGTCTTGTTCACCGTCGGCGTCGTCTTGTGATTCTGTGGCATCGGTAAAGCGTCCGGCAGTGTACGCATCCTCAGCCTCGGCGTCGTCCTCGGCGGTTTTACTGCGTTTGCGGGACTTGAATACTCGAGCGAAGTCTTCTGATGCCTCATTGCGCAGTTTAGGTGTGAATAAATAGGTTATAGCAAACCCAATTACCAACCCGACGACCAGGGCAAAAATCAGCGAGTTGGTGAAAAATAGGGTGACGAAGAACCCGATGCCAAACAGAATGAACCGTAGTGCGGTATAGAGCCAAAATTTCATGATGTCTCCATTCTAGGGAGGTGTGCGTTAAGCGTGTCGAGTTCGTAAGATGGTGAGTATGCCACGTTTGTTAATTCCGTTGATCATCGTTTCGCTTGGCGTCATGATTTATGCGCTGATCGAAGCGTTTTCCACACCGTCTGATCGCACCCGCATTATGCCCAAGGGCCTATGGATTGTGGTCATCATTCTCATCCCGCTTGTTGGTGGTGTGTTGTGGCTATTATTTGGTAACGAAAACGCTTACCTGGCTTCAACGGTACAGGGCTTCAAAAAGACTTCCAGCCCATCGCGTCCCACAAATCCTGACGACGATGAAGAGTTCTTGCGTTCCTTAGATATTCAGCGTGCCCAAAAACGCCGGGCCGAAGAACTTGATAAGCGAGAACGCGAGCTACGTCGTCGTGAGCAAGATCTCGATGAAGACGATGGCAATCAGAACCCTGCATAAGAGTGCAGCGACGGGAAATACAGATTCACGATCGTGTAGTTAAACACGATTGCCAAAAAGCCCACGATATTCAGCCATGCCGAGCGGGTACCGGTCCAGCCGCGCGTTGCACGAGCGTGCAGATACCCGGCATAGATTACCCAGATAACAAAAGTCCAGACTTCTTTGGCATCCCAATTCCAGTAGCGCCCCCAAGCCTGTTCGGCCCAAATGGCCCCGGCCATGAGAGTAAAAGTCCACATCACAAACCCGATTGCGTTGAGCCGGTAGGACCAGTTCTCCAATGCACTGGCTGAAGGAACCAGTCGCATAAAACCAGTAATTGGGCCGCGTTTTTCGGCGCGTTGTTTGAGCAGTTGCAACACAGACATGGCAAAGGTCAGAGCAAAAAGCCCCGACGATATCACGGCCACCGAAACGTGGGTAATCAGCCACCAGGACTGTAGTGCCGGTTGAACATTGCCCACCGGAGTTGGGAAGCCGATGGTGGCGCCCATCATCATCAGCAGCACCAGGCCAGAGACGAAGGTCCCCACAAACCGCAGATCCTTGCGGAGCAGGAACACCAGATAGACCAAGGCAATAACCAGGGCGCCGGAGGTCATGAACTCATAAAGGTTACCCCATGGTGCACGGGATGCGGCTACGGCGCGAGAAACGACAGCGAAGCCGTGACCCAACACAGCCAGAATAAAAATTGCCACACCGATATTGGCCGCAGGGCGCTTGATGCCATCGGTATATTCCATGTCTTCGGAAACCAACTGTGGGCTATCGGCCGGGGCCGAAACCGCAGGCCCTCCGGATGCGCCAACGAGTTCCTTGGCGTGCTGGGTTTCCAGTTCTGATTCAAGTTTTCTGATGGAACGTGACGCGGTGGCCATATCCCACGAGAAGAAAAAGAATGCGACCAGGTAGGTTAGCGCTGCAATGAGCATGAACAGTTCACTGTATTGGGCCAGTGTTTCGTTGACGGGTGTCATGATTCCTCCGAAGTACTTGGCGGGATAACCGGCCAAGTGTTGTCAAATGTTTGACGAAGTTTAATATTCTCATCGCGCAGCCCAAACGTCTCACCACGGGCCAAGAGACCGTATTCGATGACGGTATGTCCATCCCGCTCGGTGGCTTTCACCCAGGCGCGACGCCGACGCACATACAGCGAAATGACCAACGACATTAGGGCCAAAGTGGCGAAGGCCCCCACACCCCATTTGGATGGGTCATAATGGATATCCAGGCCAACGTAGCGATCCCAGGAATCAAAGGTGATCGAACCTTTGCCATCCGGCAGCTCGTAGGTGTCGCCAACGCCAATGGTGATGCCCCCGTTATCGTTATTGCGGGAGTTCAGCTCTGTCATGGTGTCGGTATCTAGTACGTAAACATTTTGGGGTGTGCCATCGTCGAGTCCCAAGTCCCCGTAATAGGAGTTTAGAATCATCTCCGGGTTGTACGCATCCGGGTCAACGGAGACGGCGACACCATCTTCTCCGGTGTGCGAGGTCGGTAAGAACATGCCAACAAAACCAAGTTGTTCTGGTTTGGCATCCGGGACCTTCAATACCACCAGTGAGCTGTTGGTGTTGGGGTCTTGCACTTGAGCGATAACCGGTCCGGAATAGGCGACATCACCGTCGCCGTCGGTAACCGTGATATTTGGAGCGTAACCGTTACCCACCAGGAACATGCGGACGCCGTCAATGGTAAGCGGGTCGTTGACTTTGATGTTGTCTTGATAGGATTCTTCCCCCGGTCCGGGCGTGACATTCATCGTCGCGGTATACTCGAGGGCTTGGCCGTAGTGGGCTTCAGAATCCCGGTCGAAAACGACGTCAAAATCTTCTAGCTGGACGGCAAATGGGGCTAGGCGGTCTTCAGCAAAAGCGGTACCCGGTGTAAAGGAGTCATAGGAGACCAGATTGTTGGTAAACCCTTCGCCTTCCACAATGATCTTTTGGCCCTCGTATTTATACAGCCCGCCGATCCCCATAAAAACCAAGACACCTAGCAGCCCGAAGTGAAACAGAATATTGCCTATTTCTCGAACGTAACCACGTTCAGCGCCCACCGACCCGTCGCGCAGCTCGGTGCGGTAGCCGCTCTTTTTCAAAATTTGCTCGGCGTCGACCAGGGCTCGTTGTGGCGTGGGGCCATCGGCTTCTAACACCAACTGACCATATTCGGGCAGCCGTTTCAGATTACGCGGTGTCCGTGCCGGTGGTTGACGCAACGTTTTGAGATGTTGCCGACCGCGCGGCCACAAACAACCCACCAAGGAAACAAATAGCAGCAGGTAAATTGCCGAGAACCACACCGATGAGTACACATCGAACATGCCAAGAAAGTCCAGCACGGGCCCAATTTTGGGGTGGTCTTGGAGCCAGTTTTCGACGACGTCGGC
>DEPX01000225.1:18038-22493 GCA_002358975.1 Micrococcaceae bacterium UBA3381 | reverse complement strand
TGCCAGTAGTAGCAGCAACATCAGCGCGGTACGCATACTGGTCAATTGTGTCCAGATGAACCGCATTGTGCCGCGGAACCCTAAGGTCGGCAGATTCGGCTGTGCTTTACTCAAATTGGAAGTGTCACCTCATTGGCAAACCAGCCTTGCAGCTGATTGACCCAGTCGTTCCACAATCCGGTGGCCATGGCCAATCCCAGCAGGATCAGTAGGGCACCACCGGCACGCATAATAAATACGCGGTGCTTACGGAAAAAAGCCAGGCGTTTCATGCCGCGGGAAAAGCCTAGGGCTAGCAGGATAAATGGTACTCCTAAGCCCAGTGAGTAAATTACGGCTAAGATTCCGCCACGCCACATATTATCGGCGCCCGCTGTGGACATTGCGATAACCGCGGCCATGGTCGGCCCGATGCATGGGGCCCACCCGAGCCCAAAAACCATACCGAGTAATGGTGCGCCCCATAGGCCCGCGGCCGGCTGATATTGCAGTTTTTTGTCGCGCTGAAACACTGCCAGACCGCCCATGAAAATAATTCCCATGACGATCACGACGCCGCCCAATACCTGGGTGAGCCACTGTCCATCGCCTTTGAGCCAGATGAACACGCGGTTGAGCAACAACCCAGCGCTTACGAAAACGACGGTAAATCCCAGTACAAACAGTGCGGTGCCGGTAAACATTCGTCCACGTTTTGGGGCATCGACATTAGCACCGGACAGCCCCGAAACGTAACCGAGATATCCGGGAGCCAGCGGCAGAACACATGGGGATAGAAATGATACGAGCCCGGCCAGTGCTGCAACGGGCATCGCTAACCACATAGACCCATCCATCGCGATCTCGGCGAACGGGTTATTCATTCATCCACCACATCATTAAGCAGTGATTTTAGTGTCGAGTGCTCTACGGAACCCAGGATGCGTGCGGCAACGCGGCCTTGGTCATCTAAGATTAATGTGGTCGGCACGGCCTGAGGTGGGACATATTCGGAAAATTCTAACAGCACCTGACCGTCGCGACCTTCAATGGATGGGTAGTCGATTTCGAAGTTGCGTTCAAAGGCTGCCGCAGTATCGGCAGCATCGCGCACATTGACACCAACAAAATTCACGTCGTCGTCAAACTCTTGATGCAAATCGACTAGATCCGGTGCTTCGGCCCGGCAAGGGGCACATGAGGCATACCAGAAATTTACCAGCGTCGGGCCGTCGAGAGTATCGGCCGAGATAGTTTTGTCGTCGAAGGTTTGGCCCGAAAATTCCACCACTTCGTCACGTTCTGCCTCAGAGACCTCCATCACCGATCCATCCCCGGCAATGTAGTTTTTGCCATCGGAGTTGCCAGCTTGGGAGGCCAATGGGTCATCATCGGAACACGCTGTCAGCAGTCCAGCCCCGGCAAGCGCGAGGCCAATCAGTGCGCGTGCAGTCTTAGTGCTCACGAATTCTCCCTTTCAAATACCGCGCTAGAGTATAGTTTCGGTAACTGAGTGCATCCTGAGTGTTTAGGCGCCTGGTAAGGCTGCTGCCTGCTTGCTCAAGTGTTTAACGGGCTCACTGTAATGCAAGGTTGGCACGCATTGTTCTGGCGCAAATTCAAAGGTTGTAACAGATGCTAACGAGCACTGCCGTTGCCGCGGGTCGTGGGCCAATGGTTTGCCTTGCACGGATAGGTTGGTCACCCAGATGGGCAACTGGTGTGAGACAACCACCGCAGAGGCACCTGTACCATAACTACGCATGAGTTCGTCACGTAAATCTTGAATGGCCGCAGCCATGCGAGCCACTTGGTGGCCGTATGCCTCACCCCAGGAGGGGCGCCACGGATTAATGACCAGTGGCCATAACTTGGGATTACGTAGGCGCCGGCGCATATCTGATAAACCTTGGAATTTATTGCCGGCCTCGATGACTCGCTGGTCGGTTCGCACCGGCAGTTGGAACTTCTTGGCTAACGGCGCCATGGTTTCTTGGGCACGTTTTAATGGTGAAGAGACTAGAATCTTTGGTTGGGTCTCCCATGAGTCCGCCAATTCTTGAGCCATTTGCAAACCTAGCGACGAGAGTCCGAAGCCAGGTAACCTGCCGTAGAGCACCTTGTCGGGGTTGAATACTTCGCCGTGACGAACCAAGTGAACACTAACTGTCATGAATTCATCTTCGCATAAAGTTCACCCACCAGATGCGTCGACGTCGTAGCCTAGCTGATGCTTAAGCTAGCGGGTAAGAAATCGTCGGTTTCTGATAGCTAATCTATGCTTCTAGACTCGTTAGGATGGAAGAAAACGCCCCCAACGAAAGGCTTGTCTTGGACGACAATAAGCGCGCCGAAGGTCCCAATTACGGGGTACGCCTCACCGGCGATGAACTCGCCCAACATCAGCAGAGGTATCGGCAACCAGTCAGCGGCTCGGAATATGGCCCACAAGGTCCGCAGCCTTCAAACGAATACGGACCTCAGATGCCCCAGGGCAATGTTCCACCCGTGCCCGGCGGCTATCAAGCCTCCGGCGCCTATGGTGGGCCACAACTGCATCCGGAGATGACGCAGGAACCGAAGCGTCCAAAAACTCTCAATATTTCGTTTTGGGCTATTGTCGCAGCGGGGCTATCATATCTTGTCTCCAAGCTACTGGTTGTGGCGCTACCCAACCGTGGCATCAGCGATGAAGATATTAACATGTTGGAATCGATGATGGGGTCAATGCAGGATCAGCTGCCATACAACAGCATGGAAGCCTACCTAAACTCTTCGCTGATGACGGCAACCATGATTGGTCAGGCGGTTATTTTCTTTGTCGCCTATGTCTTAGTGGGATTGGGGATCCGAAACGGTTGGCGTTCGATGCGGATTTTGGGCACCGTTTTTGCGGTATTGTCGCTATTCAATTTGTCATTGGCCAGCCCATTGGTCGCGGTGTTTACAGCCGTGTCGATCATACTGGGCATCGTTGGCATTGTTTATGCTTGGTTGCCCGCCTCCACGGAGTACTACCGACAAAAGGCTTGGCAAAAAGCCGCCAAGAAAATTTACCCGAATGCACCGTCACGATGAAATGCCAAAATCTGTAATTCGGCTGATAGGTCCACGGTTCGTACGACAACGTGTTCGGGCACGTGGAGTCGCCGCGGCGCAAAATTGAGAATGCCGGTGATACCGGCAGCAACCAAAATATCGGCCACCTCTTGTGCTTGTGGCCCCGGCACCGTCACGATAGCCAGTTCCATATCGTGATCGGTGCCGATGTCATTAATATCTAAAACCGCGTAGCCATTATAGCTACGTCCGATTTTCGCCGGGTCGTTATCTGCTACTGCGGTAATGTTCATGCCGCGTTGACCAAAACCTTGATATGACATCAACGCTGTCCCCAGATTGCCGGCACCCACCAATAAGACACGTCGACCGCTGGCCACACCAAGAATGCGTGCAATGGTGTACCGCAGTGCTTCAACCTTGTATCCCTGACCGGCTCGTCCACTGTGGCCCAGGGCGCTAACATCTTTGCGGGTCAAAGCATCAGAAACTCCCAGCGCTGCCGCCAACTGCGCCGAGGTGACATGACTGAGCTGTTCCAGATGTAAAGTTTCTAGGTACCGTAAATACTGCGGTAGTCGCGACAGGGTACGTGCAGACAGCTTTTTTGCCGCAGGCTCTTCGGTCATGCGTCCAGACCTGCTTCTATCATGCGAGCTAACCGGTTGGCGTCGATAACCCAAAAATCGCGTTGCCGTTCGTCAACAAACAAGACCGGGATTTCTTCGGCAAACTGCTCCGCTAAGTCGGGATGATCGGTGGTGGAAATTTCTTGCCAACCGATGCCGTATTGTGCGGTGACGTCGTCCATAGTCTGGCGAGCAGCGGCACACAGATGGCACTGGGGTTTGGTGAGCAGTTGAAGTTTCATACTGTTTCTTTCGGTGGTATCGACCAAAAAACAAAACCGCCCGGTAAGGCGGTTCTGCACGGCAAAAAGTGTTTCGTTACTCTTCGGTGCCGGTAGCTGAGTCAGTATCCGACACAATGGCCTGCACGGCCTCTTGCGGGACACGGTAGGAACGTCCGAAACGCACAGCGGGCAGGTCACCGGCATGAATCATTCGGTAGACTGTCATCCTCGAAACCCGCATCATCTCGGCAACTTCGGTGACCGTCATGAATTTAGCATTTGCGAAATTCTCCGCCACGTTTAATACTCCTTTAACGTTCCCTCTTAGGTCGGGGTTCTACGCCTGAGGGGAAGTTCAGAATGTAGGCGGCAACCACCATTAGACATTAATAATAGCTTACCAATTCGATTTCAAGGCCCTATTAGTCGAACCACGGATCTAATCCGTGCATCGGAAACACAGCTTTGCGGGTGGCCATAATCGACTGGTCAATCATATCAGCTGGATCATAACCGACCTCCCAAGAGCGCCACCAAACGTCTGCGCCGTCGGTCATCGACGA
>DEPX01000225.1:14800-17918 GCA_002358975.1 Micrococcaceae bacterium UBA3381 | reverse complement strand
GCAACGATACCGACCAGATGTGCCCATGCCCGTGGCACCACTTTCATCGGACTATATCCCCCACCACCCAGAGCTAGCCATTTTCCATCGGCGAAATCTTCTGACCAATCCGAGGCGTCCAACATCAGTTGGCGTTGACCATCTACTGAAAGGTTTAAATCCGCCAGTGGATCATGCCAATGACCGTCGGCGCCGTGCTGAGTAACCAACACCTGCGGATCAAATGACCGGAGCAGCTGTGGCACAACGGCATGTGCGGCACGCAGAAAGCCGGCGTCCCCGACCGATGCTGGCACTGCGACATTCACCGCGTACCCTTCGGCCTGTGGGCCACCAATATCTTTGGCGAACCCGGTACCGGGGAATAGCATCAAGCCGGTTTCATGGATAGAAATTGTTAGCACCCGCGGATCGTTCCAGAATGCTTGTTCTACACCGTCGCCATGGTGGGCATCCAGATCAACATAAGCAACCCGTTGAGCGCCCTGATCCAGCATGTGCTGAATGGCAATGGCGGCGTCATTATAGATACAAAATCCCGACGCCGCAGAGCGTTGGGCGTGATGCAACCCGCCGGCAAAATTTACCACACGGTCCACATCGCCAGCCCAGAGGGCCTTGGCAGCGACTAGCGACCCCCCGGCAATTTGGGCTGAAGATTCATGCAAATCGGAAAACACCGGACAATCTTCGGTGCCCAAACCAACAGCTTCATAAACCTTGGCAATATGTGCCAGGGTTGCGGCATCCTGCGAAACCGCATCGGCCGAGGCGGCTTTAACCTGAGCAATATAGTCAATCGAATGTACACTAGCTAGTTGTGCATCGGTGGCAACCGGGGGGTTAATTTGGATGAGCTTTTGCTCGTCTAAGACTCCCAGTGCTGCTGCCAACCGGTGGGTCAGTTTCAGGCGCACCGGATCCATGGGGTGTGTATCCGAGAACCGATAACTTAAAAACGAGTCGTCCCACACCAGGGCACTGCGAGGTCCAGCTGTGTTTTCCATCACCGACTAGCGTAGGACGTCGTGTCCTTCGGACTGTCCAACGCAAGGTTTATGACATGCTGGGACACGGACACGGCCGGACAACACTGGTGGTGCGAAAAAGAAACGACCAAAATGGGATCCGTGAAGCAATCAGCGTATAGTCCGGGAGCACGCCTCCACCAAAACGGTGGGCTAACGTTCGTGCGCAGAATTGCCGATCTAGTTACCGGACGTCCGGCGCGCGCTACCGCTTCGGTATTCGCTCTTGTTATCGCCATCTTTACAGTGCTGTTGGCCATGCCGTTTGCTTCTGCAGACCGTACGGCTACGCCGTTGGTTGACGCCGCATTGACCGCGACTTCTGCTGTGACCGTTACCGGGTTGACCTCGGTGTCGACCGGCGAGCATTTTTCCTTCATCGGCCAGGTGATTATCCTTGCCGCTATTCAACTGGGTGGGTTAGGGATTGTTACCCTCGGAGCCTGGTTGACCATGATGGTATCGCGCCGATTGGCATTGCGTTCGCGAATTTTATCTACCGAGTCGATGGGCAGCGGAGCGTTGGGGCAGGTGCCGACGTTATTCATTACGGTGGTCGTTTTTACCATCGTGATTGAGGCGGCATTAACGCTGGTTATGCTACCGGTATTTGTGGTGCAACACGGGTGGGGACAAGGCAGCTTTCATGCAATCTTTTACGCGGTGGCAGCATTTTCTAATGCGGGGTTTACGCTAAGCCCAGATGCCATAGAACACCCGGTAGTGATGATGACCATCAATGTTGGTGTATTCGCTGGAGCCCTGGGGTTTCCAGTGGTATATATGCTGTACCGAATGGTTTTCCATCGGGCTCGCATGAACCTCCACACCCGATTAACCTTGGAAGTTACGCTTGTGCTGCTTTTTGGTGGCACAGTACTCTTCGCCATTTTTGAGTGGAATAATCCCGATACTCTGGGCGAAATGGCGGCTGTAGAAAAAGTGCATCACGCGCTTTTTGCTTCCGAGATGACACGCTCAGGCGGGTTTAGCACGTATCCGATGGACGCACAGACAAATCAAACCCTATTAGTAAGTAATGTTCTCATGTTTATCGGCGGTGGGTCTGGTTCGACAGCAGGCGGTATTAAAGTCACCACGTTAGCTGTACTGTTATTAGCGATCCGCACCGAAATTCGTGGGGATGAGTTCATCCGAGTGCATCGTCGAGAAATACCAAACGGCACTGTTCGGGTTGCTGTGGCCGTTGTAGCGGCCGGGGCCCTTCTGGTACTCACCGCTGTTCTGCTTCTGACCACGGTGACCGATCAGGATTTGGAAACCACCGTTTTTGAGGCGCTCAGTGCCTTTGGCACTGTCGGTCTGAGTAACGGACTAACCGAAGCTGCTGCCGAGTCTGGCAAATGGATTCTATCTGCTTTGATGTTTGTTGGCCGCGTCGGTACCATCACCCTGGCTGCAGGGTTGACGGCCCGACATAAACCCACTGTCTACCGCTTCGCAACAGAAAGGCCCATCATTGGCTAATACAACAGAATCACCGGTACTGGTTATCGGTCTGGGCCGTTTTGGCTCGGCACTGGCCTATGAACTTGCCGCATCGGGCCAAGACATCATGGCCGTGGAGAAACAGCGCAGCATCGTACAGCACTATTCGGGTGAATTTACGTCAGTGATCCAGGCTGACACCACGGATATCACCGCCTTAGAGCAACTGGGTGCCGCACAATTTAGGACCGCCGTCGTCGGGATCGGTTCATCGTTGGAAAATTCGGTGCTCACAGTAGCTAATCTGGTGGATCTGGGAGTAGAAACCATTTGGGCAAAAGCCATCACCCGGTCCCACGGCACCATTCTGACGCGTATCGGGGCCACCAATGTAGTGTATCCGGAACAGGATGCCGGCGAGCGCACAGCCCACCTTCTAGCCGGTACCATGCGAAATTTCACCGAATTTTCTCCGGGTTATGCTCTAGCCAATGTCACCGTGACGCGCGCTCTAGCGGAAAAACCCATAGCTGACTTACGCATTAAAGATCGCTTCGAGGTAACAGTCGTGGCGGTTGAACGTGGTGACGGCTTCCAAAACGTCTACCCGCATACCCAGTTGGAGACAGATGAAAATATTA
>DEPX01000225.1:8873-14761 GCA_002358975.1 Micrococcaceae bacterium UBA3381 | reverse complement strand
GAATTTGCCAAACGGATCTAAAAAACCAGCCGCCACCGCGTTACAGTGGGTGTCAAATGGGAAGGTGGGCGCATGGTAACGGCAAATGTGGTGGGTTCTGGTCCCAATGGTCTAGCGGCTGCCCTAACGCTGGCTCAAGCTGGCGTTGACGTGACCGTCTATGAAGCCGCCGATACTCCCGGTGGCGGGGCACGGTCTGGTGAGATGACCCTGCCGGGATTATTGCATGATCTGTGTTCGGGGTTTCATCCGTTAGCTCTCGATACGGCGTTTTCCCATGCGGTCAAGTTAGATGATTACGGTTTGCAGTGGGCATGGCCCAAAATCCAGTATGCACATCCGTTGGACGATGGATATGGAGCAGCAGCTCACCGATCTGTGGCCGATACAGCCCAGCATCTAGGTGATGCGTCGTGGCAGCGAGTATTTGGTTCATTAGCCAAACAATTTCCGGCAAGCTCGCGCGATTTTTTACAACCGATGTTGCACGTTCCAGAGGCACCACTACAGTTTGCTAACTTCGGTCTACGCGCTGGGTTACCAGCCAATGTGTTGGCCGCAATGTTGGGCACCGATGCCGCTAAAGCACTCTTTGCCGGTGTGGCGGCTCATGCTTTTCGTCCGCTAGGATCCTTTGGTTCGGCGGCTATCGGGGTTGCCCTGACCACCGCGGGCCACACATACGGTTGGCCGGTGGCCGTGGGCGGCTCACAAACGATTGTCTCCGCCATGCTACGAGCCCTAGAAGCACACGGTGGCACCCTGGTTACCGGGGCGCACATTACCTCAATGGAACAATTGCCAAAGACCGACATTGTCATGTTCAATACAGCCCCGAGCGCCGCTGTAGATATTCTGGGGTCTGGCATACCGAGTTCTATTGCCCACCAGCTACAACGCTTTCAGCATGGCCCGGCCGCAGCAACGCTCAGCCTTGCCGTTGAAGGCGGCATCCCCTGGACTTATGCCCCCGCGCGGCGTGCCGGAACAGTACACGTTGGTGGCTCGCTGCCCGAAATTGCTTTTGTGGAACGCCAGATCACCCGGGGCATCATGCCTCGTAACCCATTTGTTTTGGTCGGCCAACAGTCCATGGCTGACCCCTCGCGGAGAAGCGGCAGTATCCATCCTGTTGAGGCTTACGCGCATGTACCTGGCGGGTACCCCTATGACGTGGCTGAAGTTATTTTGCAACAGATCGAGCGGTTTGCCCCCGGGGTTCGAGATCGCATCGTTGCCCAAACATCACGTACCGCTTTGGATTTGCAAGCCGAGAACCCGAATTTTGTCGGCGGCGACATTGCTACGGGTTCGAATGCTTTTACCCAATTGGTTTTTCGACCACGAACGGCCATAAACCCGTATTGGTTGGGTGTACCGGGTACTTATTTGTGTTCCGCCGCCACTCCCCCGGGTGCTGGAGCCCACGGGATGGCAGGCTATAACGCGGCACAATCTGCACTAACCGAAGCCGGTTTTTAGGACCCCAGTTCTTCGGAACGCGCCACGTTAGCTTTAACTGCATCGGCTACGAGTTGATCGAACCCGGCCGCATCCAAGGATTGCAGTGCAGCTTCGGTCACGCCACCGGGGGTGGCAATCGAATCTTCCAGAGCTGTCGGATCCGCACCGGGGGTTTCAAGCATAGTTCCGGCACCCACGAGGGTCAGTCGGGCAAGTTCTTTTGCGGTAGCAGGGTCTATGCCTAAGGTTGTTCCGGCCTGGGCTAGGGCGTTGACGAAGCGGAACACATAGCCGGGCCCTGAACCTGCTATAGCCGTGACGGCGTTAAGTTGGTCTTCTGGCACATGTATCACTGTGCCTGAACCGGCAAATACTTGGTCAACGCTTTCCACTTGGTCAGCGGTCACGGTGGTGCCCCGTGCCATGGCCACTACACCTTTGCCCACGGTCAATGCCACGTTTGGCATGGTACGAATAATCGGTTGCTTCTGCGGTAGGGCTGCCGTTAGGTTCGCCAGGGTGATCCCTGCAGCCACCGAGACGACGGTAGCGTTTTTTGGTAGCGCATCTGCGATGTTTCGTGCCGTTTCAATGATGTGGGGTGGTTTCACACCCAGGATTACAATATCGGCCTCAGCAACAGCTTGAGCGTTAGCAGCCAGCTGGGTCTCCACGGACAACACTTCGATCCCGAATTCGGTATTGCGTTGGCTCGCCGAGGTTTGCGTTTGGGTGGTGGCGATAATGTTGTCACGGTCGTAACCAGAGGCTAACAGGCCCGCTAAAATCGCCGAGTTCAGGTGTCCCAAACCGATAAAGCAGATGCGCATTAATATTTTTCTCCTTGGGCGTCGGGGTTGCGGGCAAGGTGTCGCCGCGCGAATTCTAGGGCTTCGTTCAACATTTCTTCGCGGTGACCCGGGTACTTTTGACCCCGGGTGGAGACTTCGACACAAACGGCACCATCGTAGTCACTAGCGGCAATATGATGCAGAGATTCGACAACCCGTTGGTGGCCGTAACCGGGCAGTAAGTGTTCATCTGCTCCCGAACCTGACCCATCGGTCAGATGTACATGGGCCAATCGGGAACCCATTAACTTGATTGCGGCAAGGGAATCAATTTTTGCGGTCGCAGCATGAGAAAAATCCCAGGTGATGTGGTCGTAATCTTGAGGTATCGGATCGTGGTGGGGCAAATACATTTTGATCTCGCGGCCCGATACCCGCCACGGATACATGTTTTCTACGGCGATGGTGACGCCGGTGGCCTCCATGATGTCACGGATACCGGTAGCAAACTCGTAGGCATAGGCACCTTGCCATCGAAATGGTGGGTGAACCACAACGATTTCAGCTCCCAATTCACGGGCCAAATCGGCAGCCCGTGCCACTTTCGTCCACGCAGAGCCCCATACTTGTTGGGTGAACAGTAGTGTCGGGGCATGCACGGCGTGGATGGGCATGGAATGCCGTTGGGATAGCTCATCGAGTTTGGTCGGATGATGTGTCCACCGATTTTGGGTGACCATGATTTCTACGCCGTCGAAACCAATATCTTCGGCTATGGCGAATACGTGTTGTGGTGGAAGAGAAAAGATTGATGACGACGATAAGGTCACCGGGATTTCGGGTCTAGCCACCACTGACTCCTAGCGAGAATCCGGGACGCCGATCATCTGAGGTCAAATCGACGCCGCGGACCCAACCGGCGTCGGCGGTATCTTCTACTCGACCTTGTAAGCGCAGCGCATCCAGGCGACCCAAAATGAGGCCTTCGCGCAACGCCCAAGGACAAATCTTGAGACGTTTGACCTTGAACACTTCCATGGCGGCCTGGGCGACTAACCCACCGGCTAACACCTGGCGTGCACGTAGATCCGAAACTCCCGGTAACTGAGCCCGCTGGGTCTCAGTCATGACAGTCATAGTTTGATTCCACATGGCAAGGTCTTTGCGGCGTAGCTTGCGTGGCACAAACATTCCATCAGTGGATGGTGCTGCGCCAGCTAGTCTGGCCAAGGACCGAAACGTTTTCGATGTCCCGGTAACGACTGTATTTTCGGGCAATTTTTTGGGAAATTGGCGCCGATAGTCTTTGAGCACTGAGTGGATATAGTCGTTGACCTGTGTGATCTGTTTGGTTGTTGGCGGATCGGTGTCTTCAAAGTACTCTTTGGTGAGCCGCTGGGCACCTAACGGCACCGAGACCGCCTTATTGGGTAGCTCATCGGTGCCAAATGACATTTCGAATGAGCCGCCACCGATATCAAAGTTCAGCAGGTTCTCCACGTGCCAACCGTGCCAGCGCCGCACCGCGAAATAGGTCATGGCCGCTTCCTGATCTCCCGATAGCACCGTCAAATAGACGCCGGTTTCTTTGCCGATACGGTCTAGCACTGCTGGTCCGTTAGCCGCATCTCGGATGGCTGAGGTACAGAAACTAATCATGTCCACGGCCCCGTTAGCTTTGGCAAAGGCAACGGCGCCGTTAATAAACTCCACCAAATTTTGTTGGCCTTGTTCGGTGATGGCGCCGTCGTCGTCGAGATGCCGAATTAATGACATGGCACGTTTGTGATCGGCATATGCGCTTGGGCGCGCACCAGGAAACGCATCCACCAGCAATAGGTGGATGGTATTTGAGCCGATATCCAGCACTCCCAGACGCATGGTCTATTTCTTCTTCGCTTTCCGTGTTGGACCCTTGGCCCGTTTTTCGGCAAGCATTTCAAATGCTTGTCCTTCGGTTACCTGTTCCGGGGCGGTACCTCGCGGTACGGTCACGTTGGTGGCGCCGTCGGTAATATACGGACCAAACCGGCCGTCTTTAATGACGACTTTTTTGCCAGATGACGGGTCGTTACCGAATTCCGCCAACGGTGGTTTTGCCTGACCTCGCCCACGCCGTTGTTTGGGTTGCGAATAGATTTCTTCGGCTTCAGCCAGCGTGATGGTAAAGAGTTGTTCTTCAGACTCTAGGGATCTCGAGTCGCTGCCCTTGCGCAGATACGGTCCGAACCGTCCATTTTGGGCGGTGATCTCTTCACCATCTGCAGTGGTCCCTAGACTGCGTGGCAGCGAAAGGATTTTGCGCGCATCATCCAGTGTCATGGTGGCAATTTCCATGCCGCTGAGCAGCGAACCGGTTTTGGGTTTTGGTTTTTTCGGGGCCTTTTTCGGTTTTTTGCGCCCATTTTTGTAGTATTCATCGGGCTGAGCATCCTTATGGGCTTGGATTTGCTCTTCGGTCAGATCCGGAATGACCTGGGTGACATATGGCCCGTACCGGCCATCCTTGGCCACTAGCTCGTAACCGGTATCTGGGTCCGTACCCAGACTGCGCTCTGAAGGACCAGCGGTTTCAATCATTTCAGTAGCTACCGCACTGGTCAGCTCATCCGGGGCCATTTCCTCTGGTACATTGGTCCGTTTCGGATCGGTACCTTCCTCAGCGTCAACTGGGACTGCTTGTTCCAAATATGGTCCATACCTGCCCACACGTAAGGTAATGCCTTCGGCAACCGGAATGGAGTTAACCGCACGGGCGTCAATATCGCCGAGGTTTTCTACTGTATGCTTGAGCCCTTCAGCGCTTTCTGCAGCACCGAAATAGAACCCCGATAACCAGTCTTGACGGTCCATTTCGCCGGCGGCAATCTGGTCTAAGTCATCTTCCATTCGAGCCGTAAATGTGTAGTCCACGTACCGGCCAAAGTGTTCTTCTAAGAGTCGGATGACCGAAAACGCCGTCCACGACGGTACCAGCGCTGAACCGCGTTTATGAACATAACCGCGATCCACAATCGTGGAGATGGTCGGAGCATACGTGGAAGGGCGCCCAATTTCGCGTTTTTCAAGTTCGGCTACCAATGAGGCCTCGGTATAGCGGGCCGGCGGGCTGGTTTCGTGGCCATCAGCCTCGACGTCGCGGGCTTCCAATATTTGGCCCTCAGTCATATCGGGTAGTCGAGCGTCATCTCGGGTGTCCGCTTTTTCTTTGGGTACCGTTTTTTGGTCTGATTCGTAAGCCTTCATAAAGCCCGGCACGGTGATGACCGTCCCCGAAGCAGAAAACTCCGCCACCCGTGGAGTATCTTCCGCCGAGGTACCAACAATTTTTACCGTTGCCGTGTACCCGGTGGCATCTACCATTTGCGAAGCTACCGTACGTTTCCAAATCAGTTCATATAACCGGAATTCGTCGGCGGTTAATGAGTTTTTGACCTGTGACGGTGTGCGGAAATAGTCGCCGGCCGGACGGATAGCTTCGTGGGCTTCCTGGGCAGCAGCATTACGCGAAGAATAGTAGCGCGGCTTCTGGGGTACCATGTCATCGCCGTAGAGCTCGGTTGCTTGGTTGCGTGCAGCCGAGATCGCTTGCGACGACATGATGACCGAGTCGGTACGCATATAGGTTATCAA
>DEPX01000225.1:8737-8865 GCA_002358975.1 Micrococcaceae bacterium UBA3381 | reverse complement strand
ATGTAACCGTTTTCGTAGAGCCGTTGGGCAACCTGCATGGTCACCCTCGAGGTGAAGCGCAGTCGACGTGATGCTTCCTGCTGCAACGTTGAGGTGGTAAAGGGTGCAGCCGGACGCCGACGGTACGG
>DEPX01000225.1:5343-8729 GCA_002358975.1 Micrococcaceae bacterium UBA3381 | reverse complement strand
CGGTTTGTCCTCTAAGGAGGTCACCGCAAACTCGGCGTGTTCTAATCCGCCGGCTAATGACTGGGCTGAAGCCTCATCAAGATGCACAACCTCAGCCTTGGCTTTGAGCTGACCTTTATCGTTGAAGTCTCGGCCGGTAGCCACGCGAGTGTCATCGATAGCGGAGAGTTTTGCGCCAAAAGATTCTTCGGCGTCAGTAAAGAATTTTGCGCCAATATCCCAGTATGATGCCGGTACGAAAGCCATCCGCTCGCGTTCGCGTTCTACCACCAGGCGGGTGGCAACCGATTGGACGCGTCCGGCAGAAAGTCCGGGGCCAACTTTGCGCCAAAGCACCGGGGAAATCTCGTAACCGTAAAGTCGGTCGAGAATACGACGCGTCTCTTGTGCATCGACCAAGTCGGTATCGATTTCCCGGACATTTTCTAGCCCGCGTTTGATACCTTCTTCTGTGATTTCGGTAAATGCCATCCGATAGACGGGCACCTTTGGTTTCAAAACCTCTAGCAGGTGCCAGGCAATTGCTTCACCTTCCCGGTCAGCATCCGTTGCTAGATAGAGTTCATCAGCTTGTTTCAGTGCTTTACGAAGCTCGGTGACTTTCTTTTTCTTATCGTCTGCAACCACATAATAAGGTTCAAATCCAGCATCAGTATCTACCGCGAATTTGCCGTAAGGGCCTTTTTTCATATCGGTGGGTAGATCGGAGGGTCGAGGCAGGTCACGGATGTGGCCTACGGAGGAATCGACAATCCAACCATCGCCTAAAAATTTGGCAATGGAACGACTTTTGGCCGGCGATTCCACAATAACCAGTCTGGTGAGGTCACCATTGGCTGGTGCAGAACTTTTCGCGCTCACGTGGCTCCTTTTCGTTGCAGCGGCTTTATCTAATCTAACTGCTCATGTGCTTCAGGCTCGAACGCTTCCAGAAAACCGTCAATGTATAATGCGGTAACCTGTCGGCGCAGTGCATCCGTTTGGCTATCGTCCAGTGCTAATAATCCTGCCACGGCCGCAACAATTTGTCCGACCGTTAGTTCGCCATCGGCCGCGCCCAGTACAGCAGCGGCGGCCGTATCAAGTCGCACGTGGCGACCAAATCCAGTTCCACAGCGAGCCATCAACACTTCTGGATGTTCAGCTCCAAAACGCTGATACTGCTCATAGGTTACCCATTGAGGGGCAACTAAATGCACATCGCTAAGCGTCCAGCCTGTAGCTTCTGCAGTATATATGGTGTCATATTTTTGCACAGCCGCCATCCAAGCCTCCGCCACCGGCTGATGCACAGCTGCGGTGTGGTATTCGAAAATCCGCAGTGGTGCAGTGCCATCACGTTTGCGTAACCACACCCAGCCGAAACCGATTTGGGTGACACCACGATTGGCAAAATCATCCAGGTACCGAAGGTAGGCGTCATCATAGTTTTGAGGCTGGAGGTTTTCTGAAGAATCTTGCAACCAAATTTCAGCATACTGGGCCGGGTCTGAGCTTGACCGTTGGATCGCCCAGATATCCATCGACTCGGCAGGCCAGGTTGCTAACCGTGCATGCCAATCGGTGTCGCCAAACATTTCCCAGTTTGCCAACATTACGGCTTGACCACCGGCGCTCAGCACCGTATCAAGACTCGACATAAGTTCTTTGACGAACTGATCGCCGGTTTGGCCTGTTTCTCGGTAGGTATGAGTCAGCTTGTTTTGGGCCGGAGCGATAACAAATGGTGGGTTGGTAACCACCAAATCAAAGGTTTCACCGGCAACCGGTTCCAGCATATTTCCTACCGCCACGGTGACGCGTTCGCCCAAGTTTTCCGGGTCCACATTCACACGGGGGGCGTTTAGTAAAATGTTGAATACTGCAAAGTCCAGCGCCCGCTGGGAGATATCGGTAATGGTTACGTGCTGGGCATGAGTCAGCAAATGCAGGGCTTGGATGCCGCAACCGGTACCAATATCCAAAGCGCTGACGACGCTTGCCCGCGGAGTAATTTCGGCCAGAGTCATTGATGCCTTACCGATGCCTAAGATATGTTCGGCCGGTAGCGGTCGTCCCAACTGCAAAGCGGTTTGATCTGAGACAACCCACATGTCCCCGGGACGGTCGGTGGCATAGGCCGAAATGTCTACGGTGGCGATGATGTCGCCGTCATCATTGGTGGTTACAAGATTGAGCTGCCTGGCCCCGTCCAAAGTTACGGTAGCAAATATGGCCCTGGCGAGGTCAGGGCTGATCGGATCGCCCAGCATAAAACAACTAATGAGCCCGGCTAGGCGGTTCCCTTCAGATAGAGGCGTCACTAGGCTGCGTCGTACCGGGATGGGTTGCTGACGATCCAGCGCGGCGATTGCCGTGGGCCCAACCAGTCGCGCCACGTTATCGGTGGTGTATCCGGCCGACACGAAATCTTGATGCAGGGCGCTGATGGCATCCCGGTTAGCCAATGGTGCAGGATACACTAGCTTTTCACCTCAGCAGTATCAGCCGCACATGTGCCACACACCCGATCTGGATGTTGGTCGTGACAGGTCTGGCAGATAACCGCTAATGTTTTGCAACCAGCAGCCGTGCAGTTACGTAGTTCAGCGCACGGGGTGGCGCACAGTTGGCAGGAGCCGATCACTTTAGGGTTGTCAGAAAAATTCATCCGCATGCGATCGTCAAAGACGTAAAGCGAGCCTTCCCACAAACCCTGATCACCGAACGTTTCACCATAACGCACTATGCCACCATCTATTTGATAGAGCTCCTGGAACCCACGATTTGCCATCAAAACTGTCAACGCTTCGCAGCGTATTCCGCCGGTGCAATAGGTAATGACCGGTTGGTCTTTGAGGTGGTCGTATTTTCCGGATTCAAGTTCAGCTATGAAATCACGTGTCGTGGTCGTATCAGGTACCACGGCGTTTTTAAATTTACCGATTTGAGCTTCGAAAGCATTACGCCCATCAAAAAAAGTCACCGGGTTACCTTGTGCTTCACGCTCAGCCACGAGTTCATTAACTTCTTGAGGGCTCAAATGCGTTGCAGTACCCAACACTTGGTTGCCGTGTCGCACCTGAATCTCTTCGGGACGATCGAAAGCGACGAGTTCGGGTTTCACTTTGACACTGAGTCGTGGAAAATCGGCATCGGATCCCTCCGACCACTTGACTTCCAAGCCCTGAAACGCCGGATAATTTCGCGTGGATTTTATGTATTCTTTGACCGCTTTGATATTGCCGCCCACGGTCCCGTTGATGCCCTGAGGCGCAATGATAATGCGACCGGTAAGTTCTAACCTTTTACACAGTTCTTTTTGCCATAGCGCCACGGCTTGAGGGTCTTCGATTGGAGCGAAATGGTAATAGAGCGCGATTTTAGTTTGTGGATTCATCAGTTGG
>DEPX01000225.1:1374-5267 GCA_002358975.1 Micrococcaceae bacterium UBA3381 | reverse complement strand
TGCTTGTGCAATCTCGCTGCCCGTGGCTGGGCTTAGAGCGTGACTAAAGCTATTCTAGAACTATGGCTATCACTACTTCATTGACAGACGAGCTCGCCACGGCCTGGCTCACCGGTCGTGCGCGGATTCGAAACTATCAGCTCACGAGTCAGGGCGATATTCATGCTGCCCTGCGTACAGCGGAATCGGCTGAAGCCGGCGAAGACCTGTGGGAATACGTTGTCACCAACACCACAGACGAGGTTTTGAAGGTTGTTGCCGCAGAAATTCTCAAACATCCAACTCGTCAGCTGATTGTAGCAGCTGACCTACCCGAACAGGCTCAACCGTCAGGTGCCACCGCAAGAGCCTATGCGGAAAAGACAGGCCTTCGCACCATTGGAGTCGATGAACTTGTGATGGTCACCGATATGAGCGAACAAGATGTGGAAGAACCCATCGTTCCAGACCACTTCAGCGCCGAAGTCACCCGCAATGACGGCTGGTTCCTGGTGGCATTCTATATCACCTCGGAATCCGGTGAAAAAACCTTAGCCGCTCGCGGGCGGGTTGCCGTAGTCGATGGTACTTATGCGGTTTTCGATCAGATTTGGACTTCACCAGATTTCCGTCGTCAAGGTCTCGGCTCGCTGACGATGCGCTACCTGAGTTCTTTGGCCTTAGAACACGAAGTTGAACAGGGCCTGTTGATCGCCGGAACCGAAGGCCAAGCCCTGTATTCGTACTTGGGTTGGACCCCGATTGGTGATGTTGTGGTCTTAGGTCACCCAGACATCAAGCCACAAGATCAATGGGCCACCCAGACCTTCGAGCCATAACTAACAGCCCATTCAAACGTTTTCAGACGACGACGCTGCAGCCTTCCTGGCGGAGCTTCTCGGCTATTCGCGTGTACCTGATCAGCTCGTACATACGCGTATTTTGCCAGAACGCACCGCCAGATTTGCTGTCTGGCCCGATTCCACACCACAAGAATTCCGTACAGCCGTTGGTTCCCTTGGCGTAGCAGAACCGTTTGAACACCAGGTCACTGCCATTGACGCGGCCATGAGTGGCCGACACGTGGTGTTGGCCACCGGCACCGCATCTGGCAAATCCTTGGCCTACCAGCTGCCTGTGGTCACCGAACTCACCGATGGGGTTTCCACAGCATTATATCTAGCGCCAACCAAAGCTTTGGGGGCTGACCAGCTCGCCTCATGGCAGTACTTTTCCGATCAAGGTGTTTCGTGGTTGCGCCCGGCACGTTACGATGGCGATACCGACCCACAGTCGCGCTCCTGGGCGCGTGATCATGCCAATGTGCTCGTGACTAACCCGGACATGCTACACGTTGGGATTCTGCCCAATCACACGGGCTGGGCAACATTTTTGCGCAACCTCAAATATGTCATTGTTGATGAAGCGCACACCTATCGGGGAGTCTTTGGTTCCCATGTTGCTGTAGTGCTTACGCGACTGCGCAGGATCTGTGCCAGTTTGGGCAACCCTAATCCCGTCTTTATTGGGGCATCTGCAACCTCAGCATCCCCGGCACAAAGTTTCTCCAAACTTATCGGTGCCGAGGCCGTCAGCGTTGAAGAAGACTCCTCTGGGCATGGTGAAGTAGTCATCGGGTTCTGGGAATCAGAGTTTACCGGAACATCCGGTGAACACGGGGCTCCCCTCCGCCGCTCACTGGTGGGCACCGGTGCTGATATGTTGTCAGACCTGGCTGTCAACACTGTGCGGTCGGTAGCTTTTATTCGGTCGCGGCGTGGTGCCGAAGCTATGGCGCAAATGGTCAAACGCAACCTATCGGAGATTGACCCCAGTTTAGCTGGACGTGCAGCAGCCTACCGTGCCGGATTGCTCCCCGAAGAACGCCGCGAGGTGGAGACCAAGCTCAACAGTGGAAAATTACTCGCTGTGTCTACCACACCAGCTTTGGAACTAGGCATTGATATCGCCGGACTCGATGGTGTTATTGTTGCCGGCTGGCCAGGGACCCGAGCATCTTTTTTCCAACAGCTTGGCCGTGCTGGACGCTCCGGACAGCGCTCGATTGCACTCTATGTTGCCGGAGACGATCCCATGGATACGTATCTGGTGCATCACCCACAAGCAGTTTTCGATCTGGCAGTCGAAGACAATGTAATTGATGCTCAGAATCCACATATTTTATCGGCTCATCTGTGTGCTGCTGCCGCCGAAATTCCACTGACACCAGATCGTCTGGCCGCATTTGGCGACCCCGACCACGTTCGGCACATCGTTGAAGAACTCACGGTATCCGGGTATTTACGTCGCCGACCAGCTGGGTGGTATTGGACTCATGAGCAGCATGCCGCAAGCATGATTAATCTTCGCGATGCCGGTTCCGGGCCGATGCAGATTATTGACGCCGAAACCGGGGTGGTACTGGGCTCGATCGGCGCTGAGCAGGCCCACACTCAAACTCATCCGGGAGCCGTGTATATACACCAAGGACGGACATGGGTGGTCGAAGAACTAGACGAGGACCATGCCGCGGTGGTGGTTGTCCGTGCTGAACCGGAATATTTTACCCAGGCCAGAGACGTCACCGACGTTGAAATTGTAAGCGAAGATGCTCGTATCTATTCGGAAACCGACCAATTGGCCTGGGTACACGGCCCGGTAAAAGTAACCAACCAGGTCGTGTCATATCAGCGCAAGGATATTTCCAGTGGGCAGGTTATTGATGAGCAACCACTAGATCTCAGTGCCCGTGAATTATTTACCCAAGCGGTGTGGTTTAGTGTCCCTTCCGACAACTTTATTGGCGCCGGCTTGACGACTGATCGTCTTGGTGGAGCCCTGCATGCAGCTGAACACGCGATGATCGGGATGCTACCTCTGGTGGCTTCTAATGATCGATGGGACATCGGCGGTGTTTCCTTGGTCTTGCACCCGGATACGCAGGCCCCCACCGTATTTGTCTACGACGGCCATCCGGGTGGGGTAGGTTTTGCGAGTCGTGGGTTTGCCCAAGCCAGCACCTGGATTATCGCGACCATTGAGGCCATCGAAGATTGCGCGTGCGTTGACGGTTGTCCTTCCTGTGTTCAATCGCCCAAATGTGGTAATCGAAATTCACCATTGGATAAGTCAGGTGCTGTCACGGTATTGCAATATGTCAGCAGTGCTTTATCTAGGGCAGTTTCGGTCCCGCCCGAGACTCAGCCGTAGTGTCTAATCCGATGGGGGCCGCCAAGCTCACTTGAATGTTGGCTACCCCGGGCTCGTCAATCTGGCATGAGGTCATGCTGGCACCATGGGCAGTCACTGTCTGCTCAGCCAACGTGCACGGATCACCGATCATTAATCCTCGTGCTGCATCCGCTGCCGACAACGCCGCTAGGTCTGCTGCTACTGCGGCACGTGAGGCCGCTATTTGCACTTGAATTAAGGCTAATGTCCCTGCTAGGAGTAACATCAATGCGGCAAAAACCGTCAGCATCATTGCCGTTGAGGCACCTTCATCGTTAGCTATGGTTCTACGGTCCATTGGTTTGGTGCTTTCGCTTTGGCTGTCAATTCGATGCTGGGGAACAACCCGAGCGGTCCCGGCACTGGGCTGGTTAGCTCCACGGTGGCCCAGTCAGCTGAGCCTGAGGTCGCCACGTTTGTGGTGTTAGAAGTCATGTTGGCTACCGTTGTGTTTATAGCGTCTGAGGCTTCGCCACGTGCCAGTTGTCGTGCGGCCACCGCGGCGGCTTGCTGTAGATTCGATTGGTGCATACCCACCGCAATGATGTTGATGAGCATGGCGATAACTAGCACGACGACCGGGAGAATAACCGCAAATTCTGCAGTTACCGAGCCCTCGGTATGTTTTTTTATTGGGTGCATAGTGCCTCCCGAGTTGGCCGAGGCGATACCTCGGCCAACTC
>DEPX01000225.1:0-1308 GCA_002358975.1 Micrococcaceae bacterium UBA3381 | reverse complement strand
GTGCCAGAGGATAAAACGGCGGCCAATATCCCAGCAAATGCAACGGCTGCCAGTGTGACAATCGAATACTCTGCTGTGTTGGCGCCGGTATCATCGGCCAGATCGATGCGGAATGGTTGGGTGTCTTCCATGGTGTTCTCCTTGGTGTTTTTCGGGTAGGTTGCCATATTGAGTTATAGGTTTAGGCGGCGTTCAACCAGGTATCAAGGCAAGCACCATCGGAATAATGCCTAATAGGATAAAGCTTGGCAGCATACATACCCCGGTGGGCAGTACCAGGCGAATCGCCAGTTCTTGGGCAAGCTGTTCGGCCATGCGTTTCCGGTTCGCTCGAAGTGCTGTAGCGGCCGTTATGAGCATGTGTGCTGAAGGAACCGCTGATATGTGGACAAACCGGAGTTCATCTCCGAGTTGTTTTAGCTGAGGGTCGTCTTGGATGTGCTGCCAGGCTATGTCCCAGTCCATACCTAAGAGCAGTTGGTTTGCTACAAAGGTCAACGGTTGGCAGCCAGGAAGATGTGTCCCGACTGCCTGTAGACCTCCAGGCAAAGACGTACCTGCGGCAAAGAGTTGTGCCATGACATCCAGTACCAATGCTGGGTCGGTGTATGTAGGAGTGGGCTTCATGGTACTTCGGCTGTTTCGATCATCCGGGTTGTCCACCGTCGGCCAGCGATAGCCAGCGCCGCACCGATGCTTAGAATCGCCCATCCTGTGGGGGTGGTCAACAATTGCGGAATAGACGCACCCAGCATGTGTGCCAACCCGATCCCTGCTACCGGTAGCCAAGCCAGCAGGTTAGCTGTGGCTTTTGGACCGGCAGATGCCGCTTGCCGGGCTTGGTGAGCGTCTTCGCCAGCTTCCAAAGCATCTGCCAGACGGTACAAAATTTGTGACAGCGACAGTCCGGTGTGCTGAGCCAAAGTCAGTGTTGCTGAAAGCTGCTGCCACCCGCTAGGAGGCCCCGGCCGCGTCACATCGACAAAATATGGTTGCTGTAGCATTCCTGCGGACTGTTGTGCGACGAGAACATGGTGCATACAGCAGCTAGGGTCGGCAGCTTCAGGTTCAGGAGCAGCATCGCAAGGTTTATGCGCTTGAGCTACTTCGGGCCAGAGCTGTGTCAATGGACGCCCAGCAGAAAGAAGTGCTGCCGCCTGTCGGATAATACTGATGAAGTCAGCGTGCTCTTGAGCTGCCCGACGCTTGGCGGCGATCAAATTCATAACAGCTTTTACCGGATTCATGCTGCCGTGTCCTGTTCGACGGCGATGGTATCCAGTACGGCTAATCCGGGCCCTTCAATAA
>DEPX01000145.1 GCA_002358975.1 Micrococcaceae bacterium UBA3381 | reverse complement strand
AACATGGTGCCTTGGGGTGGGCCACTGATTCGAGCCGCCAGCGTTCTTGATGTGGAACCCGGTGAACTCTACCGGCCGCTTATTCCGTTGCAAGGGGTCGGATTGCTATTGCTGATTGGGCTGGCTGTGCTGTTGGGATTGCGCGAGATCCGTCGAATAAACGCTCAAGTGGGATCGGGTGTGGTTCAATCGGCCAGCACCGTGGATGTTGATGAAATTGCCGATGATTTCACCCAACGACAGCTACAAGAACGCAAAGATCTGGTGGGCAAAATTAATGCTCATCCCGTGATTTATTGGCTCAATGTTGTCGTTGTTATTGCAGTAATCACTACCATGCTGGCCGGCTGGTTAGATCCCGCCTTTAGCTTCGTATTAGGCGTGTCAGTGTTGCTGCCATTAAATTTCAACTCAGCGAAATTGCAGATTGACCGTATGAAAGCGCACGCACCGAATGCGCTGATGATGGCGTCGGTTATTATTGCTGCGGCAGTGTTTCTTGGGGTGCTTAATGAATCCGGCATGCTGGAAAATGTGGCGCTTGCTATGCTGCAGGTCATCCCAGACTCTGTTGGCCAGTATCTGCATGTGATTGTCGGTGCCCTTGGTGTTCCGCTTGATATGCTTACCTCGACCGATGCCTACTACTTCTCAGTACTTCCGCTCGTTGAAGCCACAGCAGGCCAGTTCGGTGTGGCAGCATCATCCACCGCCTACGCGCTACTGGTCGGCAATATCATCGGCACCTTCGTTAGTCCCTTTGCCCCGGCAGCCTGGCTAGCAATCGGGCTGGCTGAAGCCGATATGGGCAAACATATCCGCTACTCATTTGCCATTATGTGGGGCTTTAGCATCGTATTGTTATTAGTGGCAGTGCTGCTGGGTATTGTCCAGGTATAAATCTTTCAAAGCTGCTTGGCAGCGGATTCGAAACGAGTATAGGTGAGCATAAAGAACCTGCATTGGGTGAACCAGAACGCTAGTCTCGGGGCGGCAGCGGATCTGGAATATACCACTACTGCGTTGAGAGCTGTGCAGCACGGGACGATAGACGGACCGGTGGTGCGCATTTATCGTCCTGCACCAACGGTGTCCTTCGGGCAACAAGACGTTCGTATGCAAGGCTATGAGCGTGCGCGGAACTGCAGCCAACAACACGGTTTTACTCCGGTGGTGCGACGCGTGGGTGGTCGAGCCGCTGCCTATCATCCAGGTTCTGTGGTGATAGATCATATTCAGCCCGAAAATAATGCCATGTTCGGTTTTCGGCAGCGATTCGAGTATTTTGGCGAACTGATCACCGCCGCATTAGCCAGCCTCGATGTCGATGCAGCGGTGGGTGAGATTCCTGGTGAATACTGTGCCGGAGAATATTCTGTCCATACCGTCCTGGACTCTGGCCGAGCTATTAAATTGGCCGGTACTGCACAACGTGTTGTCAAAGGTGCCTGGCTTTTTTCAACCAGCTTGGTGGTTGAAGACGGATGGGCTATCCGGGATGTTCTAACCGATGTTTACGATGCTTTGGGTATCGTTTTCGCCCCACAAACGGCGGGCTCGGCAGATGAGGCAAGACCGGAAATCACCGTTGACGACGTTATCGATGCTCTACTTATCCAATACCAGCAGCGGTTTGTGGCCGGTGGGCATAGTGGACACGATACTTACAAGCTGATCGAAACTCCGTGGCCTGCACTCATTGACGCCATCCCGCCTGCTCAGCCAACTAAGCTTTAGTCTCGGGCGTTGTTTGTATCCTGTGCAGTAACTACCTGATGAGGTGTTTGTGGTATTAACAGGCCGCGCACCGCAGCGGTAACGAGCAGCACGAGCGCGATGAATAAGATGGCTTCTATCCCAATGTAGTAGAAGTGCGTGGTTGAACCACCCGGTGAGGTTCCTGCTAGCACGGCATCTGATTCGATCGCCAGTATGGGGCGGATGATTACTGTTTTGACCAAGAGCAGACCCACCGCGATAAAACTGTATAACCGTAGCTGCTGGAAATTTCGGAGCGGTTGGCTCCGGTGGCTACGCCATAGCTTGATCAGAGCGATAATCAAAATAATGGCCAAGACAACTTCGACGATGTTCATGGCAAGAAACACTCGCCGACCGATACCCAGACCTAGTGGGATGGTGATACCGGGTGCCGTGAATTTCAGCGGGGCTTCAATAAACGAAACGCCGATGATCAGTCCGATCCATATGGCCGGGATAATTAGCATCATGGCTCGTGCCCAACGAGGAGCGCCGGCGCTACTGTTCGTCATGAATGGTTGTCCTTCCGGAGTGTATGCCGATACAGCGCCACGGTTACGGCTCCACACAGCACATAGGCTAGGCCTACGAACAGCCATCCGGCGCTGAAGGTATGCGTCAAATCTTGTAGTAGTCCCATGATGAGCGGTCCCAGAGCGAAACCAGTGTACATGCCCATCGAATTTAGTCCCGAAGCGGCACCAATTTTATCTGCGGAGACAACACGGAGCAGACCGGCATTGATTACCACATTGGCGCCAAAGACTGTGATGCCATGGAGCGCTGCACCTATCCATACTAGTGCCGGTTGTTGCCAGTATGCTGCACTAAGAAATGCTACGACCCCTAACAGCGCTCCGGCGCTGATAATCATGAGCAAGTGTGGTGGCCTAGCTCCGGATTGCATCTTACGACTCCACCCGATGCGAGACACAACGCCAATGACCCCAGACACCGCTGCCGCAGCACCACCTAGTACGAGTGAAAAGTTGAGTTCTTTGACAGCAAATAACGGCAGGTAGACGTTGGTAGCTTGCATGCCCATGCCAGAAAACATGGCAATGGCCGCAAAGAAATACACCACTACCGGCAGTTTTTGTGTCGTCGGCAGCCTGCCAGCTTTATTGGTATCGGCCTTGTCATCTGGTGACTCGGATGAACGGTGCGCTGGCCGATACCTTTTCTCCAGTTGTCTGCGAGAGGGTACGTATTTTAACGAGACCAACCACAGCACCGCACACACAACGGCACCACCAAGCGCGGCCCCGGTCCATCCCAGGGCCAAAGCAACTGCTGGGAAAAACAGCCCGGCAAATAACTGCGAGGCCTGAACGCCGGATTGTTTTACTCCGATCCAACCGGTGCGTTTCTGGTGCGGAACGGCACGCATAATTACCCGGTTGGTGGTTGGATTTGAGATCGCTTGCGCGGGCCCGGCTAATAGTGCAGCCATAACTAATAACCAGTATGATTCGGCGAAGGCCGCTACTATCATCGCTACTGCTGTACCAAGAAAAATCAGTAGCATTTGTGATCGCACGCTGATCTTATCTGCGAGGTTGCCCAGCCACATACTCAATACTGCGGCCGCAGCGAAAACGATCGTTACAATATACCCAATTTGCCCTTCGGAGATGCCAAGGTCCGCGATGATCAGCGCTGAAGACACTGAGACACCGTAATTGAACAACGGTCCGGCACCCATAGCGCACAGCAAGATTATTAACAGACCGGTAGAAGCTGAGGAAGCTGCGGAAGGATTCGAAGGGTTCACATGTTTTAGCGTAACGGTTTTTAAACTCAAGTTACGGAGTTGATCGTCGCCTGTATTAACGCAAAACAGGACACCAAAATATATGGTGTCCTGTTGGCCCCTAGCGGTGTCTACCGAAGGTGTTAAGCGTTATAAAGGCACGCTAGATTTGCGCATTTTTGAGAGATTCGGTTTCGTCGTCGCTCTCAAGGAGACAAAGGATTTCGCGGTCATCCACGGCATCCCATGTTTCTTCGGACGGTGAGACAGTGGTGATCCAGATTTCTGAGTCGTAGTAATCAACGCCTACGTAGTCTTCAAATGCTGGTACGCATTCTTCTTCAGCAGCTTCCTCCATGGATTCCTCACCAGGGAAGTCGCCTTTTGGCAGATCAAAAGCATGGAAGACTTCCAGATCGTGGGACTCATCACAGGAAATGGGGTCGAGCTCGTCAATATTGCCTTCCGATAAATCTTCGCTGTTAATGCAATCGCCAACGGCAGCGGTTGGAGCTTGCCCACAGGCTGCTAGACCGGCTGCCCCAAAAAGCGTGACGAAAACTAGCCCACCGGCGCGCAATACAGAATTTTTCAAGGTAACTCCTAGTTACTAGTGTGGTGATGTTCAGGTGCGACCTTAGTGAAAATTTTCTGACAGTGGCAAACTTTACGACCCGATTTGCTAGGAACCTGGCATGACCAGGGTAAAGATTTTTTGCCTTGACTGTACAGGCCGGTTGTTGAAGCTATTAATGCGAGACTCAAATAGTCGGAGCCAAGTAGGCTTGGAACACTGAAAGGAGCCGCTGATGGGTATGCTAAAACTTGGTCGGGCATTGCGTGCTGTAACCGGTGTCGCAGTTGTTGGTACAGTGATGGCTGGCTGTGCATCGGACGGTGCAGGCGAGGAAGACTCACCACCTGAAGCACCGCAACAGGTGCTTCCAGAACCTGCTGCAGAGCATACCGACAGCACCGAAGACGTTGCCATTACCGAACTCGCCGATGCCGATTGGGTATCCGAGACCGCCGAGAAACACGCTATCCCGCAACGTGCAATGGCCGCTTATGCAGGGGCAGCTTCGAAAATTGCCGAAACGCAATCGGAGTGCAATCTCGGCTGGAATACGCTGGCCGGTATTGGCTCGGTAGAAACCTCACATGCCAGCATTGACGACAGTGGTCTTGACGCCCAGGGCGTAGCCGAACCTGAGATTATCGGGCCAGCGCTTGATGGTAGCGAAGAAGTTATGGAAGTGCCTGATACCGATCAGGGCAAATACGATGATGACGACGAGTGGGATCGAGCCGTTGGGCCCATGCAGTTCTTGCCCGAAACTTGGGAGACTTACGCAGTGGATGGGAACCAAGACGGTAAAACCGACCCCCAGCAGATCGATGATGCTGTATTAACTGCGGGTATCTACCTGTGCGAGACCGCCGATGACTTCAATGACGACGAGGAATGGCTGCAGGCGGTCACCACGTATAATCAGTCAACGGATTATGCCCGCGATGTTGCCCGCATCGCGACTTCCTATGCCGAAGAAGATAATGCTGACCAGTAACGCCGTGCCCCCAACTATGGGTCTGATTCGGCGATGGGTGACCTTTATCTTCGGTGTCTGCATCATGTCGGTGGGAATTGCCTTAAGCGTGCACGGACAGCTCGGCACCGCTCCGATTTCGACGTTTCCGGTAGTTATCGGTACTGCGACGTCATGGTCGATGGGCACTGTTACCGCGGCGATGAACATTGTATTCATCGGTATTCAAGCAGTAATTCTGGGCCGTCGATTTTCCTTGTTTCAGTTAGTTCAGCTCCCGGTCGCCGTGCTATTCGGTGCTGTTATCGACCTGTCGTTGTTTCTGACTAGCTGGGCCCAGACCGACACCTATCTATTGCAGTGGACCGTGACCATAATCGGCGCAATCACGCTTGGCGTTGGCGTGTATATCCAGGTCCAACCCAAGTTGCTATATTTGCCGGGTGAGGGTTTAGTTATGGCCTTGACGCAAATCAGTGCTGTTCGATTTGGCACCATGAAACAGCTGGTGGACTGGTCGCTGGTCTTGATCTCGGCGGTATTATCCATGGTTTTCTTACAGCGGCTGGTAGGGGTCCGGGAAGGAACTGTATTCGCGGCTTTTGCCGTTGGGGGAGTTGTCAAAGCCATCGGGGCGTTGCGCCAGCCGCGACCCAAGGAACATGCTTCGAAAGCCAACATTAAACAGGATGCCAAGTAGGTTATTTATCCTCTAATGTAAAGACCATGTCCCCCGCGTTGCAGCACACCATAAACAATTTACAAACTACCGGTGCAGTCCGATTGCCCGGAGCGTCGGCGACGTGGTCTCGTCTTGTGCGCATACTCTTTACTGTCCTGCTAACGATGATCTGCGCTTTAGCGATAGGTAGCGTGACGTTTTTCGTGATAGCGGCCTTCACCGGCGCATGGCCCAGCGGCGGTGCGCTAGTGGGAATGCTAACGTCACTAATCATGCTCGGTGGGTTGTTTGCTTTGGTATATTTTGGCCGGCTTCGACAAAAGAAATACCACAGCAGTGAACAGCAACCGGTTATTCTTGAGCCACAAGGTCTCACTATGCGCGGCGTAGGGCCGATCCCATGGAACGATTTTGGCCAAGCCGACTACGAATGGGTACCGGCAGAACATGACACTGGTTTTGCGCGCCGGGCGGTAATGCCGTTAACACGTTCGGGGTTGTTTAACGTCAATGAACGACTACCACCACAACTACAAAAACTGATTTCTCCACCGGTCGGACCTGTTTGGGATCGACGTTATGAGTATATTTATGTGCCCGGTGTTGAAGGACTCAAACAACGCGAAGTCATGTATTTAATCAACGTCGCCCACCACCTGCATACAAATAGATTGCGCTAACTGGATCGTAAGCGTTCACGAAGCCTAAATACGTGGGCCACATCACGTAGTGTGGGGGTAGTTCATCACTTTCACCTCAGTAAAGGCTCAGGTCATATGTTGGCGCGCTCTTCGCAGAAACGTTTCAAGCTGCTGAAATTTCTGTGGAGTGCTATCGCTGTCGTGGTGGTAGTGGGATTAGCCCTGGCAGGCTTTATTACTTGGTCTGTCCTGCGGGCATTCCCCGATACCTCCGGAACACTGGAGGTAGCAGGACTCGAGGGCAACGTCACAGTTCAACGCGATGCACAGGGCGTTCCCACAATTACTGCTGAAACTTCGCATGACTTATTCTACGCACAGGGCCTGGTGCACGCCCAAGACCGTTTCTGGGAAATGGATTTCCG
>DEPX01000090.1 GCA_002358975.1 Micrococcaceae bacterium UBA3381 | reverse complement strand
GGCACCCCCTGGCGTGCTAGTTTTCGAGCACGCTGGGTGACGGTGAGCTGAGCCCAATGATCCTGTGGTTCATTGATGGTGGCCGGACCATAGGTTTCAGTCAAACCATAAACATGCACCGGAGTGATCCCCAGGTTTTCTAACCCCTCAATAACTGAAGGAGGCGGCGCAGAAGCTGCCGTAATCAAACGCGCGGGACGATCGAGAATATGTGCACGGTCAGCTTCGATAATCGATGCCGCAACAATCGGTGCACCACATAAATGGGTGACCCCTTCTTGTTCGAATGCATCCCAGATTGCATCCTGCCGTACCGCGCGCAAGCAAATATGCGTCGAAGCAGTCGCGGTGGCACCCCAAGTCATAGTCCAACCATTGCAGTGGAACATCGGTAGTGTCCACAAATATTTCGAAGCCCCATCCAGACGGTAATGCTGGGTATTACCTAATGCGGAAAGGTAGGCACCACGGTGAGTGTACAGCACGCCTTTAGGCGGACCTGTGGTACCCGAGGTGTAATTCAAGGTGATGGCATCAAGTTCGTCGGCCACGCTATAACTGAACGTATTTTCGGGTGTCTGTTCTCCTGCTGCAGCAAGAAAATCCGTGTAGGTCGGCAATGTTTCGGTTGGTGCAACACCAAACTGTTTATCGAGCAGTTCAATCACGGCCGGCGGGTTCTCTAGGCTGGCGGCGGCGTCAGCGACTACCCCGGCAACCTCGGAGTCGACAAAGNNCAAAGACAATCTGTGATCGTGCGTGTTCAAAAATATAGCTGAATTCCCGACCGGCAAGCCGAGGGTTCAGTGGGTTCAACACGGCACCAATGAGCGGAACCGCGTAATGCGCGACTAACATTTCCGGTGTATTAGGTGCCACGAAGCTGACCACCTGGCCAGGTTCAACTGTTTTGGCTAATGCTCGGGCCAGCCGTTGCACTTCAGCCTCAAAGTCGGCATACGTGCTACGACGAGAGCCATACACCACGGCTTCACGCTCCGGAAAGGTCACAGCGCTACGCTCCAAAAAAGCCAACGGGGTCAGTGGTTCATGGCTGGCCGGAGACGCTGTTGTCGTGGTTATATAAGAACTCGTCACAGTTGCCCATCCTTTGCATTGGAGATTGCATTATTCGTGTAACCATTATGCATGGCCACGTGTGAATCTGTGTGAAGCATCTCCGGTTAGGTCGTATCAGATCACAGCAATGATGAAGCACAAAGTGGGCCAGCCTGTCTTTTCGGCAGGCTGGCCCACTTGGTTATATTGAATGACCTACGCCGCTAGCCCACCTCGATTGCTAATGCAGCTGAGCGCAGCAGCTCGGTGCCGGACTGATCAACTTGTAAGCCGTCAGCGGTTTCAACAAGAACTACACCATAGTCACGTTCAGCGGCTTCCTTGGTAGTGAACCCATCGAGCACGTCTGACATTACTTTCTGTTCGTCGCGCTTGAACGGGTTGCCGAAGCCACCACCGGAAGGCACCGTGATCTGCACCGAATCCCCTGCGATCAGCTGTCGACCGGTGACTTTCGACGGCCATGGTTCTTCACCATCACGCTCAGGATTCTTCACGATAGAGGCGTTCAGCCCGTCGTGGCCGCCGTAGGCGCCCCATGGTGGATCGGACTCGTGGCGTTCACCTTCACAAGTGATCATGGTGTCGGTCAGGAACGTGTTTTCCCGTATGATACCGATGCCACCACGGTATTGACCTGCTGCTGCAGGATCCTCGCGTAATTCATAACGGTCCGTGCGCATTGGGAAGCGCCATTCCAGCTCTTCGATCGGATTGTTACGTGTATTGGCGATCAGGTTATCCACCGAGTCTGGTCCGTCAGAATCCTGGCGTGCCCCGTAGGAGCCTTCATTGACTTCCAGATAAACCCAGTATTCGCCGGCTTCGGCATTCCATCCCGAATAGGACATGAAGTGAATATGTGCCGAATTGCCCGCGGTAACACGTTCTGGAATAACAGGCGATAGAGCCTTGAGTGCCAGGTCCACCGCGCGTTGGACTTGTCCAAGCCACTACTGGCGTGTTTATTGTTTTAGCCCACCTAAAACGCGGTTCAGTAAACGCTAAAAATTGCTAGGGGCTTCCCCATGAGATCGCGTGAACAAAAGCTAGTACCCGGAACCGAAAATAGCATCACAGCTCCGGTGTCAGGCGCGCTGCTGGTCCAACCATTCCAAAGCTTGCCGCACTCCACTGCGCCAACGAAATGTTGCCCGTTGCTCACCGCGGGTGGGCCCTAGGTTGATAATACCGATCGGCTTATGCGCTCGATGTGCTTCGAGAAGGATACGGTAGCTACTCATAACCGCTAAGGAAGAACCGACGACTATAAGCGCACCAGATGTTTCCAGTAACTTACTGATGGCTCGTTTACGCTGCTGTGGAACGATTTCGCCAAAATATACCACGGTCGGTTTAAGCTTATCGGAACCGCAATTCAAGCAACGTACCATGGTAAATTGTTGTACCCATTCCACCGGGATCCGAGCATCGCCGTCTGGATTTATTTCGATATCCTCCAGGTGCCAATGCTGGGCTACATCACGGTTAGCTTCATAAAGTCGGTGGCCAAACTCTTCACGGCTTTCTCTAACCCCGCATACTAAACATTCAACCTCATCCATCGAACCGTGCAACGGAATGATTGGCCCCGGAACGGCATCTTGGCCAGCGGTGGTATCTGCAGCACGTTGGCTTCGTTGGTGAAGCCCATCAACATTCTGTGTAACGATGCCGGTAATTATTCCTTGGGCATTCCAACGTGCAAGTATTTCATGTCCGGCGTGAGGGGCAGCATCGGACATGTGCTGCCAGCCGACAAATGAGCGCGCCCAGTAACGGCGCCTTGCAGTATCGTCATGCAAAAACTCTTGGTACGTCATCGGCCGAGAATGTCGTAACGATCCTTCGGGTCCGCGATAATCAGGTATGCCAGAGTCAGTTGACATCCCGGCACCGGTTAAAATGAGTGGTTGTAGCTGTAAAAGCTGGCCGATACCGGTAGAGGCGACTTCCACGTTCTGGTATGGCGCCTTGTCATTGATGACACGCTGTACGGAACGAATCGCCGCCTGGTGTGTGGCGTATGCCGGATGATCCTCCGACAGTGTTGAGGGCTCGAAAGAAATCGGCCGGTCAGATGCGCTTGTCATCTCACCATGCCGATCTTTCAAGCGTTAGAGAAACCCTGCGAGAAGTGGTTCTACGAATACGATGAGTCCTCGTCGTCCCCATCGTCGTAGACATCATATTTTTCCGCGTATTCGGCGTACTCGTCGACCTCGTCCCTATCGGGTTTCTTTCCGGATAGCTCTCGCTCCAGTGCTGCCAGGTCGGTAGCTGGCGAGAAGTACTTCATGTCCCGTGCCTGACGGGTTGCCTTTGCCTTTTGACGGCCGCGCCCCATGAGCGTGACCCCCTTCGCGGTCTCTGTGCCCCCAAGAGCGACGACATAAGGCTCATGTAGTCGCTGAGGTCTCTTTTGTGTAATGGTTCGTACTTACCAGGTTAACATGTTTAAGTAGAGTTCGCCCCCTGCCAGCTAAAATATGTCTGGTATAACGAACATTTTCGCTCTAAGATCAGCTAGGGACTGGCGGCAGCCCGCCATTGCCGTATCTGTGAGCATACTGACGGGGATGACGAACCCTGCTGTCAGAAAGGATGATAGACCGGCATGACCCCAGCCGATAACCAGCAGAACTCGGACCCCGGGGCTCCGCTGTCAGCTGAAGATCAACCGACGCCGACGCGACGCCAGCTGCGGCAACAACAAGAACGCCGTTCACGGCGCAATTCCTGGATTATCTTTGCATCCGTACTTGTCGTAGTGCTAGCGGTAGTCATGTTCTTTGTCTATAGCTTCAGTAGCTCGGACAATAATGCTGCTGAACAGCCTGAAGAATCCACCACCCGTAATCCGTCTCCTGGCCTTGATGGCATTATTGCCACGAATGTTTCACCTGAGAACTTCCTGCCAGGCGACTGCTTGGCCGAATATGCAGACGCCGACACCCCGGCGGATATCGTGGAGTGCTCGACACCGCACAACGCTCAACTGGTAGGACGGCGCGTGTATTCGCAAGAGATGTCCTACCCGGGTGAAGATGAACTGCTGGAAAATTCCGAAAACTTCTGTGCAGACATCACGTTGTTAGAAAACACACAAGCCACCTACTCCATTAACACCTCGCGTCCTTCCCAATACACTTGGGACAGCGCTGATGATCGCCGCGTGGATTGCATTGTCTCTACCAACGACGAAACTAACTTCACTGAATCCTTAGTCGAAAAACCTGAAGTGGATGACCAACGGTCCGAGGAAGAACAATCCGACGACCCAATTGAAACCGCGGAAGAAACCGCAGCCCAGGGTTCGGCTGAAGAAACAACCGACGAAGAAGAACCTAGCGAGGACGCCTCCTAATAATCTTTGTCCACCTACGCCAGAGGCCCGGCCCCGATAAACGGTAGCCGGGCCTCTTATGGCGCGGAGTGACCTCAGCTAGCTTTCACCAGCTTTACATAGGCATTTTTATTGGTCCCTGTGGACATCCTCGTCAGCCACGTCCTGTCGGTCCCTGGATTTCAGGGTGATACCTTCACCATTGGCGTCAACGTCCACGGTGTCACCATCAACTATTTGGCCGGCAAGTATCTGCTTGGCCAGTTTGTCCCCGATTTCGCGTTGGACAAGACGACGTAATGGACGAGCACCGTAGGCCGGATCGTAACCGACGCGAGCCAGCCACTCGGCAGCAGCCGGTGTCACCTCTAGTCGCAGGCGACGTTGCGATAGCCGCTTTGCTAGCTGTGCGATTTGCAGATCTACGATCTGTACAAGATCGCGTATCGATAGCGGGTCGAAGTGAATCATGTCATCCAGGCGGTTCAAGAACTCTGGTTTGAATGCGGCACGTACCGCAGCATCGACGCGAGCATGCTTTGCATCCTCATCCAACTGGGGATCCACTAAGAACTCGGAACCCAAATTGGAGGTCAGAATCAATATCGTGTTGCGGAAGTCCACGGTGCGGCCCTGACCATCAGTGAGACGGCCGTCATCGAGCACTTGCAACAAAATATCGAAAATCTCCGGGTGAGCCTTTTCAACTTCGTC
>DEPX01000135.1:13054-20259 GCA_002358975.1 Micrococcaceae bacterium UBA3381 | reverse complement strand
ATATTAGTCAACGATCACGAGCCCAAAGGCCTACAAGAAGAGTTTGAACGTGAACTTGCCGGCTCCTACACATGGGAGCCTGTGACTCCAACAGACGACGCCTACCGGGTCCGCATCACCAAACGATCCAGCACCGCACTCCCCCGCGTGGTCGCAGACACAGCAGCATTACTTGAAGATACCGATGCCACTACTGGCGGCTCCATTTGGCAGTTGGAGCCAGGCGCCCGAGACCTAGATGCCAATGTCATCACGCTACCGGCCAATGATGAAATCGCCATGCACGTCGGACCAAACCTCGATGTGCTCATCATTGTCCTGCAAGGTTCAGGTGAACTCCACACAGAACTCACCGTCATCGAGCTGGAACAAGGTCAACTGCTTTGGCTACCACGCAACGCCCACCGCCGGTTTGTCGCCGGCCCTGATGGTCTGCGGTACTTCACCGTCCACCATCGCAAGCCAACTCTGAACATCACCGCGAGTCGCACCGGTGGTCAACGTTGAAAACCTGCGACTCACACCGGCATCATCAAAACTGGCCAATAATTTCCAGGTCGTAGGCGGTTACCTCAACCGCTGTTGCGGAGCCGCCAATCGCCGTGTCATACGAATAGGAGCCTTCTACTTCGACAAGCATCTTCACGTGATCATCTTGGACTACGTCAGAAAAAATATCCACACCGTCAACGCTAGGTTCAGCATTGACTAATGTATTCGCCTCATAGTCGTATCTCCTTGACTGCTGGGTTGCGCCGGTGTTGGCTCGTATGCTGAACATACCCGTATTTGAATCGGCCTGCGTCACAGCACCATACAGCACGTATTTCTCACCTATGTGAGACGAGGGCGAACGTTCTATGAGCTGCCATTCACGCGCAGAAAGCGTTTCGTAGTTGTCGGGATCGGTCTTGGCTGCTTCCTCTTCAGCTTTGGTCCATTCTTCATGGCTCTGGCTGACAGTAGCGATACTTGATCTGACATCTTCGGACGCGCCGTCAATAGCAGTAACGCCGGAGGCAAGAGCCTCACTACTCGATTCATCAAGGTCAGCTTCCAAAGCCTCTTTCAGTGAATCTACGTGTTCTGAAAGCGCAGAGTGTGCGTCCTCGTTGAGTACTTCATCAGCGGTAGATTCCAAGAGGTCTTCAGCCTCCGTCAGCAGCCCCTCACCGTCTGAAAAAGAAGAGTTGTATGAGGACCGGGAGTCGAAGGCTGCTGCTAAGGTATCTGCAGAATCAACGAGTGTTTCATTGGCGTCGCTAAGCTCTTCAGTGCGACTATCGATAGACAGGCTATAAATTCTGGGGGCCTCAACGGCCAACAGAGAATCCACGGTTGAAAGCTGAGCTTCAAGGTCTTCCTGTTTTGTAGGCTCTAGTTGGTCCGCATCATCTAATAGATTAGATGACTCGCTGGAGGCGGTTTCTAAGTCCGAATGAGCGTCTTGGTATCCTTCGAGTTTTTCTCCCTGAACGTTTAGGCCGATACCTACGCCCCCTGCACCAAGAGCGATCACAAAGCCAGCAGAAACTCCAATAATGAGACGTTTCTTAAACCGTGTCGTCTTTTTCCCAGAAGACCGAGGGGGTGGTGGCACGGAAGTGTTTTGATTGAAGCGTTTATTCGTCGATCCAGGTGTCATGGCACGTCAGTCACAGTTCTTAGGTATTTCAACGGGTACTTGCAACAGGCTCAGGACTTCCTGTTTCGATGTGAATATACGGTATATTTGAATTTTTAAGAACTTTGTATCGTGCTTTCTTCTCACAGCAAATCGGTCTGCTGCGGTGGTTTCAGATACCAGACAAACGGTTGTTCTCTGCTACCACCAGACGTGTATTAACCTGGGGTGTGGCGCATTCAACAACTCGATACTGTGCTGGCAGAAAAATTGAAGTGTGTGGCCCGAGTTGACTTGCCTCGACGGCACTGCGGCCGTTAAACCTGTATCGCCTCAGACAGGTCGTAGGCTTCAAAAAGCTGGTGGGGAACTTCCATTCGGGCGGTCTTTAATGGATCAACCACTTGGCTAATACCAGCGGTACCTTGCAACGAAAGAAGCATTAACGCCTCACTATTTGTGAGGTAAGTACGTTCCACAAGAAAGTCGCGCATCATTCTTGTGGCCTCTTGGACCGCCTCCATTAGACCTTCTCTGGAGGCTATCGTTATGGCTTCAGTAGACGTCACCAGAAATGGCAGAGGCAGAGGACGACCGGGCACAACCGAAACGCGGACAACAACCCGTGCGCCAATCTCTAGACCACAACTTGCAACCTCACCGTCTGCCATGGCAGCGTGTACATCCCCGATGGCTAAAAGCCCGCCGGGAGCTTCGACAGGTAAATACAGAGTCGAACCCGTCGTTATTTTTATGGTATCCATGTTTCCGCCGTGATCCGCAGGTGTCCCAGTTGCAATCTCGTCACCTTTGGGTGCAGTCCCGATGACTCCCACCATTGGCTCAAAAGGAAATGAATACTGCTCATCGAAGTGAACCTGCCCGTCGATAACGGGGATTTTCTTGGTTCGCTCTTCCACGGCGCCTGGTAACGCACCCAAGTCAGGGTGGGTAGCCATTGTCCCTTCAGTTTCAACTTCAATATCTAGAATATCGACCCGAAGGGTATCGCCGACTGCTGCCCCGTGCACACTGATTGGCCCAGTCGCTGGATTAACCTGGTCCCACCCCACCGAACTGAGTAGATCATGTTCAGACAGAAGCGCATTAGAAAAACAATCTAAAGTTTCTATCGCTATGGTTTCACCAGAACTTACGCTAAGTACTGGTTCATGGTCCTTGCTCATCGTCAGCACGGTATGGCTGGAATCTAGGGAATGCATCAATGTGCCCCCAATCACTATTGATTACGAGCGTATGCTCATACTACAACTTGAAAAGCGTAATTTGTACGGCAATCTGGTAGTACCTTGGTTCCCGAGGCTATGCCTGTTTACGATGGGGTTATGGCTAATTTCGATGAAATTGTAAACGAAGCAGCAGCTACGCAAACAGATGCTGTTGCAACGTCTACAAAGCGTGACCTGCTGGGACGGTCAGCTCTGGTGTTAGCACTTGTGGCCAGCATAATCGCAATCGGCCTCGACGTATTCGGCGAATATTTACCGTCACTGGTTGAAACCAGCGATATGGACCCAATAGCGGCTTTCGATTTTTTCGACGTCTTTCGTCGATTCCTTATAGGCCTCTTGGGCTTAGCAGCCGTGATATGCGCCGGGATCAGTTTGCGAAGACAAAACCGGCCGCGGGCCGTTGCATCAGCAGCTCTGGCCCTCGGTAGTTTTCACTTAGTCTGGGTCGTTGCAGTTATTATCGCTAGTCTTTTCGGCTGACCCACAAAATCGACCAAGACCTCGATCAGTTGTGACCATCAGGCCGTTAGAGTTTGGACCACTTGCGGTTCCAGCCGCCGGTTTCGACCCACCATTCTGAAAGACCACCAGTACTATCGGTAAAACGGTTTGGATCAAGGTAGTCGATGTCGTAGCTTGTCTCGTCTTTTTCGATAAGGTCGGCGACAATCTGGCCCATGACTGGTGCCACCGTGAAACCGTAACCTGAGAATCCGGTAGAAAGCACAATCCGACCTGAAGGACCATAGTGACCCACAAGTGGCCCGTAGTCTACGGTCCAGCCGTCCATGAGCTTGACGGAACGAAGCGGCGCATCATGTAATCCTACGAAGCGTTCTCGAGCCATCATGCGGATACCATCCAAGTCCTCCGGTACGACATGGAAATCGGTTTGCTTGATTTCATCGGTCAGACCCCAGTTAAAGTCTGCGCCGATCTTTACATATGGTTTATCCAATGATCCTGCGCCATAGATCATTTCACCACGACGATGCGGAACCGACCCGTGGAAAGCAGGAAGCTGTTTGGGATCTGAGTAAGCGTCCATATACTCAGGTTCAGGAGTGAACCAGGCCATCACCAAATGACGAGCCCGAATTGGTAGATGCGGCAGCATCTCAGCAATGTACGCCCCCGGTGAGACGACGACCTTTTCCACAGTGAATTCTCGATCCCGAGTAAAGATGCGTACCCGATCATTATGCAACGCCCAGCCGTGTACTTTGGTGTCTGTATATACTTCGGCGCCGAGTTTCTGTGCGCCATGGACAGCTGAGAAAACTGCCATCTCGGAGCGTACTGCCCCACCGAGTTCGTCAAATACTCCTAGCCCATCGTCAGGGGTACGAAACAGTGGATACTGCTTACGCATTTGTTTAGCCGATAGCACGTTGCGGTCATGGCCATCGCGTTTCCGAGCGTTGACTGCCAGCTGCTGAAAGTCCTCATCTTCCTCGTAGCCAAACATCATGACGCCAGTTTCCAAAATGATGTTGGACTTCGTCTCACTTTGAAACTGCTTCCATGCTGGCATGATATTTTCCAGAATCTCATGGTCCGGTGAGCCCTCCGGGCTGTCAGGTAACGGGTGCAATACGCGGTGCTCACCCGCGTGACCAGAACGCTCATTAGGCGACCAATGCTGCTCAATGCCAATCGCTTTAACCCCTCGCTTAGCGAGTTGATAAAGGGCTTGAGCTCCATTTGCTCCGAGCCCAATTACTGCAACCTGTGCATCGTACTCAACCATGGAAAATGACCTTCCTATCGTTTCGGCCTGTTCACTACAAGAGCTCGCAATGAGTCGCTGAGAACAAGCCAGTGTTGAGCACTAGTGTGCTACAGGTGACAATTAATTTCATTGGACGGCAATGCAGTGCTATTGCAAATTGGTGCACGTCTGAGTGCCGCATGCCTATCCTGGGTACCCCTGGGCCGCTTCGGAGAACCCTCAGCTGATGTTGCACCAGTTGTGGCTTTTCTACTCTCCGATGACTCTGCATACCGAACTGGCCAAACGCTGATATCCGACGGCGGCGCCGAGAAACTCTACTGATGCCTGAAGCCTACATCGCGTCGCAAATACGAAAGCTCGTTCCTTATAACAGCACGAAACCATCGCCCTGCAATCCTTGACCACCTGAACTGCGTCACAATTGGCACAGTTGAGGCTACCTGCTGAGCGGCCTGTGCTGGAACGCTGTAAGGGTACCCGTTAGTTAACTCATGGCCCTGGTGCGCTTACTTTTGCGGCTGAGTTATGTATTGAGTTTGCAGGGCGTTTTGCCGATAACGTGACGATAACCATCGTTATTAGAGACAATGCACCGGAAATTGGTCCTCCCACAAACTCATTTGGCATAGGAAGGAACTGTGTTACTACGGCTGAGGCAAAACCGACTATCATCCCGATAAAGGCGGCCGTTGCCGTCGCTCGCTTCCAAAATAAACCGAGAACAATTGGCGCAAAAAACGCTCCAATCATAAGAGTTTGTGCAACAGCTAATAGCCATACAATTAGGTCGGGCGGGTCCAATGCCACAATAATCGCACTGGCACCGATGATAAGCACAACTATGCGGTTTATTAGCACTGAACGATCTTCGCGGATGGGCTTCCCTTTTATTGCCTGATATAAATCGTTAGTAATTGCTGAAGTGGCATTGAGTAATTGTGCGTCAGCGGTAGACATCGCCGCGGCGAGAACTGCTGCTACAAAAAGCCCAATAAATACTGCTGGTAGATGATCCAGCACTTCGAAGTAGCCCATATCGGGCTGGATCAGGTCCGTTTGAGTCGCAATAATATAAGCTCCGACGATAAATAGAACTGTATAGAAAACGGCTAAATACGTGGTAGCCAACGCCGCACTTCGTTGGGCGGTTTTGCCTGATTTTGACCACATAAACATTAGATAGACATGCGGTGAACTAATGACGCCGAGCCCCATCATGACCATAACGCTAATACCAGCAAATATGCCGAAGTCTCCAGACAATTCAAGTGCAATCGCATTTTGTTCAGTAGCAACGTTTACTGTTTCGCCCCAAGTTTGGCTCCAAAGCGCAATACCGGCGACAGTCACCATAGCTACCATCATCATGAGGAATTGCACAAAGCTGGAAAGCATCGAAGAATGACTTCCACCCAATATTACGTATGCCAACAAAATTAGTCCGATAACAATTACGCCAACTTGGTGATTGACACCCAAAACATACGACATCGCGTATGCCCCGCCCTGAAGCTGAATGAGCACATAGACGAACATTGCAACCACAGTAACCACAGCAGATACTACCCTGACGCGGTTATCATATCGTTTGACGAAAAATTCGGAGAAGCTCAGAGGCATGTACTCACGAAAACGAGGTGCGATGAAAATAGCGGACAGAGCAAAACCTATAATGACACCAAAGTTTTGCCACATTCCGAACGCTATCCCTAGCGCGTACATTGCACCCAATGTACCCAGGAAACTTGACGTACTCGCGTATGTTGATGCAAGTGCGCCACCACCAATGAGAGACTTCATTCGGCGCCCGGCTACAAGATAACTCTCAGTATCCGTAGAAGCACGCTTGCGGTATGCAAGGCCGATACCTATCATTCCAAGTAAATAAATAGTGATAACCGCGATAATCATTATGCTTGTTCTCCCAAAACTAGCCGAGATATAGGCGAGCGTTACCTTGTTATGCTTCTGAGCTACCTGTCTTGATATTAAGAATTAAAAACCACGCAGGAACCGGAGTAAGAAGCAACCCGACTGAAAGTACAAAAGTATCGAGCGGAATGCCAAGAACTGTGGAGCTTGCTCCCACAGTCAGTGCAACTATCGCAATAACGAAGACATAACCTAGTAGAATACCAAGAGCTGTGCGCTGTTTCATATAAGTATTTCTCCTATGTACATAAAGCATCAAAGTGACATATACCGTTTTATAAATCGATGCTTGACCTGACCGGCTTCAGTCAACGCTGAGATCAGCAAGCCTGCCCATACCAGATCCGTTACATCTCATACTTTCTCGGCTGATGACTTACCTTCACTTATAAGTCTTTGTGACTGAGCACACATTTGTAAAACATATTATGTCGATGAAATAGATCTCTAAAAGTGATCGAGCGCGAGTAGTGGCGTGTTGGGATAGGCCGGGGTGTCTAGTTGAGATGGGCGTCGCTTAAGTTAGGGCGTCCACTGGGTCGTGTTGAGTAATGTGTGAGTCACCGAATTTTGTCGCTTTGGTTATTGCCCTCGCTACTGCTTCAGCATCAAAGAAGACTGTTGGGCACCGCGCTGCAGGCGCTTAGTTAGCGAATGCGGC
>DEPX01000135.1:0-12970 GCA_002358975.1 Micrococcaceae bacterium UBA3381 | reverse complement strand
TGGACTGATATTAATGTTTCAAGTTGCTTACGATCTGCCAGACCTCGGGCTACGACTTTGTCGACGACATTGCCAGCATGTTGTAGCGTCTCTTGTGCTATTTCCGAGGCGGCCATATAGCCAATTACTGGAGTCAGTGCAGTGACGATGCTGACCGATTCATCCATGCGATCTGCTAAAACAGTTGTGTTGGCTTGGATTCCTGTTATGCAACGAGTTCGCAAGATCTTGCAGGCTTGAGTCAGTAAATTGATGCCTTCTAGCAGTCCGTCTGTCATGACTGGTTCAAAAGCATTGAGTTGTAATTGTCCAGCTTCTGCAGCCATAGCAATAGCGGTATCTATGCCAACAATTTTAAACGCAACCTGATTGACCATTTCTGGGATCACAGGGTTGACCTTGCCGGGCATAATCGACGAGCCTGGTTGGACAGCTGGCAGGGTAATCTCGGCGAGACCAGTTTGTGGGCCGGACGACAGCAGGCGCATATCGCTGGCGATTTTGGATAATTTAATGGCCGTTTGGCGTAACGTTGCCGAAGTCGATAACAACGGCCCAGTATCCGAGGTGGCTTTCACCAAATCCTCAGCAGTATAAAACTCTAGACCCGTTATCTGACGCAATGCTTGAACTACAACTGTGCGGTAGGTTTCTGTAGCGGTGATACCTGTCCCTATCGCTGTGCCGCCTAAATTCGTTTCCAACAGCTCCGGAATAAGCACATCAATAGCTTTGGCTTCTTGAGTCATCATCGAACCAAACGCAGCAAACTCCTGGCCTAATGTCATAGGTACAGCATCTTGAAGCTGGGTGCGTCCCACTTTCAGAATTGATGAGAATTCCGAGGCTTTTTCCACAAAAGCGCCAGCTAGTGCAGTGTATTGTTGTTTAAGGTTACCCAAATCGTTAATCAGCGCTAGTTTTACTGCTGTCGGATACACGTCATTGGTCGACTGACTACGATTGACTTCATCTAAGGCGCTGATTGCTGTCGCATCAGGATTTTTGTCTCTGCTTAGCTCGGTAGCGCGGTTGGCGATAACTTCATTGGCATTCATATTGGTGCTGGTCCCAGCACCACCTTGAATACGGTCGACCACAAAATGCTCGTCGAAGAAACCATCCATGACCTCTTGTGATGCGTTTTCAATAGCGCGACCTACTTCAACCGAAATCACGTGCTGTTGCTGATTCGCTCGGGCTGCAGCTTTCTTCACCGCGCCCAAGGCCCAAACCAATGAGCGCAACGTACCAATTGGTTGGCCAGAGACATCAAAATTATCCTTTGCCCGCTGGGTACTGGCACCCCAATACGCTCGAGCAGGTATATCCACCGAACCTAACCCATCCACTTCAGTGCGCAACGCATCATCAAGGATTTGTTCAGTCATCACAGGGCTCCCTAGTAAACGGCAATAGCAATATAGATCCAAATAAAACTTATGAATAATATTGGGAGCGGAGTGACGTGCAGCAATGCGCCGCTCCCAATTTCACAGCTTGGGTCAGGCTGTTGTTAGTGGATCAGCTGAAGCATCAGGCATTTCTTCAGCAACAATCTTTAGATCCGACAGTAGCTCAGCATAGGCCGCAAAATCTGGGATTGAACCCCCAGCTGCATTTGCAGCCTCTGCATCCTGTTCACTTTGATAAATCCAAATCTCAGTGCAACTACCCTGAGAATCATGCGAGAAAACAGGTACCTCTAACAGATTCGGATGATTGGCCTTAACCGCCAGAATGGCCTTTCGCCGAAGCTCAAGAAAATCCTCATCGACAGCATCGACTTTATATGTAACGTACTCTACATAAGTGCTCATTGAGCTCTTCCTCTCGTTGTTTCTAGCTACTATGTTCGGGAAATCTTTCTTGCAGTTCGCATGCCACTTTCAATTGCACCGTCGATAAAGCTGGTCCACCCATGGGCATAGTCAGCCCCTGCTAGCCAGAGCCGGCTGTTTTCTGTCAGAAGCGTTTTAGCGTCACCGGTAAGTTGAGAGGGTCGGAACATGGTCCACGTTTGTTGAGCGTATTCATCAGCAACCCAGTCGTGTGAACCAACGGCGATTACTTCTAGGTCAGGACGGTACTCATTAAGGGCGGCTTGAACTTCTTCAATGTTGTTGCCGTCAAGGTTGGTTGACTTTGGAGCGAATGCAACTAGAACACTGTCGCCGTCCAAATCATTCTCATACTGAATCCAGTGCAAGGTGTCTTGACTAGTACCCAAACAGTGGAATGGCTTGTGTTGACCTTTAACTCGCATCCAGACTTTCATCCCGTCTGAGGCTTGTCCCTCCTGTGCGATAGCAAGGGACGCAGGATCAAACGGACCCGAGAAACGGATATTTTTGAGTGCATTAATCGGCACAGTCGAAATAACATGCTTCGCCGCGTATACCTGGCCATCTCGAGTTGTAACTGTGATGCTGTTTTTACTTTCTTCAACGGAAGCAACTGGAGTGTTCAGGTACAGTTGTGCATCTGATTCACTATGAATTGCATTCAGCAACTCTTGGGTACCGTTTACAAACTTGTAGCGTTCGGTAATTTCTGCAAGGTATTTCCAGTCCTGATTTGCTAATGCGCCCCAACGCAGCGCGGTGGTGAAGCCGCCTCGTGATGCGTCACTGTTGAAATGTAAGGCCCACATACCATTGAGCACATCTTTTTCTTCGTCGGATATATCAAGATCTTGAATTACTTCAGCGACAGTTTTTGAATCAAGTTTCTGAACCAAATCAGTCAACGGGAAAGGGTCGTGTGGAGTAGGAAAAGCTTCCAAAGCCTGAGACAAGATTTGGTTCATGCCGTCGTCGAGCAGATCCACTAAGTCCTGTGCATTGCCCGAACTCACACCGTTTCGGGTTTTCCAATATGCTTCCTCAGCAAAAGGTGTAATGTACAAGGGCAAGTCATAGCGCTTAATTTCCGACCAAACATATGGCATTGCCCAGTGAACCCATGTACCTCCCATTTCGATAGGGAGACCAATTTCGTTATCTTTCTTAGTCCATGTTCTACCTGCGATCCGGTCCCTGCCTTCTAAGATGACAGAACTGAGCCCAAGAGTGCTCAGCTCACGCCCTGCTGTTATACCAGCAAAACCTGCACCGATAATAATGACATCAGTTGTCTTCTCGTCCGTAGTATTCATAATTTATTGACCCTTCTGAGGAATGAGACTGCTACAGATATCACTTGACTTATGCTCCAAAAGTTTCCATGAACGACAGCCCAAGTAATTCGGATAAATATGCTTGTGATGTCCGCAGTTATACGCGTTCCATTACAAAACGGAACCGAATTTCATTCTGTATGCTTCATCTCACATCAAGCAAATAGTTCTACCAAATGAGATGCATCGCAAAATTTGATGCTGCGTGCTACCACCGAAACAAACTCCTTCGAGGTCACGGAACATAACCTAGGCCCGCCGAGGCGGTCCAATTTGTGCGCCATGTGCTAGCGAAATCAGTTCGGTTGCAAGTACACCGTCTGTTGCGGCGTCTTGGTTGAGACCTGCTCTGCACCAAAAAGACGAGCGAGAGTGAAGAATAGTAACGAAGTAAACACAAACCCGATCAGCCATGAAATATCTATGTAATTCAAATATTTTGCTAACGGGCCGTTGAACATGGGACTCATCATAAACGGTACCTGCGCCGCTAAACCTACGAAATAGCTAACCAGTCCAACCGTGTTCCATTTTCCATAGCGTCCGCCGTCGCGCAGGAAGAGCTCTGACACGACGTAGTTGCCTTTTTTGAGAATAAAGTAGTCAACCAGGTTAATCGCTGACCACGGAATCAGAGCATAGAGCAACAGGTCCAGGAAGCTTTCAAACCAAAACATGAAGTTGCCTTGACCGAGTACTGCGATAAAGGTCGCTAGGCCACCAAGTACGACCGTTGCACCGACACGCGTTCCGGTAGTTATCGTTACTTTGCTGAAACTCGATTGCAGGACTGTCAGTCCATTCATCACAGCGGAGTAGAGTTCAACTCCATTGATGATTGCAGAGGTGATTGCAAAAATAACCAGGACAATCAGACCGAGAACTCCCAGTTGATCAGATAGCCCCGCAAGCGGGTTACCCGGTGCAACCGTTCCCAATAGGACGCCCAAGATCATCACAAAAACGGAGCTACCAACTAGCCCAGTATATGTAGTCCAAAAAGCTATCTTCGGTCCAGTTGCTTTTGGCAAATAGCGGGTGTAGTCAGAAACGTAGGGCGCGTATGCCAACTGCCAAACGACTCCAACTGCCATAACAGCAAAAAACCCCTCCACGGAGAATGCTGCGTCCGATGGTCCAGCTGTCACATTTGGGTTTAGCCACAGTAAAACCATCGACACTGCCACTGCGATACCGATGAGCCACGACAAATACACCATGGTCTTGCGCAGCAAGTCATAGCCGTAAATGCATAAAACGATTCCGATGACCGCAAATACGATGATAGCTAAGGTGCCATTAATACCTGGAAAAACTAGCACTAACGAGTCTTTTGCCACCACCAGGATACTTGCAAATAACCCCATGAACATGATGAGTGCAATAAGGGCAAAAAGACCACCACCAAGGTAACCAAATTGTCCCCGTGCCTGTAGCATTTGCGGGATACCTAAGTGCGGGCCCTGGGAACCATGCAGTGCCGAACCGAACGATCCGATGATGTTTCCGGCGAGAATTGCTGCGATACTCCAACCGATTGGAAGGTTATATGTTCCTGTTGCGATTGCTCCAGTAACAGCAGCCAACGGCATCATATTGAGTCCGACCCATATAGCAAACACGGACCAAGTAGTGCCGGTTCGCTCTGTCTCGGGGATCGGCATGATGTGTTGTTTTTCAAATCTAACAAAAGATTTTGTGACTGCGGATTCTTCGTGACTCACAGAAAGCTCCTTACGGGCCTAGTAACACAATGAGGCTCACCTTTAATTTGTTAGAAGACTTCGCTGCCTCATGCCTTGAACAGCTTCGTGCTGTACATCACATACTTGCACCGTTAGGAGCTTTCGTAAAATATATATAAACAATGCTTTACATCACTAAAAGTGATGCGGGTTACACCCTGTACCAGATTAGAATGGCCTGATCCCCACCGATCCGAGCATCTTATGCTTATTTAGAGGGGCGCCCTTCTTGCATGAGCCGTGCTGCAGTAGTTGCCACGGTTCGTGCACGTGCTGATGGGCGCACGTCGGTCGGGTGGGTAAAACAAACATTCAATGCCGGCACGTTATCTTCGATAGGAACTGCTTTTAATCGGCCACCATCGTACGTGCTGTCAGATTTTGAAATATTATTGAGGATAGAAAAACCGTGACCGCGAGCCACCAGTGACCGAACCGTTTCATAACTGCGTGAGCTATACCGAATTTTCGTGTCAACGTGTGCCTCCTCCAACATGCCGAGAAAATACTCCCTTGAATGAGGGATATCCAGCAACACCATGTCCCACCCCTGCAAATCAGACAGTAAAATCGCGTCTTGTTGTGCCAAAGGAGCATCAGCTGGCAAAATAACGTGGGGTGCAGAACGGTACAGTTGTTCGAACGAAACACCTTGGAATGCACCAAAATCATAAGTCAAGGCCGCTTCAACGGTTCCGTCGAATAACATTTTCGCTGTTTCATCAAAGTCTGCTTCAAATAGTTCGATATGCAGATTCGGATGCTTATCTCCAATTTCAGAAATTAGCTGGGGCAAAATGAACGGCGCCAAGGTCACAAAACATGCGAGCCGCAGAACCCCCTCGATCTGTTGATCCTGGGCACGGATATTTTCGGTGAGCTCATCAACCTGAGCTAGCAACGAGCGCCCATCACGCAATAATTGTTCGCCGCTAGTGGTCAGAGCTAACCCCTTACTGGGCTGTCGGATAAAAAGCTCCACGCCAAGTGTGCGCTCCAACTGGGCAATGGCCGTCGATACCGCAGACTGAGCAATATATAGCTCTGCTGCGGCAGCGGTCATAGACCGATGAGCAGCTGCGGTTAGAAAGTATTTCAGTTGAGTGAGCGTAAGTTCTTTACGGGCAGAGTCACCTTGGGGGCTTGGCATATCATCTCTTCTTTAGATGGACTACTTCAGTTTTATGATCTTTACAGATGGACCAGTACTTTTGCAAGATAGACGTGATAGACCTTACAAATATCTCGGAGGCATAGTCATGACACAACAAAATGTTGAGGTTGTTGTTGTCGGCGGTGGTCAAGCCGGCATTGCGATGAGCGAGCATCTTACAAGAAAAGACATCTCTCACGTTGTTATCGAACGTGAGCGTATTGCCGAGCGCTGGCGGACCGGTCGTTGGGACTCGTTGGTAGCCAATGGGCCGGCCTGGCACGATCGCTTCCCAAATATGGAATTCGATGTTCATCCGGATACGTTTGCACCAAAAGATGATGTTGTCGCATATCTTGAAGCCTATGCCGCCAAATTTGCTGGTCGCATTGAGACTGGTGCGGAAGTGACAACAGTGCGCCGGGCGGAGCAAAGCCGCGGATTTGACGTGAAAACGACGATCGGCGATTTTCGGGCAAACTACGTAGTTGCTGCGACAGGTCCGTTTCAAAAACCAATCATCCCAAGAGTAGTGCCAGAATCTGCTGGGGTTGTCCAGCTACATTCACATGATTACAAAAACCCCAAACAGCTGCCTGAAGGAAACGTACTGGTAATCGGCGCAGGTTCGTCCGGTTCCCAAATTGCTACAGAACTCAACAAGACTGGCCGAGGTGTCTATCTAGCTATTGGCCCCCATGATCGACCACCTCGTCGTTATCGGCAACGGGACAATGTTTGGTGGTTAGGTGTACTTGGCAAATGGGATATGGCCACGCCTGGACCAGGAACTGACCATGTCACTATCGCTGTCAGCGGCGCAGAAGGTGGCAAGACCGTAGATTTCCGTGAAATGGCAGACCAAGGCGTGACCCTATTGGGCAGGGCTACACAATTTAGTAACGGTACGATGCATTTTAATGCCGATTTACAAGAAAATGTTGCACGTGGAGACGAGAACTATCTGTCGTTACTTGAAGAAGCAGACGAATACATCGAGCGTCACGGTCTGGACCTGCCCGAAGAACCCGAGGCCAAGATCATTGGTCCCGACCCAGAGAGCCTAAAAAATCCGATTTTGGAATTGAATCTGCGCGATGCCGGTATCACCAGCATCGTATGGGCCACTGGTTTCACACAGGATTACAGTTGGTTAGACGTCGATAATGCTCTAGATGCTCATGATCGACCTGTTCACCAGCGCGGTGTATCACCGGCATCGGGAATATATTACCTCGGGCTACCATGGCTTTCACGCCGCGGTTCTAGTTTTATTTGGGGGGTCTGGCATGATGCCAAATATGTAGCAGACCAAATTGATATCCAACGCGGCTATGCTGCCTATAAACCAACGACACATCCTAACAATGCATCGCAAAATTCAAACCATCGTGCCACTGTCCAACCAGCAGGAGCCAGTAAATGACCACACATACTCGCATTCGCAAGTTTAATACCAAAGACACTTATCCAGAACAGGACCTAGATAACGATCTCTGTCAGGCCGTAGTCGCTAACGGCGTGGTCTATCTTCGAGGCCAGATTGGCCAGGATCTTGAAACACGTGAATCAGTGGGCATTGGTGATGTAGAAGTCCAAGCCGAAAAAGCAATGGCAAATATTGCGATGCTACTTGAGGAATCCGGGTCGTCACTCCAAGACATTGTCAAAGTAGTGGTATATCTGACGGACATCCGGTACAGAGAAATTGTGTATCGGGTGATGGGTAAATGGCTGCAAGGCGTCTACCCGGTCTCAACGGGTCTGGTAGTGGAAGCTCTGGCGCGTCCTGAATGGCTTGTCGAAATCGATGCTACCGCCGTCATCGGTACAAAAAATGGAGGTAACTAGTGACGTTCTCTCTTATTGCACGCGATAGTACCGGAGCATTTGGCTCAGCGGTATGTTCATCCTCTCCGGCAGTTGCCGCGCGTTGCATACACCTGCGCGATGGCGTAGGGGTCGTTAATTCACAAAATGTAACCGATCCACGACTGGGCGAAATCATCCTTGATGAGATTGCCGCTGGAAAGCCAGCCCAGGCTGCTTTAGATGGAATAACACAGTCTACTGATCACATCGGCTACCGACAGCTGCTTGTGCTCGATGCCAATTCAGTTGGTGCAGTATTCTCCGGTCCCGAGGCCCTGGGCATCGTCGGCGAAGCTACAAGCAATAATGCTGTGGCCGGCGGCAACTTGCTCGCCGATGAAAATATTCCTCAGATCATGGTAGATGCTTTCGAAGCTGCAAGTGGGGATTTAGAACATCGACTGTTAGTCGCGATGAAAGCAGCGCAGCAGGCCGGCGGTGAAGCTGGACCGGTACATTCGGTTGGTCTATCTGTGGTAAGGGATGCGGGCTGGCGGGTAACCGACCTGCGTGTTGATTGGACAGAAAATGATCCGATCGAAGAGCTAGCAAAGCTTCTAGAAATCTGGCTACCACAGCGCGACGACTATGTAACGCGGGGCCTTAACCCAACTTCAGCGCCTTCATACGGGGTGCCTGGTGACGAATAATATCAAAAACTTGAAAGTTTCTACTGAGCAGACTCTTGAGAAAGATGCCGGGAAGTTGATCGGGCTTGCAGACACTTTGCATGCCAATCCCGAAACTGCCTGGCAAGAATACCGAGCAGTAGACTGGGTGGCTGATGTTTTAGCAGATAAAGGTTTCAACGTAACCAGAAAATATCTGGGCTTTGATACCGCTTTTCTCGCAGAATACGGAAGTGGCTCCAGAAAAATCGGCTTTATGGCCGAATACGATGCACTACCTGGATTAGGCCATGCCTGCGGACACAACCTGATCGCAGCAAGCTCTGTAGGAGCAGGCCTCGCACTAGCTCCATTGGCGGACGAACTCGACTTAACCGTACGGGTCTATGGCACCCCCGCCGAAGAAGGTGGTGGCGGCAAGGTCGAAATGATTGATGCTGGAGCGTTCCAGGATTTGGATTTGGCCATGATGGTCCATCCTGCCGCGGTAGATATTGCTGAGGCGGAGCCGTTTGCAGTGGCCCATCAACACATTGAATACACTGGCGTATCTGCGCACGCTGCCGCATATCCAGATAAAGGAGTTAACGCCAACGATGCATTCTTAATTGCGCAAACAGCGATTGGCCTACTGCGACAGCAATTGCCAGCAGATACTCGTGTTCACGGAATCCAGACCGTTGGGGGCTTCGCACCCAACGCTATACCAGAAAAAACTGAAGGTCGTTGGTACACCAGGGCCAATACCCTGGAAGAACTTGAACGTTTAGATGAGCGAGTTTTGGCTTGTTTCCAAGCTGGCGCACTAGCGTCAGGAGCAGAGCTTAAGGTTACTCCCGAGAGCAAGCCCTATGCTGAGTTTCGTACCTATCAGCCTGCTCTAGAAGCATATAAGAAAAACGCAATCGCACGGGGCCGAGTATTTGCTGATCCGAAAACAGCCGGACGTATGAATCGAGCTTCCACTGACATGGGCAATGTTTCACAAATAGTGCCGGCAATCCACCCTTACATCGGAGTGGATTCCTTACCCCACACAAACCATCAAAAAGAGTTCGCAGATTCTTGTGTTGGTACCACCGCCGAGCAAGCAATGCTAGATGCGGCCATCCTTATGGCATGGACCACCATTGATGTTTTCGCTGAAACGAAGGAATAATCATGACTGCACAAAACTGGACCGAACAAGCTAGTCGACTATCAATCGACGGACGAGCGTTTATTGGCGGCAAACGGGTTAGCCCACAAAACGGTAATACTTCTCCCCTTATTAGCCCCGCCACTCTGCAACCGTTAACAGAATTATTTAGTGGAACTCCCCAAGACGTCGATAATGCGGTTGCACAAGCCCGTGAGGCGTTCGAAACCGGGGCATGGTCGAATAAAGCTTCAAATGAGCGCGGCGAAGTATTAATCAAACTCGCAGACCTTTTGCTTGAAAATCTCGACGAACTAGCGCTGGTCGAGTCATTAGACTCCGGGAAACCAATCGGTGAAACGCGTACCGTTGATATACCCGGGGCTGCCGCTACCTTCCGCTGGTATGGCGAACTTATTGACAAACATTTCGATGAAATACCCGCTACCCCTTCCGGAGCAACAGCGCTTGTGAGGCGTGTTCCACTGGGCGTAATCGGTGCCATCGTTCCCTGGAACTATCCACTGGAAATTGCGGCATGGAAATTAGCCCCCGCACTGGCAACAGGCAATAGCGTCGTCATTAAGCCATCGAATGACACACCGCTCACGGTACTTCGATTGGCGGACCTCGCTATCAAAGCTGGTATACCCCCAGGTGTACTCAACGTAGTTCCTGGCGGAGGCTCTACTGTAGGTACTAGTATCGGTCGTCATCCGGATATCGATATGTTGGCGTTCACTGGTTCAACACCGGTTGCCAAACAACTCATGGTTGATGCTGGCGAATCAAACCTCAAACGCGTTGCGCTCGAAGCTGGCGGCAAAAGCTCTAACGTCATCTTCGCTGATGCTGACCTGAAGAAAGCAGCTGAAAAAGCTGCATTTGGTGCGTTTTATAACAATGGCCAGGTGTGTTCGGCTAATGCCAAAATTCTGGTGGAACGTAGCGCACATGACGAATTCGTCCAACTACTGTCTGAAGCCAGTCAGGCATTCGCACCCACGGACCCACTTTCAGGGCAAATCGGGAACGGAAGCTTAGTAAATCAATCGCATACCGATGATGTTGCAGAAGCCATCAACAATGCAGCAAAAGATGGTGAGCTAATCAGTGGAGGAGAACGTCTCACTATCACAGGTTCTGATGCGTATCTGAGCCCAGCAATAGTTACAGGGCTCTCCGCTGACCACGAGCTTCATCGGCGTGAAATCTTTGGTCCGGTCGTCGGTGTCCTTGCCTTCGACACTGAAGACGAAGCCATCCAGATTGCAAATAATACTGAATATGGCTTAGCTGCCTCACTATGGACCAACGATTTTTCACGTGTTCACCGCGTCTCAGACCAGCTAGTTGCTGGAACCGTATCAGTAAACACCGTCGATGCACTCGGCCTAACGACCCCGTTTGGTGGGTTCCGTCAATCCGGATTTGGTCGCGACCTATCTCGACACGCAATCAACAACTACACTGATCTGAAAACAACTTGGCTACAACACGACTGAACCGAACGTACAAAACTATAACTCGATAGCCCTCCCAATAACGAACCGGTTGCACCAAAGACTTTGCAACCGGTTCGTCTCAATTAGGTCGCTTTAAAATCAAGTTGACAAAATAGTTCAAGATTCCGCGCAGGTGTCACGCTCTTCCGATAGACCGGGTATTTCAACACAAGACCATTCCGGACTAGAGCACCTGTTCGCCTCGAGGTGGAGCAGATAAACTCTGCTGGTCGTCGTCATTGTCTGTGCTCGGTCGCGATTTCTGAAGGTACTGCATAATTACGGCCAGGATCATCCCGACCCCGCCAATTGCCGATAGCATCAGGTCGGGCATAACCAACATGATCCCACTGACGATCAACAAGATACGCTCCACAACATTTGCGTCCGTGAGCAGAAAACCTGCCAGCCCAGCAGCCAGCCCCACCATCCCAATGATCACTGTCACGAATGCGGGTATCAGGTCTGACACAGGTCCTTCTAGCAGCATCGCCGGTTCAAAGATCAGCACATAGGGTACAAGGAATCCTGCCACAGCGATCTTGAGAGCAGTGAAACCGGTAACCATCGGGTTTGCATTAGCTAATCCCGCTCCTGCATAAGCTGCCAGACACACGGGTGGTGTGACTTCTGAAAGCACTCCGAAAAATAAGACAAAGAAGTGCGCTGCGATAATCGGTACATCGAAATTATTGTAGAGAATCGGTGCCGCAACAGTGGATGTCACCACGTAGTTGGCAGTGGTTGGTAGTCCCATTCCCATGATGATGCAGGCGACCATCACTAAGAACAGAACAACCAGGAAGTTTCCACCGGCAAGAGCGATCAGGCCGGTGCCGAGTTGTCCGGCAAGTCCGGTGGAGGTCACCGTTCCGGCGACAATGCCGGCAGTCGCACAAGCAGCAATAACAGGTAGTGCTGTACGTGCCGCATCAACCAGCATGTCAACCATTGCTCGGAAACCGAGCCTGGTCGAAGCACGAGCAAAGCTCAATAAAAATGCGGTGAGGATACCCCAGATAGCTGCTCGCATGGGAGTAAAACCGACCAATAATGTCGTTACGATGACTACCAGCGGTAAGAGCAAGTCAATACGGGTAAATATTGATCTCCAAGTTGGCAGTTCTTCGACCGGCAGGCCACGGAGCATGTTCTTTTTGGCATCAAAGTGGACCGAAAGAAACGCACCCAAGAAATACAGCAGAGCAGGTATCACCGCAATGATGATGACGTCGTTATACGTTACGTCTGGGATATTTTGCGCCATAATAAATGCGGCTGAACCCATAATTGGGGGCATCAACTGACCACCGGTGGAAGCCGTTGCTTCGGTCGCGGCGGCAACGTGTGGTTTGAAGCCGGCCTTTTTCATCATCGGAATCGTGAACGACCCGGATGCAACAGTATTGGCCACGGCCGAGCCAGAAACCATACCTTGTAGCCCGGAAGCCACTACCGCAGCTTTAGCCGGTCCTCCCGTATACCGTCCGGCAGCTTTGAAGGCCAGGTCATTAAAGAACTGGCCAATATTGGTTCTAAGCAGTACTACCGCAAAAAACAGGAACAGGAAGATGAATTGAGATGACACCTGAATCGGTGTACTAAATACCCCGGCACCGCTGGACAGAAACGTATTAGTTGAGAAGGTCTCCCATGACATGCCGGCGTGTTTAAATACCGGGCTGTGGTTACCAAAAACCGCATAAACGATTGCGGCCCCAGCGATAAAAATAATCGGTATACCCACGCA
>DEPX01000214.1 GCA_002358975.1 Micrococcaceae bacterium UBA3381 | reverse complement strand
TCCGTGAAGATGATTCATGGCGGGTCGCTCCCCTCGCCCCCGGGCTCAAAGACTGGCGCGTGGAAATCACCGGACCAGTCGATCGAAAAATGACTATCAACGCACTAAATTCTGGTGCGAAGTGTTGGCTGGCCGACTTCGAAGATGCCTCGTCACCCTACTGGGCCAACATGATCAACGGGCAAGTGAATCTTTTCGATGCCATCCGTCACGACATCGATTTCACCTCGGAACAGGGCAAGGCGTACCGGTTGAAAAAACCGGCTTTGGCCCAAATGCCGACAATTATCGTTCGACCCCGCGGGCTACATTTGGAAGAATCGCATATCGAAGTCGACGGTGAGCCACTAGCAGGTTCTCTGATGGACTTTGGCTTGTACTTCTTTCATAATGCCGACAAGCTCGTTGAACTCGGCCGTGGCCCGTACTACTACCTACCAAAACTTGAACACCACTTAGAAGCCCGCTGGTGGAATTGTGTGTTCAACAAGGCACAAGATTACTTAGGCATTCCACAAGGCACGATTCGGGCCACAGTACTGATCGAGACCATCACTGCAGCATTCCAAATGGAAGAAATTCTCTACCAACTGCGCGATCACGCTGCCGGACTGAATGCCGGACGATGGGATTACATTTTCTCTATCATCAAAACCTACCGCGATTCTGGTACGGAATACGTCTTACCAGACCGCGCAGATGTTTCGATGACGCAGCCAATGATGCGGGCATACACCGATCTATTAGTCCGTACCTGTCACAAACGTGGCGCCTCAGCAATCGGCGGTATGAGTGCTTTCATTCCAGAATCGTCCAATCCGGAACGGACCAAAGAAGCGCTGCGCAAGGTTCGCGAAGACAAAACTCGCGAAGCTAACGATGGTTTTGATGGTTCATGGGTTGCACACCCAGGTTTGGTACCCACGTGTATGGGTGTATTCGACGAACTGTTGCTGGATGCCCCGCATCAAATCCGTACTAATAAGCGCGAAGACGTTGTGCCGTCGGCCGCGGCGCTTATCAATGTGGCAGCCACCAGTGGTTCAATCACCGAGACCGGTCTAGACACCAATATCGAGGTCGGTATCCGCTATATGGATGCTTGGCTTAACGGTTCTGGTGCTGCTGCAATCAATGGTCTTATGGAAGATGCCGCTACCGCAGAAATTTCACGGTCCCAGATCTGGCAGTGGATTCATGCGGGGTCTGTGGCACTACGTGAAGACGGCTCAACAAAGACCGTCACCCGCGATTGGGTCACCCAGAAGATCGACGATGTATTTACTACTTTGCAGCGTTATCAAGACGATCGTCTCGACGACGCAAAACAGTTGTTTGCCGAATCGGCACTGTCAGAGGATTTCGAGGACTTCCTGACTTTGCCGGCATACGACCGCTATCTGGCAGCTGGCGCGAAGGTCAGCGCATAAAACTTCCTCTTGTGCTCACAGTTCGTGGGGCTTCATCGCATTAGCGGTGAAGCCCCACAACCCTTTAAAAGACCTACCCGCTCCGATTGCTGAGCCGCCAAGTCAACGCAAACGCTATAAACGTTAGCGCTGCCACGACTAACCAGATAGCTGCCAAGCCCATGAGTGTATAGGCCCAACCCCCAAGAAGTGCCCCGATGGCAATAGCAGCCCACAAACCTAGATAACGCACAAAACGTGCCAAGTAAACGGAGGACCGCACAGCGATGGCAGATGCCAGAGACTGCCCCATCTTCACTAACGTGCCAGTCATATAGGTCAGTCCCACGGTTACCTCTCCACGGCGGGTAAAGGTCCCATTAATAGCGCCCGTCGCTGCGGCGATTATGAAAGGGACCACAGGTTCCAGGGGCGGAATAAGCGTACTGACGGCCCCTACAACTAACAGCGCATAAGACATCCAAACGGCCGAGCCATGCGGAGCGACCTGTTGTGATAGTAGCGACTCTGCCGGTGGATGAAATCGTCTAGGACCGTATCGCACAGCTAATGATGAGAGCATGACACCAAAAACAAATGCCGCAATCAACAGTGAGGCCATAAGCCAGCCCTGATAGTTTCCCTGGGCAAGGTCTGCTGCAGCCCGTGTCGAGTTGCCGGACATAAAGGAAACGAAATAACCACCTAGATGGATAAAAAATAGGCCGTCAACAAACCCTGCATTAGCCGTAAGTCCCACGGCTAAGAGTTGCTGTCGCGTAGAAAGCGATGCTGCCAAGAGTTCCCTTTCGCAAAGTCCCTACGCTATATTACCGCGAATACTCAAGGTTTGTGGTTTCACTTCAAAGCTCTAATCTCGGACCCATAAAAATGCCGCTGGCCTCCATACAGGTGATGGAGGCCAGCGGCTGTCAACAAGTTGAGGACTTGACTAGTCAGTCAGGCTATCAACGAAGTCTTGGTTCTCTGCAACCCAATCTTCAACGATTGGACGGTAATCATCAGTGTCTGGGTTCTCGTTGAACATCTCATTTTCAAGCGAATAGAGCGTGTCCGAATCCATCTCGAAATCTTCCAACCAGCCTACGACGTCAGCGTTATCTTCGTCCTCTGACCAGTCAGCGTTTGCGAAGGCGTGGATAGCTTCTGTTTCACCCATGGCACCTTCTGGATCCTCTAGGTCACGCACAGGATATGCTTCGTATGCCCAGTGTGGGCGCCAGAGGGTAACCACAACGTTGTCACCTGCTTCGGTGGCGCTTTCCAGTTCCTGCAGCATTGCTGGTGTACCGGAGGTTGTGAAGTTCATGTCTTCCAGACCATAGGTTGGAATGGCTTCGTCCTCGACTTGCTGAGTGATGCCCGCACCGGGATCGATACCGATAATCTCGTTGCCGAACTCATCAGCATGATCTGCGAGTTCGTCAATCGAATCAATCGGTGCGTCTTCGTTGACGGCTAGATGCAGCGATGACTCATCGTTCCACACACCGAGGTCTGTGATGTCATCACTGTATTCATCAACGTAGTCTTCGTGGGTGATTGGCAACCACGCGTCGAGAGTGACGTTATAATCATTGGTCGCCAGTCCTGAGTACACAGGTGCCGGGTCGGCATATTCAAGGTTGACCTCGTAGCCTTCTTCTTCGAGAATGTAGGCCCAAAGTTCGGAGGCGGCGATGCCTTCTTCCCAACCATTAAATACACCGATGGTAATTTCTCCGGCTGTATCATCGCCACCGCCGTCATTATCGCCACATGCGGTAAGAGCTAAAGCAGCTACGGATAGAGCCGTCACCGACTGAAATATACGTGACTTCAAGATCAACATCTTCCTTTCATTGTCCTTCTTAAAGGTTTGAGTGAAAACTGTAATTAATGGCTGTTATGCTTGGCCTGAATCGAGGTCAACCTGTCCAGATACATGGCTAGAATGACCACGGCGAGACCGGATTCAAAGCCTAGCCCGGCGTTAATGCGGTTCAACGAAGCAACGACTTCGCCACCAAGTCCGCCAGCGCCGACCATACCGGCAATAACGACCATGGACAGCGACAGCATGATGACCTGGTTTACACCGGCCATAATTGTCGGCAGTGCCAATGGCAGCTGAATCTGACGCAGGATCTTTCCTGGTGGGGAACCAAAGGCTTTACCGGCTTCCACGACCTCAGCGTCAACACCGCGAATACCCAGTTCCGTAAAGCGCACGCCAGGTGCCATCGCGAAAATCACGGTAGCAACCATGCCGGGGACAACCCCTACACGGAAAATAACCAGTGCCGGAATCAAGTACACCATTGGGGGCATGGTCTGCATGAAGTCGAGGATAGGCCGCAAAATTTTGGAGGCGGTATATGACTTCGCCCCTAAGATGCCCAGTGGGATACTGATCACAACGGCAATCAGGGTGGCGATGGCGACCAGAGACAGCGTGGACATCGCATTAGGCCACTGATTGACCCCTACGATGACGACGAAACCGATTACGGTTCCTAAAGCCAGCTGCCAGCTGCGCAACCACCAGCCGAGACCCGCCAGAACGATGGTGACTATCCACCACTCGGGTGTAATGAGTACCCACAGTAGGAATTCATAAAGGCTTTCCAGCACATTACGGATAACCGTAAAAAAGCTACCAAGTGTGGTCAGCAGCCAATCGAGGACAACCTCAACCCAGTCACCTAAAGGAATGCGTGGTACTGGAATTTCCATTTATTTGGCCTCCTCTACGCCGTCGACGACTTCGGATTCTTGTGGTGTCAGCGCCTCGAGGAGAGTTTCGAGCCGGATGTAACCAACGTGTTCATTCGCGTTGTTGCTTTCAACCGCAACAGGGCCCTGGGCCTCTAGAACCACCGGCACAATATCTTGAATAGTGGCGTCGGCTTTCACTGTTAAGGTCTTGCGTCCAAATGCAGCACGGTCTTCTTCAGTAAGTTCTGCTGCGGGTACCATCACAGACTCAGCCGTCAACACCCGTGCACGATCCACATCCGAGGTAAACGATGCGACATAGTCGTCGGCAGGTTCGGAAAGGATTTGTTCTGGCGTACCAATTTGGGCAATTTCGCCGTCTTTCATGACCGCAATGCGATCACCCAAGAACATAGCTTCATTGAGGTCGTGAGTAATGAAAACAATGGTCCGTCCAAGCTCATTCTGAATTTGTCTGAGCTCTTCTTGCATTTCACGTCGAATGAGCGGGTCAAGCGCTGAAAACGCTTCATCCATCAACATGATGTCAGTGCCGGCTGCCAGCGCACGGGCAAGGCCAACACGCTGTTGCATACCACCCGATAGCTCAGAGGGGTAAGACTCTTCCCAACCCTTAAGCCCGACAGAAGATAGCACCTCACGGGCCTTCTCGTAGCGTTCAGCTTTTGCTGCGCCTTGAGTTTCAAGACTGTAGGCGGCATTTTCAACAACTGTCCAATGCGGGAACAATGCAAAGTGCTGAAACACCATCGAAATGTGTTCCGAGCGCAGTGCTCGAAGCTCTTTAGGAGAAAGCTTAGCTAAGTCCTGGCCCCTTACTTCTACGGTTCCCGTAGTTGCTGGTTGCAGTGCGTTCAAGGTACGAATCAGCGTGGATTTACCCGACCCCGATAGCCCCATCACGACGAAAATTTCGCCGGGATATACATCGAACGTTGCATTAATTACTGCCGCGGTGCCGTCGTCTTCAACATCTTGACGAGTTGCACCGGCTTTCATTTTTTCAACAACAGCTTTGGGACGCCGACCAAAGATCTTATAGACATTTTCAACCCGTACAACGGGCTGGTCTGTGTTTGGTTCGCTCATGGTGCTTTGACCCACCGCTATAACTAGCGGGTGAGCTCCTCCTCACGTCCTTGTACAACTTGCTAACAGAAATAAATATAGGTCGCGCCCACACTTGTATGTCCCCGGGACACGGGGACATTCGGAAGTGGACACAACCCTTCTAGATTTTCCACGCTAACAAGATTGGCAGCCCAATTACAGACTGCACTCAGACTGTTATCAGGAAGTGACTTATTAAGTTGACAACTACCAAAAAGTTATACCTACTCCATAACAATACCCTGCACTCACGTGGTAAAGGCCATATCGGCATGGCATTTTGGACTTACATCCGTTTACTAACAAGCATTTTGAGACAAATGCGAACTGCCGTACACAGACCACTTCGGCAACTTAGGCTTTCCTCCGACTTGAGCTGACCACCCCTTAACGCCCCTCATTTTGGCGTGGTAAATTACGCTGAGAGCAAACCTCTTATTGCGAATTTTGCTCAATAACCGCACTGGCTTAGGGAAGCACTAAAGATGGAGGTAACCTAACTCTCTTGACTTATGGCATGTTTTGTTATTTGGCGCACCTTTGTACAGGGCCTCACAACAGAAGTCGAGGTTACTTTGGGGGATCAACTCCCTGCTTCATTGTGTCGCATGTGGCCCTTCACTGCCAGCCTTCAAGATTGGCGCTTTCGGTGGTTTCATGTCTGAAAAAAGATGGCAGCAAGACTGTGCCTCTTTCTAACTCGGGGCAAGGTAGGCAAAATAGAGGAATACCGCCAAGTCTTAGGTAGGCGCAGAGCCCGATGTTACAGAAAACTTCTTGCGTGATTATCGGCGGTGGCCCCGCGGGGATGATCGCCGGATTACTGCTGGCACGCGCCGGCGTAGAGGTGACCGTGTTGGAAAAACACGGTGATTTTCTAAGAGATTTTCGCGGCGACACCATCCACCCAACAACATTGGAACTGCTCGATGAGCTTGGGCTCATTGACGAATTTAACGCGGTTCGCCACAGTCGGCTCCACGGTTTACTCCTCCACGATGAAAAGACCGGCACTTTTCAAGCCGTTGATGTTGGACGTCTCAACGTCAAATATCCGTACATAGCTATGGCGCCCCAATGGGATTTCTTGAATCTACTGGCAACTGCAGGCGCAGCAGAGCCAACCTTTCGGCTCATCCTGAATGCAGAATTTACAGAATTTTTGTATAGGGGCGATACGGTCAGCGGAGTTCGATACGCTATCGATGGAAGAATATACGACCTGATTGCAGATCTAACCATTGCTGCAGACGGCCGCGCGTCCAAAGCCCGGACACAAGCGCACCTACCAGTCACAAGTTATCCAGTGCCGATCGATCTGTGGTGGTTTCGCGTCGAAACCTCTGAACCCGTAGGTGAAGCGATTCTTCCCACGTCGGCAAACGGCAAAATATTTGTCGTAATTCCACGCGAGGGGTACGTCCAGATGGCCCACCTCATTGATAAGGGCAGCGATAGGCGTTTACGTGCTGAAGGCATTGCGACACTGCAGCAGGCTATAGCGCATGCGGTGCCTGAGGCTGCGGGGTCAGCCGAAGAACTTACGTGGAATGACGTCAAGTTACTCGATATTGAAGTCAACAGGCTCACCCGGTGGTATCGAAACGGACTACTATGCATCGGGGATGCGGCACACGCGATGTCCCCGGTCGGCGGGGTGGGAGTCAACTTGGCGGTACAGGATGGTGTAGCCGCCGCCAGGATACTGGCTGAGCCATTACGTACCGGACAGCTTTCACTCAACGACCTCGACGCTGTGCAACGACGGCGCGAAGGTGCGGCAAAGTTCACTCAACGCCTCCAACGCGTCATGCATCAAGTAATACATCCGTTGATTACACAACAGCGAGGACTTACCGTTCCTGGCCCACTAAAAACGACACTGGAAACATTTCCACAACTTGGCAAGATCCCAGCGAAATTATTGCTTTATGGAAGGAGACCTGAGCATGCACCGGACTTTGCCCAGCGACCCAATTTGCGGGCGTAGCCGACGCTTCATTCCTCAAAGCACCCATGATACGGTTCAGGTAAGTGACTTATATCACTGCGCGGCTTTCGCATAGAAAGGCTCCGATATTGACACAGGTATCCCCTGCTAGAACACCCCAGCTTCAAGAACTTATTGATGCACTTGGCGAGGACAAAGTCATCACCAATCCGGCGACCATCGATAATTTCCGTTGGGACCGGGCTAATGACCCCGATGCCGGTACGCCTATCGCCGTCGTGCAGGTCACCTCGGCAGCGGATGTGCAGACTACGCTTCGGTTCGCTGCCTCTGCCCGAATACCGGTGGTGGCCCGGGGTGCAGGTTCCGGACTCTCCGGGGGAAGCTCCGCCGTCGATGGTGGAATCATTCTTTCCACTGAAAAGATGCGCGATATCGAAATCGACCCGTTGACGCGTATCGCTGTGGTTCAACCGGGCGCATTCAATGCAGAGGTCAAGGTTGCCGCGGCGGAACATGGCCTGTGGTACCCACCGGATCCATCATCGGTTGAGTTCTGTTCTATTGGCGGCAATATTGC
>DEPX01000060.1:10121-14241 GCA_002358975.1 Micrococcaceae bacterium UBA3381 | reverse complement strand
ATTTCTTCCAAACCTAGTCTTCAGCGCGCCAAGATTCTTGGACTTCCACGAAGGTTTCGCGGAAGAATTCACGGACTTTATGCCAGTCGATTCTGGCTTGGTCGAGGTGTTCAACCATCCGGGATATTTCGGCGTGTTGTTCTGCTCGCAGCTCGTGTTCGGCACGCTGTTGCATGCGGCGTCGTATTTCGTGTTGTAACGACGCTAACCGGTTATCGGTTTCGGCGAGTTCCTCCAGTAGTTCCCGATCCGTTAACTCGCGCATTGAGTCAGCGGAAGAATCTGGAGTGGTCATATTTTCCTCCTGGGCTCTTAGAACAATGCGGTGATGCCGATGAGCAACAGCGGCAATAATACGAACAACCCAACGAGCCATACGACTACGTAGAGTTTGTTCTTTGCTCCAAGATTACCTAGCCAGGTGGCACCGCGCACGGGTAGCGGACGCAGAACCGGTATCAGGAAGATTACCAGGGCCGAAAATACGTTGTAGAACAGGTGGACCGCGGCTGCTGTCATGGCCGCAGTAGCCTCTCCCCCGGAGAACCCGAAGGCTGCGATGACCGCCGTCATGGTGGTTCCGACATTGGCACCAACGGTGAACGGGTAGATCTGCCACAGCGAGAATTTGCCTGAGGCTGCCAGTGGGACGGTCAGCGAGGTGGTGGTGGAAGACGACTGGACCATCACGGTGATCAACAAACCGGAGAAGATACCTGAGATTGGTCCGCGGCCCAGGGCTTTGTGGAAGAGTTTTTCCACGTTGCCAACCAGCAGCACCTTGAGCATATTCGAGATGAACTTGATGACCAATAGGATCAGGGCCACGCCGACGGCGATCATGGCCAGCCCTGCCCAGACCGGCGGCAGGATGCTCAGCAGACCGGCTTCAAGCAGATTTGCGCCCGGGTCTGTGACAGTGGTGACGCCGTTACCAAACGCGGTGAAGGTCGAGGCGATGATGCCACCGTCGGAACCGGTGGTAATGCCAGCGAACCAGGTCCCAACACGTTCCAGTATGCCGAAGGTCCATTCAAGGGGGAAGAAAATGGCAACGGACAATAGGTTGTACATGTCATGGACTGATGCCGCGGAGAAGGCCCGGCGGAACTGGTTGCGGTCCCCTGCAGCGCCCAGTGACACAAGAGTGGAGGTCATAGTGGTACCAACATTGGCACCCATCAGAATTGGGACGGCGGTTCCCAGGGGCAGGCCACCGGCAACCATACCGACAACGATTGAGGTCGTCGTCGAGGAAGACTGAGTCAAAACAGTGGCGAGAATACCGATCACTAGCCCGACGACGGGGTTTTGTGCAAAGGTAAAGATTTCTTCGGCTTGACCGCCGGTTGCCGCACCGAAGCCGGAGCCGATAACGCTCACGGCGGTGATCAACATGTATACGGCAATGGCAATCGAAAGCCATTCGACGATCTTCCGGGTTCTTCCGGTGATCGGCAGGCGGTCCATAAAGCTTGGGCGCTGGACGGTGTCCGGTTCCTCTGTCAGAGGCGCCACATTGGTCGGAGCGCTATGTTGCAGGACCTTGCGCTCCGTAGAATTATCTAGGCTCATACCTGAGATATTCCCTTCCCCTTGTTGATGTCACCTCCAGTGGAACATTCCAAGGTAAACCCAAGGTTAACTTCGGAACAATCTCAGGTACTGTTTTGGCCTCTGCTGGTCATTTTCCAGCACTTGCGCCCCATAGGACGAGTATTTGCCCTAGTCAGCCGATACGCTGAGGTCTTGATCACACTTTTGTGCCGATGGCAAGATTCCCTGAAAAGATGAACACCAGCTAGAGGTCCGGACCGGTAACGTTAACGTGGGAGCCGGTCGGGGATTTGTGGACTTGGATGCGATGCGGAATCTGTTGTTTCATGGAGTCCACGTGCGACACTAATCCGATAAGTCGGCCGTCGTCCTGCAGCGCGTCCAACACATCCATCACGTCATCAAGGGTTTTGGTATCCAGTGAGCCAAAACCTTCGTCGATGAACAGGGTATCCATAGCAATACCACCGGCTTGAGCTTGGACTGCGTCGGCCAGCCCTAATGCGAGGGCCAGCGAGGCCATGAAGGTTTCCCCTCCGGAAAGGGTTGAGGGGTTGCGCACCGTGTCATTGAGGTGATCGATGACTTCCAGGTTGAGTCCGGCGTGGCCACGTCCACCATTATTGACGACGTGTTGTAGTTCGTAGCGTCCACCGGTCATGCCGGTCAGCCGCTCGGAGGCGTTGGCGGCGACCTGTTCTAACCATCCGGCCAACACAAAGGAACGCAATGGCATGGCGACGGCGTTTTCGCCCCGACCGGCGACGACGTCGCTCAGGTCCACCAGCTCTTGATAGGTGGCCAGCTGCTTGGCGGAACGTTGGCTGACTTCGTCCAGCTGTTGCTGCAGGTCACGGGCCTGGTTACAGGTTGCCTGAACACTGCCGTGGGCCCGATTGGCTTGCGAAAGCCGGTGTTGGGCGGTTTGTTGGGCTTGATTGGCTGCCGTAACAGTATCTTGTGATGGTGCTTCAACCTCGGCGTCAAGCAGTTTGAGCCCGGCCTGGACGGCGGTTTGCCCGGCCTTTTCGGCCAGCCGGTCTCGTTCGGTATTCCAGCGGCGCACCAGATCTTCGTACTCCAGGCGCGTAGTGGCTGCAAGTACGTGGTCTTGTGCTGTTGCGGCATCGGTGAAGGCAGGTTGTTGGTCGATGGCAGAGTCGGCCAAGGCCGTGGCTACACGTTGCTGGGCGGTGGTGCACTCAGTCATGGCGGTGATAACTTGTACGCCTTGTGCCACAACGCGAGCCACCAACCGGTGTGCCGGTTCTACCGCGGCCCGCAGCGCTTCCACCGATTCGAATTCACCTAGTGCTTGGGCAAGTTCTTGCTGGGCTTGCTGGGTTTTTTCGGTCAGTGTCGTGACCTGGGTGGTGGCTTCGGTGAGGTCTTGTTCGGCGGTTGTCTTGGTCTCGCGCAACGTTTCTACCGCAGTTTCGGCTTTATTGATACGGGTACGCAACGCCGCCAGATCCTGGGCTTGCTGACGGGCGGTGTCGACGTCGTGCTGGGCTGTTGTTACGGCCTCTTTGGCTTCGGCGACTGAGAGGCCGGTGGCCCGGGTTTGATAATCGTGCAGCGTGGCCAGCTGGGTTTGGAGTGTTTCTTCGGCTTCATTGGCGTTGCGCTTTGCCCGGGTCGCGTGCTGCTCGGCCCGCTGCACGGCATCGTGCGAGATTTCTTCGAGGCCTTGCATCTCAGCCGGTTGCGGGTGGGTTGTGGAACCGCACACTTGACATGGTTGGCCATCTTGTAGTGTTTCGGCCAAAAACCCTGCGGCGGCATCAATACGACGACGCAAGAGGGTTGTGGCGTGTTCTGTTGCTTCATCAGCGTTCTGTTTAGCGGTGTCACAGGATTTTTGGGCTTCGTCAGCGCGTTGCTGCGCCTGTTGGGCAGATTTTGCTGCAGTGTGTTGTTCTTGTGCCTGCTTGAGCCGCTGTTGGGCGGTTTCCAAACTGTATTCGGCACCGGTGAGTTCTTCGGCCCGGGACTTATCTGCCGTTAAATCGTTGGTGGCTTGTTGCAGCTGAGTGCCCAATGTGTCGATGCGCTGGGTCAGTTGCCTCTGTGTCCGTTGCCATTGGGTGAGCTGGTGGTGCTGTGTGGCAATGGCAGCGTGTGTTTTCTCGTGGTATTCCACGCGTTCTAGCGCTCGAATTGCTGTGGCTTCGACGGTTTTCCACTGTTGCAGCAGTGCTTCAGCGTCAGTGTCGGTGGCAAATATTTCTTGACCAGTCGTCCAGCCGATGATGGCGGTGTCACCTTGGGCCTGGTCGAGTTGTTGTTGCCACTGGTGTTGTGCCCGGGTCAGTTGGGTTTGTGCGGTCTCAAGTTGTGTTTGGCAGTCGGCCACGGGTTTGGCGCGCGCGTGGTCGTCCAAGTGTTGTGCTGCGGTTTGGGCTGCACTGCTCTGTTGGTCGTGAGCGACACGGCGTTTCCGGTAATCGGTGGCCTCGCCAATGTGTTGGACTTGTTCTTCAAGCTCCGCCAAGTGTTTTCTGGCACGCTCCAGGGTCGTTGTAGCATCAGCTACGCGGCTGGCGGCTTGTGCTTCAAGATC
>DEPX01000060.1:8090-9998 GCA_002358975.1 Micrococcaceae bacterium UBA3381 | reverse complement strand
GGATTAGCGCAGCCCGCAGGCTATCGCGGCGTTGGCTATCAGCTTCGACATCGCCCCGCAGTTTTTTAGCCCGCTGGGATAAGTAGTCGGCAATGTCGTCGAACCGGTGAGTATTGAATAGTTGGCGCAAAATTTCTTCGCGATCATTACTGGAAGCCTTCAGAAACCGCGCAAACTCGCCCTGCGGTAGTAGCACCACCGAGGTGAACTGTTCACGGCTCAATCCAATAACACCGCGTAAGATTTGCTGGGCCTCATCGACCCGGGTGGTTAATTGTTGACGTTTTCCGGCCACGATTTCGGTCAGTGCCATGCTGGCCTGGCGAGTAACGACGTCGTCGGGGGTTTTGGCGCCGCGGCGTGGTGCAAAGTGTTGTAGCACCCGGTCAATCACAAATCGTCGGGACCCGAACGATACTTCCAGTTGGATGGTGGGTGGCACACCGGGTTCGGCCAGGGTGGACTGCAATTCGGTGTTTTTGCGTTCGTCGTCGGCTTTGCCGTACAGAGCAAAGGTGACGATATCGAGAATGGTGGATTTGCCGGCACCGGTGGGCCCATCGAGCAGGAACAGCCCGACGTTATCGAGTTGTTCAAAATCGAGCTTTTGCTGGGTCGGATACGGCCCGATGGCTTGGAAGGTCAGGTTGTGCAGGCGCATTATTTCACGTCCTGTCCGGTATTAACGTGGTCTAGAGCTTCTTGCAACCAGCGTTGTTCTTGTGACGACGCCGGACGGTTACGCACATGGTCAACGAAATCTAGTACCAGGTCCAGGTCGGTTTTGGCGTTGGCGATGCGGTCCGAGTAGGTGGTTTGGACGGCGGTTTCGGTGGGCGCCAAAATGAAGTTCAGCATGCCCGGGAAACGTTGTTTCAACCGCTGAAAGGCGCGTTTGGGACGTTTCGGATCGGTTACAGTGATCTGGCACCAGGCATCTTCGGCCCAGGCGTAGTCTTCCGATGCCAATAGCGGCTCAATGGTGTCCTTTAGCACCGCTAGCGTTTTGAGTTGCGGGATATCCACGGGTTCAACGCTCAGTCCATCGACCCCGGTGTCGATCAACCACATACCCTTGCGGTGGGCGTGTTCGGAAAAGGAGTAGGCAACCGGTGAACCGCAATAACGCACGGTTTCGGACATGCTTTGACGCCCGTGCAAATGCCCCAGGGCCACGTAATCTATATCCTCAAACATGTCTGCTGGTACTTGGCCTAGGGTACCGACTTCGGTGCCTTCACCAATGTTTTTTTCTGAATCCGAGCCCGCAGCACCGGCGGCGAATAGGTGAGCCATCATAATGTGGGTTGCATCAGTGAGCCCACGCTGGGCAATCGTGCCGCGCACCTGGTCCATTACATATTGCATAACTGAATAATGGTTGGCGTCCACCTGAAATTCTTGGGCGATGGTTCGTGGTTCCAGATACGGCACCGCCCAAATACACACTTTGCCGGCGTCGTCGTCAAAAATGATTGGGTCGGTAATGGTTTCGGGCATGGTGCGGATATACACCCCGGCGTTGCGCATCATCCGGGACATAAAGCCCAACCGGATGGCTGAATCGTGATTGCCCGAGGTGACCACCACTTGTGCACCGGCTGCGCGCATATCAACCAGCGCCTGATCGAACATCGACACCGCATCTACCGGTGGCAGCGCGCGGTCATAAACGTCCCCGGAGATTAACACCAAATCAATGTCACGGTCGGTGATGGTCGACACGATGAAATCGATGGCATGCTGTTGGGCATCCAACATATTGGTGTTGTGAAATGATCGGCCCAGGTGCCAGTCGGAGGTGTGAAGAATGCGCATGACCTTCAGTCTAGGCACCCGGGTAGGACACGTTATGGTGTATAACCATGGATAACTTCTCTTCGCGGGTGGCAGGTGTGATCTATGGTG
>DEPX01000060.1:1034-8048 GCA_002358975.1 Micrococcaceae bacterium UBA3381 | reverse complement strand
GATTTTTCTACCGGTACACAACTGAGTCTGTATGTGGCCGACGGGTTACTTGAGGTGCTGGAATGGGCCACCGATGGTCAGGCCGCCGATCCGCCAGCAAGTATTTGGTTGGCACTGTTGCGCTGGTATAAAAACCGTTACGGCACCCTGCCGGAGGGGCTGCCAGCAGCCCAAGATCGTTGGATTGATGCCTATCCGGTTGGATCCGGTGAGGTCGAGGCTGAAACCAAAATCGGGCTGGAACAACCTGAAATGGGGCTGCCCCGTAAACCGCACGGTGAAACTGCCACCGGAATCCAGGCGCTAGTTCGTACAGCACCTTTAGGAATGCTTCCGCAGGTCGAAGCCGACTGGGTAGCCAATATGTCACACCAGGTCGCGGTATTAACCCACGGCGATTGGCAAACGCCTGCCGCCTACAGCCTACTGATGCACCACATTTTTGCCGGCAAAACATTTTTGACCGCCGTCAGTAACGTGATGTCGTGGCTGACCGAACACGATGGCGGCCAGCTTGTCAAAAAAATTCGCACCAGCCTGGCCGAAGACATATCAGCACCGACGACGGCGCAAGATGTCTTGGCCGCAGCAATTCGATCGGTGACCGATGGTCTGGAGCAACCGGTGGCACCTGAACAACTATTTAGCGCTGCCGTCACCGCGGCGGTACATCGCGGTGGCAATACGGCTGGTACCGCACTACTTGCCGGACAACTTATCGGTGGGCTCTTGGGAAATACCGCAACCGGTACCCCATCGCATTTGGAGAACTACCTGGTGGTTGAAGAGCTGGTGGACCGCTGGGTTCAACTTACGACCTAAGTCCTATGGTCCGGTCGTGTATTTATCTGTGGATAACGGGTTTGCTGCCTTAGCGCGGGACTCGTCTGCTGTGGGGCGTCCAAGCAACAATGACTGGTAGGTATCCCCCGCTGCCATAACGGGGCCAATAGCGTCCCGGATCTTTTTTCCTTGCCGAGCACGGATGAAACGGACGACGATGCCCACGGCAATGGCAATCCAAAAGGCAATGCTCAGTCCTGCGATGATGCCGGAGACCCAATCTTCGGCGTGGTAAGCGTAGAGTCCTATCCCGACGCAGAGCACAATGCAGCCGACGATAATGCTAATGTTGCGTAGCAAATGTACACCTCCGTTACCTGGCACCAGTCTAAAAGATAGGCACAAGTTGTGGAATTTGCTCAGGAAAGCATGCCAGCTGCTACCGATCTAGAACGCGTCATCGCTACGTGCCGTGGGCTGATTGAAGAACGGTTCAACGGAAAACCTGATCATGGCGCAGCAGCGGTTTTGCTTGGTAACGGGTCGATACTGACTGGGACAAGCCCTGATTTTCCTAACCCAAGCACGACAGTCTGCCACGAGACTGAACCATATCTGGCTGCCTTCCGGTTAGGCCAGCCAATAGTGGCATCGGTATGTCTGCATAAAAACGTTGGGGGACAATTTCTCGTACTCAGCCCGTGTGGTGTCTGCCAAGAACGTTTAATCATGCACGGCGCTGACACTTTAATTGGTGTGCCAGATAGTGAAGAGCTCACCAAAGTTGAATGGGTCCGTCTGGAAAGCCTAATGCCACGTCATTGGCTCTCGGTGTTCCTCTAGGGCCTAGTGAAGTTCGGTCACGGGAACGAACTCATAGCCAAGGTCTTGGACACCTTCGACGATCTCTTCAAGGTATTCCACATCGAGGAACGGGTGGAAGTAGAAGCTGGCAGTTGACTCGGTGACCGCCAGATTTGCTTCGGCCCGATCAATTATCGTCTGCGGGGAACGTGCCGGGTGGTTATTCTGTGCTTCTTCGGTCGGGTTCTGCAAATTTTCCGGGTACACCGTGGAACCATAAATATCGTGAACCGTGTATGGGAAAATCTGGCCGTAGGAGTATTCGGGGTCGAAGTTGCCGTCAGAGATCATCCCAGCGTAGTACTCGACCTGTTCATACCGTGCCTCGTACATATCCGACATAGCCGCATAGGCATTGACCGAGGCGGTGTAATGCGGTGTTTCAAAAATCTTTGGGTCGCCTAGGCCGGCTTCGCGCATAATGTCGCGCCCTTGTTCTAACCGTGTGCTGTGTTGGTCCACTTGGTCCGCAACTACCGGTTGCTTCTTACGGACCCACGAATCCTGTTGACAGGCTTCCCACTGGTACGGGGGCTGCTGGGTTGCAGAACACCCATAAACATAAAATTCGTAGTCATCACCGGAACGCCCACTGTATGGGTTATTTTCGGCACCAAGTTGGTGTGTGGTGCCGTGCTGAATTAAGGTGCCGCCACGTTCTTGCATGTACTGCAAGGCTTCAACCACCTCTGGGGCATCCTGCAGGCTGAGCCCGTACCAATCGTCGGCATCTTGGATGCGATCAAGCATTACCGGGATGACGGCGACCTGGAATGGCACGTCTTGAGAATGCAGGTAATCAGCTATGGCACGTAGTTGGTCTGGGTCGGATTCTGGGTTGACGTCTTCTAACCGTACGGCCGCCAACTGGCTGTCTGCACGTTGAGGATCCAAGAGGTCGTAATACAGGTCAGCATAAACCAGGTAGAGGTCATTACGGTCAATAAAGTGAAACGGCAACTCGGTCAGGTAGGTGAGGTTTTCAGAACGAACCACCCACGGGTGCTTGGTTGTTTCGGAACCTGCGGCTTGACCGGTGGCCAGCACTTCGACGTCGTCGTCATTAACGATGTGCGGGGTGGCCACCGTTTTGGTCCCGGCGGTATCTTGATAACGGTCCAGCGTTGCGCCGTCATAGCCGATTTCTTCGATACTGGCACCGTCAACTTCAATGGCGTCGGTGGGGTCCCAGCCATAGGTTTCGATGAATGTATCGGCGTCATTGCCTGCGAGCGCGTCACTATTTTCGCCGACCCACAACACGGGGGTATCGCTGGTGCCGATATCTTCGATAAGTGCGGTTGGCACATCAGTGTTGTCGTCAATACCTAGATAGATGACCGCGTCGAATTTTGCCAAGTCACCAGAATGATAGTCGCTGAGCGTTTGAATGTTGACCATACCGAAGTGGGTGGCCAGGTTGCCGGCGGCAATGGCATACATTTCGCTGTGTTCTGCACGGTTGGCTTTATCGTCGTAGAGCACCAGGGTTTCGGTGCCATCGGGTTGGCCGTAACGTGTGGAAAATTGTACTGGCTTATCGGCTCCGGCGGGCTCAGCCTGTTCGGTGTCGACGTACTGGCTGACGATTTTAGAGTTTTGGTGTGGGACCAGTCCGTCGTCGGTGATCAGGAACATGCCGATGACGGTCAACACAGGAACGCCAACTGCAGCCAGGGCAAATAGGCCGCGAGTCAGCCGAGACAGTTTATATGTCGAAGCCATAAAGGATGAATCTTTCTGTCTGGTGGTGCCGGTTAGGAGGCACAAGCGGGGAGATCAAAATCGGTGAAGTGCACGCGGGCGTCTTCCGTATAAAGGCCGATGGATCCGTGCTGATACGGTGTTTCGGTGTCAGTAACGGTGGCCAGTTCTTGACCATCAACGACGACGGTCATCTCGTTGTCGTTGTGACTGATGGTGACCCGGTAGTCTTTGCCGATCGGAAATTTTGGGGTGTCGCCGGAGGCGAGGAATCGTTGATTGCCTTTATAGTCAGGATCTTGTTTGGAGATTTCCCAGCCGTTGGGTTTCAGGGCTACGGCATAAAATTGGGTATCTGATGCAAAGTTCCATAACACCCAGCCGACTTCCCAAACGTTAGGGTCGGGTTGGCGTAATTGGGCTTCGGTGTGCATGGTGACCGAAAATTCGGTGTCACGGCATTGACCGATGGTGTGCACGAGGCCACCATGGGTGGTGTCATCGTCTTTGACTGCCTGCGGTTCAAGGGTGATGCGCTCACCATTGGAGGTCACTTGGCCATAACCGGTGTAACGTACCGTCCAGTCGCCGTAGCTTTCACCTTCTGCCCATTGCTGTTCTGCCGACTCGCTGCGCATACCGATCATGATCAGTACCACGGCAATGACAACGACGATACCGCCGCCGGCCAACACCATGTTGCGGCTGCGGCGTTTCGAAGGCCGCTCACGACGCAACCTGGTTGGCGGCAAGTTCGGTGACGGTGGTTGCATCCACGGTGTCCTTTGCTGGTTCTTTGATTCGGTCGGTTTTGGCCCAGCCTGTGCGTCCGGTGAGCATGCGGAATACGGCTCGCCAGCCGGCCAGGTACCAAAAGGTCGCATAGAGGGCGAAGACATGGAACAAAATAATGGCTTTGAGCCAGCTCAGGCTTCGCTCCTGTTGCCAGTAAATGGTGCCAAAAAGCAGGCTTGGACCAAAGGCAACCACATAGACGGAGAACCACCAGTAGGAAAATTGGAGGGTTCCGGTGATCCCAGTGATGACAAGTTCACCGATCCACAGGCCAAAGGCTACCGTTAGCAGTGACCCCACGAGTAATAGGTACGGGCTGGTGATGTGATAGCTCAGATCTGCCCGGCGGGTTCCCTTCAAGTTGCCCAGCACCCATGGCATCAGCGTCCAGGCTTGGAGGTGGCCTTGGAACCAACGGGTGCGCTGTTTGACCCAACGTTTCATGTCCACCAGGCCTTGCTGATGTACGGCGGTTGTCGAACAAAATTCGGTGTCCCAGCCAGCCAACAGTAGACGGATGCCCAGGTCAAGGTCTTCGGCCAGGCTTTGTGTCCAGGGTTTTGTGCCAAGACTGTCCAGAGCGGTGAAGCGCACAAATTGTCCGTTTCCGCCCAGGCCGACAGAGCCGAGGTGGCGGCGTCCGCGTTGAAACACTTCGGTATAGAGCACAAATTCGATGTCTTGCATGCGGGCCAAGAGGTTGGCACGCCGGTTATTGATGCGTACTCCGATCTGTACGCCACCGATATCCGGGGTGTTGAACCGCGGCAACACAATATCCAGGACGTCGGCTTCCAGTCGGCCATCAGCGTCGACGACACAAACGATGGCGGTCTCGGGGTCAAAGTGTTCACCCAGTGCACCCTGACGTAACCAGTTGAATGCGGCGTTAAGTGCCTCACCTTTTCCCTGCCGAGCATGAGGGGCAACACGCTGGAGCAGCTTGACTCGCGGGTCTGGGTGCTGGCGGACGATTTGGGCGGTGGCGTCATCGGAGCCGTCATCAATGACCACGATATGCATTTTGCGATGGTCCAGCGCAGTGAGGCGTTCCAGGCTTGCCCCGATGACGCGTTCTTCGTTAAGACACGGGATGAGAAATACCACGTCGCGTTCTGCTGGCAGGCTCCATGGTGCCGGAGAGTTTCGCCTACGCTCTTTTGGCTCGAACCGAGACAGCACGAATAACAGTATCCCGTAGGCTACCCCACCCAGAATTAACGTCAGCGCCAAGATAAGCACCAGGTCAACATTGGTATAACCAATGTGAATCATGAGGCCTCCTGACGTATTGGGACGACCTCGGTGGGTTTATCTGGTTTGGTCAAGCGAATGATGTAGCGGTAGACGATGCCTAAAAGATTCGCCGCCACCATAAAAATTAGATAGGCCACGAACAGGCCCATACCTAGGGTGAGCAGAAAACGGCTGCTATCTTGTAAGACGGTCAGGGTGGGCGCCACTTCGATAAGCGAATCTATAAACACTGTGCACCTGCCATTGCGGTGTGACAAAACAACGGGTGCACAAATACGCAGCGGGAGTGTGCCATTGCGCGAGCGGAACGTTTCACGGTAGCCCTAACTGGTTGGCCGGTAACTTCAGGGTGTGAGGCAAACGTGACGAACACGAAAGCTCTTGGCCAATCGTAAGCAAATTATTGCCCCGCTCCCCCGGGCTCAGGTAGAAATCACCCCGCACATCACCTTGTTTAGGGTGGGGGAACATTCCGGAGTAGCTACATGCTTGTTGAAACCCGTCCCCTCGATGAAGTCTGGGCCGATCTCGGTGTCGAATCAACTGATGAACCGGATAAAGAGCACTGAGTGAGTCGAAAACAATGGCACATCGAACTCACTCGCAAAGCAGAGAAAAGTCTTCGCAAACTCGATAAGCCGGTACTACGACGCGTCGGCCAATCGCCAGCGGTTCAACAAGTTTCGAAAACGCGATCATCAGCGATGACCGCCCGTAGCGACCAGCTACACCCCGGAAGGTGTTTCCTTTACTCGGCTCGGCTCCGCGATTTCTGATCAATCGCCGTGATCCCGACTCCTACGACGAGTCCCACTCCCGCGACACCGGAAAATAGTGCAGCAATCTTGAACAGCTGCGACTGCGACTGCCATTCCGAATACTCGTTCCAGCTCTCGATGCTTATCGGCAGCCGTCCTGAATACCGGACCGAACCTCTCTCGAGACAAGATAGAACAAAGAGAGACGCCGCTACATTGCGGTGGCTTGGGGCCAGTTTTCATTGAGCATGCCCAAAAATTCGGGTTCGGTGACCAGCACAATGTCTTGGCCCTGATCACGGCGACGTACCACTTCTTGCATCTTGCGCTGTTGCAGCCGCGGATTGTGTTCAAAACCGAGAAGTTCTTCGGGGCGGATCCCATCGCCAACCACTACCATTGTTGTGCTGGCCCCAATTCGAGAGTGGGTCTGTGCCCCGTGGGCTGCGGCCTTATTTTTAGCATCTTGACGTGAGATCCCCAGCATGCCGGTAAATACCACGTGGTGACCATACAGCGGGTGTTTAGGATCAGCTTTCTCGTTAGCCGGCGGGTTGGTGCCCTCATTGGGCCAGTGCATCAGATCGGGCAGCTGTTCGGCCGAAACCGTCNNCCGCCATATTCTTAGCATCAAAGATTCCCGGCATGGTCAGGGCATGACGGGTTGGCCGAGATAGTTGCGTGCCCACGGCGCGGGCAGCCAATATCCGGCGTTGCATACTGGATGCTTGCAGTGTGGCATCTAGATTGACTGCTGCCAAGCGCGCTGAAATATCCACCACAATGGCGGCTGCGGCTTTGGCGTCTTCTAAAGCATTATGGTGTTGGGCTAGCACGAACCCGGCTTCGGCGG
>DEPX01000060.1:0-1014 GCA_002358975.1 Micrococcaceae bacterium UBA3381 | reverse complement strand
GCGCGTGGGAGGCTAGCTTATAGTTTTTACGCGACAGGGTCAGCGAGCACGCAAATTCCAGGCGCGGGATGGGCAACTGGCATACTTCCAGCCCGGATTCGATGACCCCGATATCAAAGCCGGCATTATGGGCGATGACGACGTCGTCGCCAATAAATTCGTGTAGGGCCGGGATATGTTCGCCAAACCTGGGCGCAGTGCTGACCTGGTCGGCGGTGATGCCGTGAATGGCCACATTGCGCGGGTCGAATCGGTCGTAACCGGCGGGTGGTTGCAACAGCGAGTAGTGGGTTTGAGCAATCACCCCGTCGCGGATTTTTACAGCACCGATGGCGCAGGCGGATCCTCGAAAGCCGTTGGCGGTTTCAAAATCAATGGCGGTGAAATCGATCACTTGCCGGTTACCCCTGCCACATGTCGTGCTAGGTGTGGTGCCAGCGCGCGGAAGGCTTTACCGCGATGGGAGATTTCGTTTTTGGTCGCGGAATCGAGTTCGGCAGCGGTTTTACCCATTCCAGCGATTTCAATGATCGGATCATAGCCAAAGCCGTTATCGCCGCGCGGTTCGAAGGTCAGATCACCTGCCAATTCACCGAATTCGACGTGTCGTTCGCCCTGCGGGGTGGCAAAAGCTGCCGCACATAAAAAGGCAGCCCCGCGATGCGGATGCTCAATATCAGACAGTTGAGCCAAAAGCAGCTCGTTATTGGCTTGATCATCGCCGTGGGTGCCAGCCCAACGCGCAGAAAATATCCCGGGGGCGCCTCGACGTAGGACATCCACCACGACACCGGAATCATCGGCCACCGCGATCAGCCCGGTGGCCTGCGCGGTCAGGGTGGCTTTCTTGAGTGCATTGGCTTCAAAAGTCACGCCGTCTTCCACCACATCCGGAGCATCAACGGCACCGGCATCCACGATCGCTTCGGGGGCCAGCCCGGGTATCGCTGCGGTAAGAATCTCACGAAGTTCTACGAGTTTGCTCGGGTTATGTGAGGCAAGCACGATCGCCGG
>DEPX01000068.1 GCA_002358975.1 Micrococcaceae bacterium UBA3381 | reverse complement strand
GCGGCTTCACCATGGTCTTCACTGATGTGATCAGCCAGCGAGCAGGCATAATCTAGCTGGGCTTCATGTGAGACATCGGCTTGCTCAACACCTTCGATGCCTTCACAGGCCTGCTCCATATGTTCCAAACCGGAACTTAGCCTCTCAGTGTCAGCGCGGCTTATTCCCTCAACGAGCAGATCGCCGGCGTCATTGGATGTTTCATCGTCGGAGTCCATGGCCAAAGCGCCAATGGCCGCCGTCTCGCGAGCGGCCGGATCCGCGTCGTCGCCAATAAAGCCCTCCCATGAATCAGGTGCCCCGTGTTCTGATGCAACGTGCTCTGTGAGAGCACACGCATATGCGAGCTGGCCTTCCTCGGAGACGTCGACGCCAGCGGCAGCGCTGCTATTACTGCTGCCACAACTAGCCAGAAGTGCCGTCGATATGGCCAGGCCGATAGTTAGGGACAAGCGTTTTGGTGTCCGGAGAAGCGGTCTTTTGGTGTGAGGTGGAGTTAACATCGCCGTCAACCCTAGCAATAAGCATCACTTGGCGAAGGCGGCGAGAATAACTGGACACTGCCTTCCAATAATAAAGTGCTCAGGATAGAAATGGGTTTGTCGACGACGGTTGCAGATGCTGTTCCGCGCGACGTGTCAACCTGTAGTGTCGACGCCAAAACTGGTCAGCATATTTACTGGCTTCTTTGGGGTAAATCTGGAAACCGCCCACGTTGGGAGAACTACTCACCGGATATGGACTGGCGAGTACATGGAGTAAAGCGTTCAGTATCGTTGCTCTACCTACCCTGCACTAATAAAACCAGCGGCCCCGGTAAAAATACCGGAGCCGCTGACACTCATCACTCACACCTTGAAGAGGTAGTTACTACTCTAAGAAATCTTGTTTGAGAAAGGCTTGAGAATACCTGGGTAAAGGCTCAAAGTATTTGGACGAGGATTCGGGCAAGGAAAAACCCCGACCGGAAAACTTTTGACAGTCTACGAAAACCGGTCGGGGCTTTTATATCACTCACACCTTGAGGTAGTTCCAGCATAAACATATGGAACTTGAGTTCCTCCGGGAATTGCCTGTTGAATTCCTGTGAACTTGAAAAAACTACACGTGATGGTTTGCAATGTAGTCTCGTAGGGCCTCGGCGTCGACGCCCATATCCACGGTGTGCTGTTCGAGTTCCAGCAGCTGGGCGAATTCGGGCAGCAGTTCTGGTTCGAAACCCAAGGCCTCGTTGACGGTATCACCAAATTTTTCGGGTTTGGCAGTCTCCAATACCAGCATCGGGTGGCCGGGGCGCTGGTAGCCGCGGGCCACCGTCACGCCGTCGGCGGTATGCGGATCGATGACGACCTCAGATTTTTCATAGACGGCTCGGATGGTAGCCACCCGATCCGCGTGAGTCGAGGTGCCCGATACCATGCCGAATTGTTGTTGGAACCGCGCCTGATGCTCGGACAGATCCAGAGCCCCGGTGGTATCCAATTGGCGCCAGGCTTCGGTCAGTTGCTCTTGGTCCTGGTCTAATACCAGGTAAATGAAGCGTTCCAGATTGGAGGCTTTGGAAATATCCATCGACGGTGATGACGTGGCCAGGGTGTTATCGGCTGAGCGTGGCTCATATTTGCCGCTGCGGAAGAACTCATCCAGGACGTTGTTCTCGTTGGTGGCCAACACCAGGGTGTCGATGGGTAGCCCCATCTGCCGGGCCAGTTGACCGGAGAAAATATTGCCGAAGTTTCCTGAGGGCACGGCAAATGAGACGCCGAAACCGGTGCGCTGTTCGGCTGGGATGCCCTGGGTGACACGCAGCCAGGCCCAGAAGTAGTACACGCACTGGGCAATGAGCCGGCCCAGGTTGATCGAGTTGACGGTTCCCAGTGAATTGGCGGCTTTGAATTCCAGGTCGCCGTTGAGTTCTTTGACCAAGTGTTGTGCGTCGTCGAATACTCCGTCGACGACTATATTGTGCACGTTGTCATCGGTCAGGGTGTACATTTGTGCCCGCTGGAACCGCGACATGCGGCCCTTTGGCGATAGCATGAACACACCGATATTGGGTTTGGAGCGGAAGGCGTACTCTGCTGCGGAGCCGGTGTCGCCCGAGGTGGCACCAAGAATGTTGAGGGTTTGGCCGCGCTGTTGCAGCACATAGGGCAGTGCTTCGCCCAAAAATTGCATGGCCATGTCTTTGAAGGCCAGGGTGGGTCCCTGGGAGAGATCGACCAGGGCGGTCATCTCATCGACGGGGGTCAACGGCACGATCATATCGGCTTTGAACTGGTCACCGTAGGCTGCCTGGCACAGTTCGGCCAGGTCTTCGCGTGGGATGTCGGTCCAGTACAGCCCGATGACTTCGCAGGCCAGTTCGGCGTAGCTGAGGTCACGCCAGGATTCGATGGTTTCGGCGTTGACAGCCGGAATGGTTTCTGGCACGACCAGCCCACCATCGGGTGCCAGGCCTTCGAGTAGGACGTCAGAGAAGTTCGACGGCGTCATGCCGCCGCGCGTGGATATATAGCGCATGGCGTTAGTCCTCGTTGATCAGGTCGCGGACTTGGATTACTTCGTCACGGCCCGGGCCCACGCCCACTCCGGAAATACGTACCCCGGCCAGTTCTTCGAGGGCTTTGATGTATTGCTGGGCGTTCTGGGGCAGATCTTCCAGGCTGCGGGCGCCGGAAATATCTTCGTGCCAGCCCGGGAAGTATTCATAGATGGGTTTGGAGTGGTGGAAGTCGGTTTGGGTCATCGGCATGGCATCGTGGCGAACGCCGTCGACGTCGTAGGCAACGCACACCGGAATCTGGTCGATGCCGGTCAGCACATCGAGTTTGGTAACGAAGTAGTCGGTGAACCCATTGATCATCGCAGCGTGGCGAGCCATGACGGCGTCGTACCAGCCGGTGCGGCGTGGGCGTCCGGTGTTGACACCGAATTCGCCCCCGGTGGTGCGCAGCTGGTCGCCCATTTCATCGAAGAGTTCGGTGGGGAATGGCCCGGCGCCCACGCGGGTGGTGTAGGCCTTGACGATGCCGATGGTGCGGGTAAAGCGGGTTGGGCCGATGCCGGCACCAACTGAGGCGCCACCGGCGGTTGGGTTCGATGAGGTCACGAACGGGTAGGTGCCGTGGTCGACGTCTAAGAACGTGGCCTGGCCGCCTTCCATCAGAACCACTTTGTCGTCGTCGAGGGCTTCATTGAGTAACCGGACTGAGTCAACGACCATGGGGCGTAACCGTTCGGTGAAGTCCTGGAAGTATTCGACAATCTCATCGACGGTGAAGGCTCGGCGGTTATACAGTTTGACCAGCAGTTCATTCTTTTGGCGCAGTGCACCTTCAATTTTTTGACGCAGAATGGACTCGTCATAGAGGTCTTGGACGCGAATGCCCAGGCGCGCAACCTTGTCCTGGTAGGTCGGGCCAATGCCGCGGCCGGTGGTGCCGATGGCGCGTTTGCCCAAAAAGCGTTCGGTGACTTTATCTAAAGTCTGGTGATATGGCGCCACCAGGTGCGCGTCAGCAGAAATACGCAGATGCGAGGTGTCGTGCCCGCGAGCTTCCAGGCCGTCAATTTCTTCAAAGAGCGCTTCGAGGTTAATGACGACGCCATTACCGATCACGGAGGTAGCTTGTGGTGACAGAATTCCGGCGGGCAGCAGCTTGAGCTCAAACTTTTCGCCGTTGACGACTACGGTGTGGCCTGCGTTATTTCCGCCGTTTGGTTTGACGACGTAATCTACTCGACCGCCAAGTAGGTCCGTTGCTTTGCCCTTGCCCTCGTCGCCCCACTGGGCACCCACGATTGCGATTGCTGGCATAAAAATTCATCTCTCCCAAGGTGACCGGGCAAACCCGGCCCACAACATAGAAAGGTTCTCGTACCCGCAGCACATTGGTTTAGGGGTCGAGAACAGTTACAACCAGAGTTTACCAAAATCACACTGACCACGGTCGATTGCGACGGCGAAACTTGGCGGCCCGGGCAAACAAATATCGTATATGATTTTGCCGTCACACCTTTTGGTGAAAGGGCTCACCACACAGCGTGCGGGACCGTACTGGCGATATGGCGGTATGTCACGTACGACACCTCGAGCACTAAGGAAAACTCATCATGGAAAAACTGATTCGCGGTCTGGCCCGGGTGCTTGCCGTGCTGTCAGCGGTCGCCATCGTCGCAATGGTTATTGCCATCGCCATTGACGTTTTCGTGCGAAATATTACGGGCGCATCGTTGCCCGGCATGGTTGAAATCGCCGAAACCTCGATGGTCACCGCCGTCGCCTTTGGATTGGCATGGGCCGGTGTCAACGGTGAACACGTTGCCGTCACACTACTCACCGACCGCTTTAACGCCACATGGGCAAAAATTATCAACGTCTTCGTATGGGCGCTGACCACTTGCTACACAGCGTGGTTGTCATACGCCAATATTTTGAATTCTATCCAGTCCACCAAGGCCGGAGAGATCCGGTTCGGTCTGGTGCAGTGGCCAATGTATCCGATGCGGTGGGTACTGACCATCGGTTTTATCTCCTTGCTGCTGGTCTCACTGGTCAACCTGTACCGGTCGCTCACGCGACGCGAACCAATGGGTTTCGCCGATGAGGTTGAGGCCGCTCTGGCTGATGAAGCGCTACAAGACACAGCCTCTTCCAGTACGACCTACGACGCCGCAGATACCGCAGAAGGAGAGCATAAATCATGACCGTTGGTGCTGTCATTGCAATTGTTCTGATACTCATGCTCGCCCTGCTACTGCTGCGGGTGCCAGTTGCTGTATCGCTTGGTGTCTCCGGTGCGCTGGGGCTGGTTGCCCTACGCGGTATCAACCACACCACCTTAGAGCTGGGAGCTACACCGTTTTCTGAGACCGCGACCTTTTCGTTAACGATTATCCCGATGTTTATTCTGATGGGAATGTTTGCGGTTCGAGCCAACGTCGCCGACTACGTTTTCAAAATCGCCGACCGCGTTCTGGGTCGGTTTCCGGGTGGGCTCGGTATCGCCACGGTGGCGGCCTCGGCCGGCTTCTCGGCAGTATCGGGCTCGTCAATCGGTACGGCAGCCACCATGGCACGGCTTTCAGTTTCCGAAATGCGTGCCGCCGGGTATCCGGCATCGATGGCCACCGCACTGGTGGCTGTTGCCGGAACACTAGGTTCGATGATTCCGCCGTCGACATTTTTGGTGCTGTATGCAATTCTGGCGCAGGTCTCCGTCGCCGAAATGCTGGCCGCCGGGATCGTTCCGGGTATCTTGTCTGCCATCGCTTATGTCGTGTGGATTATGTACACCGGGTGGCGGATGCAGCGCGAGGACCAGGTGGTCACAGAAGCCGACAGTGTCCAAGGCGTACTGGATGAAGCATCCGGGATCGCTACCCAACAGCGCACTAAAACCCCGTTGGGCAAACTGCCCTGGCGCGGTTTAGTCTACATCGTCATTCTGTTCGCCATTGTGCTGGGCGGTATGTATTCGGGGCTATTTACGGCCACCGAATCTGCCGCATTTGGTGCCATCGCCGCCGTCATCATTCTGCTATTCGAAGTCCGTAAAGAAGGGTGGAAAGGCATCTGGGATGGGCTGACCACTGCTTTCCAGAACACTGCTTCGACTACCGCCATGGTGTTTTTCATCGTCATCGGTTCCGGTATTTTGTCCTCGTTCTTTATCGCAGCACGGGTGCCAAATATGATCACCGAAGCCGTGTTGTCCTGGGATATGCCCGCCCGGTTAGCAATGCTGATTCTGCTGCTGAGCCTGATCCCGCTGGGCATGGTGTTGGAATCGTTATCCCTGTTGATGATTTCTGTGCCACTGCTTTTACCGGTTGCTGTCGAATTTGGTTTCGAACCGATCTGGTTGGGCATTCTGATCGTCAAATTCATTGAAATTGGGATGGTCACCCCACCGGTGGGCATTAATGCCTTCGTTGTTGCCGGAACCACCGGCATCCGCTCGGAAACAGTGTTCCGGGGCATCATGCCGTTCTTCGTACTCGATTTGATACTGATCGCCGTCTTCTACCTCGTGCCCGATCTCGTCTTGTATCTGCCGAGTTTGGTGCAACACTAGGAAGGTATCTCACCATGAAACATTTCTCTGGCTTTGCCAAAGTTGTAGCAACCGGTGCGGCCGCGTTGCTCGCTCTAACTGCCTGCGAAGAGGGCATCGTTGAAGGCGCTGACAACTTCTATTTCACCGTTGCCAACGGTGCCCTCGATGGTACCCAGCACGCCATGGTTGCTGAGGAATACTATGACGCCGTAGAAGAAGCCAGCGACGGGCGCATCGAATTTGAGCGCAGCGCATTTGAAGCGACCTGCAATATGGACGAAGTCGCTGACTGTGTTCGGGATGGTCGTGCTGATATTGGTATTACCGTCACCGACTACACCCCACACCTGTTGCCGACACTATCGGTTATGTCGATTTCGTTTTTGAATAACGACATCCAAGCTTCAGTTGAAGCCCTGTATGATCTGCACACCAATTACGAACCCGCCATGGCACAGCTGGAGCAAAACAATCTCGAATACATTGGTGCTTGGCCGGTTGGTGCGTTATTGATCGGTGCTGACCGGCCCATCGATGATTACGAGTCACTGCAGGGCCTAAAGGCTCGTGCCGCCGGTCCGGTGACGCAACGAACTTTGGAAACTGCTGGCGTCAACGTCAATGCGATTACCGCTGCAGAAACCTATGAGTCGCTGCAGCGCGGAGTGATCGATTCGGTGGCGGCATCCTTGGACTTCGGCGTCAACTATCAGGTCACCGAGCAGCTGCCCTACTGGGCTGACCCGGGCGTAGGACAGTACACCGCTTATGGCATGTGGTGGAATAAAGCATCTTATGATTCGCTGACCCCAGAACTTCAAGACATTGTCGATGACGTAACCCGCGAATTCAACGAGGGACGCATCATCGAGATCTCCAATGAAGAACTGGACAATATTTGCCAAGGCATGCTGGATTCTCCCGACGTCGAAGACTTCTCTTCCTGGCCTGAAGAAGAAACCGAGAAATGGCGTGACGAGGCCGGTGCGGAAGCCGAAGAAGCCTGGCTGCAGATCATGGAAGATTATAACTTCGACGACGCCGATGCTTACCTTGAAGAATATAAAGCGGCCTACGAAGACCACTCATCCGACGACAATCCGGTCGATGCCGGAATCGCGTGTGCCGATAAATGGCAGCAACAACATAACTAGTTTCTTGTAGCTTTTGCTCTAATAGCTATGGTATGGCTCTAAGCTGCGTAGCCAATCAGCGGCATCACACTTCGTTGGGACCTGGAATACCCAACAGTTCGGAATTATGTTCACCAAGCTCCGGTACCGGCCCAGGATGGGCCGGTACACTATTATAGATCAACGGGGTGCGAGGCAGCAGCAATGGCTCATCTTCCTTGTTACGAGCACGGGCATCCTGCAGGGGTGTGAAAAATTGCCGCTGCTTGAGCTGCGCGCTTTGCCGAACATCGGCAATCGTCTGGACTGGTCCGGCGGGCTGACCCTGGGCACGCAGTTTTTCCGCGGCTTCGAATTGGCCCAGCGTGTGATCAGCTGCCCAAGATTCCAGGGCCGGAAGTACATGACTCTTCATATTACGAGCACGCTTCGTAACAGTATTCATCTCGGGGTGGTCCAATAAATCCGGACGTTCCATGGCAGCGCAGCAGCGTTGCCACATATCGTCAGTGGGGATAACAACGGCGATCCATCTTCCATCGGCTGTCTGAAATGACCCGACCGGACTAAACGCGTCGCTTCCCCGAGTGGCGACCTCACCGGTGAATTCGTGCAAGACCAGTGGCCGTTCCAGAAGTGCTGCACCGACCTCGTACATTGAGGTGTCCACATGGCATCCCTCGCCCGTGATGGCTCGGCTGGTCAACCCCGTCAAGATCCCAAGGGCAGCCCAGACCCCAGCGAGTAAATCCATGGTAGACATAGGTGCCAGCCCTGGTGGGTCTTCGGCGTGTTCACCGAGCAGACTACTCAACCCGCTCATAGCTTGTATTACAGAATCAAACGCTGGCCAATCACCGAACGG
>DEPX01000171.1:2012-4965 GCA_002358975.1 Micrococcaceae bacterium UBA3381 | reverse complement strand
AAGCCAATCTGTATAAGCCCCCCCGTTTCGACCCTCTGGCGGCTGCCTACCCGCCAGATCCCAAACTTGGCAGCCGGTTTATTGACAAACTCAAGTAGCAACACCCGCCCGGCTGTGCAGCCAAGCAATGCCGACTGTTCACCGAGCGGGTGTGGTTCACCTAGCTGGTTTAGATAATAGAGCGTCCCTCGCGGCGGGCCGCAGCCCATTCCTTAAAGAAGCCGCGAGCAATCACATACATGCACCCGGCCACCAGCACCGGCCACATCAACACATAAAAGGTGAGTCCAACGGTCATTTATTCTCCTTGCTTCTGTGGGGCGACATTTTCTAGAGGGGTCTGTTCCGGCTGTGCTGCTTCGTCGACGTCGGGATCGAAATCGCCGGTGATCTGCTGGATCACGTCGTAGTCGAAGTTTTCCTTGGAACGGTATGACATCAAATAGCACACCAGGAAACTGACCGCGTAGGCCACCAGTGACCCGGTAAGTACCGAATAGTCTCGCAGGTAGTTGAAGCTGTAGGGCAGTGCCGCAACCATGCCGACGACGGCGATGATCAGTGCTGGGCGCATACCAAAGAACCCAAAGCCCATAATGCCCAGGATCACGCCGATACCGATGATCGATAGCACTTCGACACCGTAACCCCACACACCATCAACCGGGATCCATTCGAAGCGCACCGGCAAGAATACTGCCAGAGCAGCCAGCACAGACGTGGTAAAGGCGGCATTGGTAATTTTCTTCCAGTAGAACGAGGCGATAACGGGGAACACTAGGCAACCCCACATGGCGCCGACAAATACCAGTAGATCCAAAATACTAAACCGTGCGGTGGCGAAGTACAGGGCTGCCGCAGTGGCGACAATCATGGTCACCCGACCAATCAGCAGCATAGTGCGTGGATTGGCGTTACCCCGGCCTCGGCTCTGGCCATAAACATCGGCCATCACAATTGACGACAATGCCGACAGATCTGAATCCGCCGTGGATGATAGCGAGCCGATGATCATAATGAACGCCAGGCACAACAAGATTGGACCAAGATAGGTGCCGGCCATCTGCGGGATCAAGCTATTGAGATCCCCATCTAGTGGTTCGATACCAACATACAGGGCAATGACACCGAACATCCCCATGCCAATAATCGTGGCGCCATAACCTACCGTTGCGGTAATAAAGGTTGGTTTAATCAGATCCTCACGGACAGCAAAGAGGCGTTGGGCGATGGTCTGGTTGCCGATGGCATAAGCCAGTACCGCCGCAATATAGGGTGCTCCTTGATTCATGAATGCTTCAGAAGAAAAGAAGCTTTGCTGTTCTGGGCTCACGTGCCCGGCAGCGACACCGGATTCAAAGATACTGGGGCCACCGGCGGCGAAGAACACGACCGGAATAATAATGGCAGCTGCTCCAAGCATCGCCATGACCTGGCCGAAATCGGTCAGCACAGAGGCACGGAAACCGGACCACAACGTGTACAGCAGCACACCAGCGGCTACCACGACAATCCCGGTTCCGAAGTTTAGGGGAGTCAGGATGGCAAACAGGGCACCACCGGCAATAAAATTCGAAGTTAGCGAGATGGTGGATCCCAGCACATTGGACCCGGCTAACATCAACTGTGATGAGCGGCCGTGGCGGGCATACATCACCTCGGCCAGGGTATGTGCTTTTGGTGCGACTTTACGGATACGTTTACCAAACGGATAGATAAACAAAATCATCAAAGCGCCCCAGAACCCATAATGAATGGGGCCCGATAGCCCATAGTTATATCCGGCTTCGGCAGATGCATACATCGACGACGCCCAAATCCAGGTGGCCGTCATAGAGGCCGCGGAGACACCGAATCCGATCTTGTTTCCCGCCGTCATATAATCATCGGCGTTTTCCTTCTTGCGGCCGATCAGATACGACATAAGCAGTGTGCCTCCGTAAAAGAGGATGATCAACAACACCACAACGGGGATGGATATTTGGAGTAATTCTTGGCCTTCCGATGCAGGCGGCACAGCATTCCTTTCGCTCAAACGTCCAATAACGGCGCACAAAGCGCCCTCTAGCCCGATTTTGCGTAGGCTGTCTGAAGGGTAGGGCGACAGCCGGCCACAGATGACAGGTCAGTTTTGCAGACCACTTCGGGCGCTCACGCAGGATCTCGACGGGCTGCACAGTCCCGGTAACCATCGGCGCGCGCCCAAGTCAAACCCACTTTTCGTGAGCGTCAACCTCTCAGTTGAACATTAGTCATCTTTACACAGTTGCAGCAGAATAGCTAACGCCCTCGGTGAGGTAGGCCACCAAAATTGGTAGCATATCGGCTTGATAGTGTCGCAAAAATGGCAACTTGAAGGTGTGCAAAAAACAAGAATTGTGGGCTGCAATACTCGAAAAATGCTCCCAGAATCGACGGAAACATCCTGCTTCGACACCCTCAAAATGGGCCATCGCGTTTCAAAGCTGACTACCTGTTTGGCCCCAAGTCGGTTAGCCTTGCTATGTTTGCCGATTATCATTGAACGCCGCACAGCATAGCGGAGGTGCTATTTCGTGGCTGAGAAACCACCAGCAGAACAGGACAGCCTAAAAGATAACGCCAAACGGGTAGGCCGACAGGCCAGCAGATCCGTTGGCTCCTGGGATTACTCTCGCCCGAAGTATCCACATAACATTCACCCGGTCTTGGTACCGGGCATCAGCCTCGACGAGCAGCGTCGTCGGTATAGCGTAGATAAAATTGTCTTTTGTGTTGCCGGTGTGCTCACCGTCGCCTTCGTCATCTGGGGCTTAGTGAGCCCCGATAACGTTGGACGCGTGGCAGACGCCGCCTATACGTGGGTGACGACCAACCTCAGCTGGTTATTCAGTGCGGTGGCCACCATAGTGCTATTTAGTCTGCTGGCCCTTGCCATCACCCGTTACGGTAAAATACCGCTGGGTAAAGATGG
>DEPX01000171.1:1276-1947 GCA_002358975.1 Micrococcaceae bacterium UBA3381 | reverse complement strand
ATCGGAGTGATGTTCTGGGGTCCAGCAGAACCGCTGACCTACTTCATTGACCCACCCCCGCTTACCAACGCCCCCGAATCCACCGAGGCGATGCAATTTGCGCTGGCCCAAACATACTTCCACTGGGGCTTTCACGCCTGGGCCATGTATGCACTAGTGGGTGGTGCTGTCGCCTATGTAGGTTATCGGCGTGGCCGCAGCTTGCTGATGTCATCAATTTTCCGCAGAATCTTTGGTGCACGCCAAACCGACGGGCTTGCTGGCAGACTCATCGATATCTTCGCGATAATCGCCACGCTGTTCGGCACCGCTGCAGCACTGGGCATTGCGGCATTACAAATCGGGGAAGGCGTGACCATTGTTGCCGGCGTCTCTGAGATCACCAACACCGTATTAGCGATAATCATCGCGGCCCTGATGGTCGGTTTTGTCATCTCCGCCGTCTCCGGGGTCTCCCGAGGCATCCGGTACCTATCCAATATCAATATTGTTTTCACCATCGGCATCGTGGGCCTGGTATTTTTCCTTGGCCCCACCCTATTTTTGCTCAACCTGCTGCCCTCTGCCGTCATGGAATACATCGGATCATTCTTCGACCTGATGGCACGTTCGGGAGCGTGGGGCCAAGAAACGGTGGACTTCCAATCGGCTTGGACCGTGTACTACTGGGC
>DEPX01000171.1:259-1110 GCA_002358975.1 Micrococcaceae bacterium UBA3381 | reverse complement strand
GACATGGAGGCACCGGAAGTACTATTCACCCTGGTTGATAACCTGCCGTATGCCCAGTGGTTACCGTTGCTGATCATGGTGATTCTGGCGATCTTCTTCATCACCGCCGCAGACTCTGCCTCCGTGGTCATGGGGATCCTCACCACACGCGGACGTCAAGACCCACCAAAACTGATCGTCATGTTCTGGGGACTAGTAATGGGCGGCATCGCCATGGTCATGCTGCTGCTTGGTGATGAAACCGCCCTAGAAGGGCTTCAATCTCTGGTAATCATTACCGCGGTACCATTTGCCATCGTGATGTTGCTGATCATCATCGCCTGGGTCAAAGAACTACGCACCGACCCGTATGCGCTGCGGTACCGGTATGAAGACAACGCCCTGAGCCAAGCGGTGCTAGACGGCGTGGATAAATATGGTGATGACTTTGCCTTCCAGGTGGTGCCCACTGATCCCGGCGAAGGCGCCAGCGGTGGTACAGACTCCGCCCACGACGACTATACCGAGTGGTACCAGCGCACCGACGAATACGGTGATCCGGTTGGTTACGACTTTGCCACCGGTAAATGGGAAGACGGTTGGAACCCAGAAACCGGCACAATTGACATTCAGTCAGATGAGTCCTCCGCATCCTCCGCATCCTCCGCATCTTCCGAAGGCGCCGATAAGACCACCTAACCGGTGGTCAAACCAAGCCGAAAACCAGTGTGGCCCAGGGAGCTATCCGGGCTTGCCCAGGTACGGGCAGAGGTCCGGTACCGTCGGCAATACGAGGCATGGCACAAATACGATCCACCGCGCAGCACACCAGCGTCATCGTCGGGTATAGCCTGTGACGACGTCCACTCCCA
>DEPX01000171.1:0-152 GCA_002358975.1 Micrococcaceae bacterium UBA3381 | reverse complement strand
GGGCCTTCCGGTGCATCAGGAAATTGGCCGACAAACGTGTTCATCCGGGCCACCCCGTCGGGTTCACGGATACTACCCCAAGGAAACGGTTGCTGTTGTAAACCGCCGCGTGCAGCGAACTCCCACTCGGTTTCGGTGAGCAACCGGGCACC
>DEPX01000052.1 GCA_002358975.1 Micrococcaceae bacterium UBA3381 | reverse complement strand
ACAAAGGTTTTCCACAGTATTGCTGGATCGCCGGTCTGCATCGGGTAGCTTGGATCGTCCATAGCAAAGTTCAGGGCACAAAAAATGCCCCGTCCCAGCGCACAGTAGGACAGGGCATTGTGGCAATTAACTGGCAGGAGGTATGCAGTACCGTAGAACGTACACAGTGCCGAGATAAGGTGTTTAGTAGCGGTACCGAGGTAGGTGTTTAGTAGCGCGGAGCGATGGCTAAGTCCGGGCGGTTATGGCGGTTTGCAATCTCACCGAGCGCATCTTCAGCTGCGGCCGCTAACAGGGTATTTGGGTCCATGACCAGTCGCTGCAGCTGATCGATGGCTACATCATGCCGTGGAGTGGCAGTTGCCCCAAGTGCCTGAGCCGCAGCAATACGTACATACGGGTAGGGGTCATCAGTGAGTAGCTCCACCAGCTCGTCAACATAGTCGAGCCGATGATATCCGGTCAGTTCGGCGGCAATTTGGCGGACCTGCCATTCGTCGTCGTCGAAGGCAATTTTGACGGCGGGCTCGGCCTTATGATGCCAAGCGTGTAGGAGGGCCTGACCTGCCCAAACGCGGCCCATATACGGTTCGATGGCGTCCATCCCGCCTAGCAAAGAGATGTCGGGATCGGATTCGGCCCCGGGCGTAGTCTGCCCGGATAGTAGTCGCATGGCCCAATCGACCAGGGTGGTGTAGCCCAGTGTCTCAACGGCCGCGGCGATTCGGGTTGTTACGGGTTTAGCAAAGTGATCGGGAGAATTAGCGGATGGCTGTGTAGAAAAGGACATGACTCTATTGTGCACACAAGATCAAGTGGTAGTTTAGGAATTATGCGCTCGCGAAGTTCAATTACGTTACACTTCCGGGCTGAAGCGTACGATCATCCCTCAGGTTACGTGGACGCCGGTACGGTTATGAGCTGGTTGGATAAGGCCGGGTATGCTTCCGCCGCTACGTGGGCCGGTTCAAATGTGGTCGCAACGTATATCGGCAATATGCGGTTCGGTCATCCGGTACCGGTGGACACCCAGATTGCAGCCCAGGCCAGGCTGATCTATACCGAAGACACACAGGTGCACGTGCAGGCTCGGCTGGCACTGCCGGAAGTTTTGGGCGACGACGGCGAACCGACCGTGGCCACCTGGGTGGTTATCGTATACGAGGCCATTGATGCCAAAGGCGAGCCCAGACAGGTCAAAGAATGGGAACCCCGGACAGAGGCTGGGCATCGTCGTCGTGCGATTGCCAAAACCCGGGCGATTGAACACGCCCGCGGTGAGGACGCGCTGGTACAGGTATCATTCCCGCAGCCATCGGAGACCACCGCCGAAATTGTCTTATTAAGTTTTATCGCCCATGCCGCCGAGGTCACCCCGGGTTTCCGTCTGCAGGGTGGTGCCATGATGAACTGGCTGGATGAGGCTGCTTATGTGTGCGCGTCGCGTTGGGCGGGCAGCCCCACGGTTGCGGTCTTTGCTGGTGGCGTGCAGTTTTACCAGGGTGTCTATGTTGGCGATATCGTCGAAATCGAAGCCCGCGTAGTGCACACCACCGAGCGTTCAATCTATTTGGTGGTGCGTGCATGGTCGGGCAAGGCTGAACAGCGCGACCTGCAACCGGTGGCCCAATCCATTGCAATCATGGTGGTTGCCGGTGACGGAAAAGCCGAACCGGTTCCTAGCTGGCAGCCGCAAACCGAGGCCGAACGACAGTTGCAGCGTCATGCCATCGACCTGGTATCGATACGCAATAAAAACGTGTATGAATGGTCCACGGTAGAAATCCCGTGACCCGGTAGGAACACTTTGCTCAAACTTTTGGCGCGTTTTGCTCGCCCCTATACTGGCCAGCTGTTGGCCGTGATCGCGCTACAAGCACTTACCGTGGGAGCGATCCTCTTTTTGCCTGCACTCAACGCCAAAATTATTGACGACGGCGTTGCCACCGGTGACACCGCCACCATTTGGCGGTTGGGCGGCATTATGTTGGCCGTAGCCCTGGTGCAATTGGCCGCATCGGTTTCTTCGGTGTGGTTTGCGGCCCGGATCGCAATGTCAATTGGCCGGGACCTGCGTGCGGCCATTTTCCGGCGCGTCTCAAGGTTTTCCACCCACCAGATGTCCCAGTTCGGGCCTGCAACGCTGATCACCCGCGGCACCAACGACGTCCAGCAGTTACAAATGGTCATGTTGATGGCCATGAGCATGCTTGTGCTGGCGCCCATTATGGCTGTGGGCGGTGTGGTTATGGCGTTGCGCGAGGATGCCGGGTTGTCGTGGCTCGTCTGGGTGGCGGTACCGATTATTATGGCGATCATGGTATTTGCCGGGCTGAAAATGGTGCCCTTATTTCGGCAAATGCAAGAAGCCATCGACGACGTTAACCACATTCTGCGCGAACAGATCACCGGGATGCGCGTGGTGCGGGCCTTTGTCCGGGAAGATTATGAGGCCCAACGCTTCACCAAAGCCAATCAACACCTGACCGGCCTGGCCATCGGGGTCGGGAAAATTTTCGTAGTGTTATTCCCCGTCATCTCGCTGGTACTGCACGGCGCCACCGCAGCCGTACTGTGGTTCGGCGGGCTGCGGGTTGCCGATGGGCTAGTCGAAGTCGGGTCGCTAACGGCCTTTATGCAATACCTGCTGCAAATTTTGATGGCCGTAATGATGGCAACCATGATCTTTTTGATGGTCCCGCGCGCCATGGTCTCGGCCAAACGCATTAATGAAGTCTTGGCCACCGAACCAGAACTGGCCGAAGGCAGTCTCGACGCCGCTAATACGCAAGGCTACCTCGAATTTCGCAACGTGAGCTTCTCCTATCCGGGCGCCGATGAGCCGGTGCTGACCGATATTTCGTTTTCTGCAGCACCGGGCCAGACCATCGGCATTATCGGTTCGACCGGATCGGGCAAAACCACGCTACTAAACCTCATCCCCCGACTAACCGACACAAGTGCCGGACAAGTACGCATCGATGGGGTACCGGTAGACCAGTACAGCCGTGCAGCCCTATCTCAGATTGTGGGCATGGTGCCACAAAAAGCCTACCTATTTTCGGGTACCGTGGCCTCCAACCTGCGATTTGGCGCACCGGATGCTAATGACGACGCCGTCTGGCAGGCTCTAGAAACCGCTCAGGCTAAAGATTTCGTGGCCGTACGCGAAACCGCCAACGGCAACGGACTAGCGTCCTCGATCGCCCAGGGTGGCAGCGATGTGTCCGGGGGACAACGGCAACGTTTGGCCATCGCTCGAGCCCTGGCCGCACACCCCAGTATCTATTTGTTCGATGATTCGTTTTCGGCACTGGATGCCACCACCGATGCCGCGTTACGCGCTGCGCTGGCCCGGCAACTTTCAGGGGCAACCATGCTGATTGTGGCCCAACGCGTGGCCACCATCAAAGACGCCGACCATATTCTGGTCCTGGAACACGGTCGGATCGTAGATTC
>DEPX01000006.1 GCA_002358975.1 Micrococcaceae bacterium UBA3381 | reverse complement strand
GGTTGCTGCGGCGTCAACGAGCCAGTTCTCTCGGCCACTCTTGATGGGTACGTGCAAAGGCTAGCAGTAGCTTGATGCATGACACAATTTAGCGTCACAATCATGACGTACACATCATGGGCCAAGACTGTAGGGTCTGGCGTTTGCTACCTGCGCTTTTGTAACTACGTCTATGGGTGATTTCACTAGTGTGTAATAGTAAAGCACCTTGCAGGCATTAGTTTTGCGAGGTGCTTTTTTGTACTGTCCCCCTCAGGGACTCGAGCCCGGAATTTACTGAATATCAGTTAGTAAATTTTTTGTTAGACACTGCTCGAACAGTGTTGTCGGCGGTACTGGACGGCTTCTATGGTGTGAAATATAGCTGACATATGCTTGAGGTTGTTAGGTCAGCGACTTTTGATCGATGATTTCGAAAGTTAAAGGACCGTAGAGCTGTTACTCGAATCCGTATTCGGATTGGCAGGTTGGCTGCACGAAACCCTGGTGATGTGAAACTAATAGGTCAGGGCATTTCTGAGCTACGTATTCACCACGGTCCGGGTACCGCGTGTATTTCTTGCAGGATCGTGAGCGTTTGATCTTATTACTGGCCGGAGGGGATAAAGCAAGCCAAAGTGCAGATATTGTAACGGCCCGGGCTATCGCGGAATCATGGCAACGAGAACAAGGAAGGACCCTATGAACCACGATACTGACACATCTGGACGATTTGGCTCGGCTGACTATGTCAATACTTTTGAGAATGTTGCCCTTTACCTCGAGGCTCTCATTGACGAGGATGAGGATGACCCACGCATGATTTCACACGCGTTAGGGACCATTGCTCGATCAAAGAACTTTAGCGAGATCGCACGTCAGGCTGGAATGAACCGTGAAGGATTATACAAAGCACTGTCTGCCGACGGTAATCCGACACTTGCCACGGTAGTAAAAGTCGCCCATGCTCTTGGACTGCGGCTGCGTTTTGAGGCTATTGCCTAACGAAATAGCAAAACAAGAAGACCTCGCAAAATTTGTGTTCTGCGAGGTCTTCTTGTGCTGTGCTCCCCGCCGGACTCGAGCCGGCAACCTACTGATTATCTGTTTATCGATAGGTTGATAAAGTTTCTATCCAAATTGCCGTTCCGGTCCTTGCGGGCTCCCTCTCGTGTGAACTATAGTTGACATATAGTTGAGCTTGTAGCGTCGGCGACTTTTGAACGATGGTTGAGAAAACTGAAGGATCGTCAGGCTGTTGCTCGAGTCCTCGCGAGAATTGATCGCTTGGTTGCTGGGAATTCTGGGGATGTAAAACCAGTTGGTGGCGGTATTTCTGAATTAAGGATTCGTTATGGGCCTGGCTACAGGGTCTACTTCTTGCAGGAAGGCGATCGTTTCATTTTGTTGCTAGCCGGTGGGGACAAATCGACACAGAGTACAGATATCGCGACTGCCCAGTGGGTTGCCAGTAACTGGCAGCAAAACAAGGAGGAGTAGGATGGCTAAGGACATGGAAACTTTCGCTCCATTTGATACAGCTGACTATATAAATTCTATCGACGATGTTGCAGCGTACCTTGAGGCGGTCATCGAAGAAGGTGACGATGACCCAACTGTGATTGCGCAGGCCCTCGGAACAATCGCTCGATCACAAAACTTCAGCGAGATTGCACGACAAGCTGGTATGAGTCGTGAGGGGCTGTATAAAGCTCTGTCGGCTGACGGTAATCCGAGTCTTGCCACAGTGGTGAAAGTTGCTCGAGCTCTCGGTCTCCGATTGCATTTTGAAGCAATTGCATAACTCAGTCGGAGAGGGCCCGCAAGACCTGCGTGATGTAGATCGGAGGCAGCCAGCGAGCCCGATAGAACTCATGATGTTGACCGATGATCTGAAACCTCATGGTCGACCTCGTTGAGAGGTGGCGTCCAGATGACGCGATAGGTCTCCGCTATTTTCCTGAGCGCAAAAGGGCCTTCGTGGACTATGTGCCGTATTCGACGGTCTAGGTGCGGGGTGGCTTGTGGGATGGCTAGAGGGCGACCAATGAGACAAACAGATTGGGGCAATCCTGGCGGAGAAAGACGAGATGTTCGCTGAACTGGTAAGTCTGTATAGTCGCCTTGGTTTTGAATGGGGTATAGACATTGACTGCCCGTCCAAGAAATCACGTTTCATGTTGAAATAGATTTCGTAAAAGCGTTGGGTTATTCGTGAATGCTGCGGGTTCGGAATAAACGATGACGGCACCTACGTCTGACTTTGCATTACGAGGTGCCGTTCTGTGGTGCTCCCCGCCGGACTCGAACCGGCAACCTACTGATTAAGAGTCAGGTGCTCTACCAATTGAGCTAGAGGAGCCTATTGCGTTTGGGCAACGAAGTAAAACCTTATCAAAGAAATACGTCGGGGCAAAATTGAAATAGCCGGTGTTCATGCCCACCGTAACCGCCAATGTTGTCTCAGACACGAACGGTCACGTGAAGTTTTGTGGCACACGAGATCAGTAGGATTTGACTATGACGTCTAAAAACCCCGAAATTGACATGAAGCCGCGTTCGCGGGATGTAACTGATGGATACGAACGGGCTCCGGCTCGTGGAATGCTGCGTGCGGTTGGCATGGGCGATGACGATTGGGATAAGCCGCAGGTTGGTATCGCATCGTCCTGGAATGAAATTACGCCGTGCAACCTTTCGCTAGATCGGTTGGCTGAAGCCGCCAAGACCGGTGTTCATGCGGCCGGTGGTTACCCGCTGGAGTTCGGTACTATTTCGGTCTCCGATGGTATTTCCATGGGGCACGACGGGATGCACTTCTCGCTGGTCTCCCGCGAAGTGATTGCTGACTCGGTAGAAACCGTAATGATGGCAGAGCGTCTGGACGGCTCAGTTCTGTTGGCTGGATGTGATAAGTCACTACCGGGGATGCTGATGTCAGCTGCTCGTTTGGATCTTGCCGCGGTGTTTGTTTACGCCGGCTCGATTATGCCCGGCTATGCCACACTGTCTGATGGTGTGGAACGTCAGGTCACACTGATTGATGCTTTCGAAGCGGTCGGTGCTTGTGCCCGCGGAACCATGTCGCTGGAAGATTTGGATTCCATTGAACGTGCGATCTGCCCGGGCGAAGGTGCCTGTGGTGGTATGTACACGGCTAACTCGATGGCATCGGTCGGGGAGGCCTTGGGTATGTCGCTGCCGGGTTCGGCTGCCCCGCCATCGGCAGATCGTCGTCGTGATTATGACGCACGCAAAGCCGGTGAGGCTGTGGTCAACATGCTGGCCAAGGGTATTACTGCCCGCGATGTGCTAACCAAGAAGGCGTTTGAAAATGCTATCGCCGTGATGATGGCGTTTGGTGGTTCATCAAATACGGTGCTTCACCTGCTGGCCATTGCCAATGAGGCCGGCGTGGATCTGACGCTGCACGACTTCAACCGTATCGGCGATAAGATCCCGCATATTGCAGATATGAAACCATTCGGCCAGTACGTCATGACTGATCTGGATCGTATCGGTGGTGTACCAGTGGTCATGCAGGCACTGCTGGATGAAGGCTTGCTGCACGGTGACGCGCTGACGGTGACCGGTAAGACCGTGGCCGAAAACCTCGCAGATCTGAAACCAGCCAAACTCGATGGCGCGGTACTGCGTACGATGGATGAACCGATCCATGCCACCGGTGGGCTAACTATTCTGCACGGTTCGATGGCACCGGAAGGTGCGGTTGTGAAATCAGCTGGTTTTGATGCCGAAGTCTTTGAAGGCACTGCACGGGTATTTGAACGCGAACAACAGGCCATGGATGCATTGGCCGCCGACGAGCTGAAAAAAGGCGACGTCGTGGTGATTCGTTATGAAGGACCTAAGGGTGGTCCGGGCATGCGCGAAATGTTGGCCATTACCGGCGCAATTAAAGGTGCTGGTCTTGGTACCGATGTGCTGTTGTTGACCGATGGTCGTTTCTCCGGTGGTACCACCGGGCTGTGTATCGGTCATATCGCCCCGGAAGCTGCCGTTGGTGGACCAATAGGTTTGGTTGAAGACGGCGACATTATTCGCGTCGATATTGCTAACCGCACCATCGATCTTGACGTCAGCGAAGAAGAACTGGCTACCCGGAAACAAAACTGGAAGCCAATTCCACCGAAATTTACCACCGGTGTGCTTGGAAAGTTTGCCACGCTCGTACAATCGGCAGCTGAAGGCGCCCACTGTAACGTCGAGGTAGAGCTTTAAGCACTGTTTGCTCGGGGCCCGATTTGACAATTTCGGGCAAAACGACGAGTATGAGGGCATGTCGAAGACCCTACTAGTCGTTATTTAGCAGCGCATGGACTGAAGTATTCAGACGGCGGAAACGCCTTCCATGCGCTGAACCCCGAGCAGGCATACCCGCCGAAGCCGGGGTTTTTTTATGGGTATCGCGACACCGCGCAGCACCCTACGACGCCAACGACGTCGACAGTACTAAAAACTGCACATCTTACGACTGATCGAGGCATACTCCATGAGTTCTGGATCAAATATCACCCCGTCGGTGATGCCATCTCACCCGCCGCAGCGGGAAAAATCTGCACACGACTCTGATACACAGGCCGTCCCAGGACCAAACCGGGTGGTGGCTGCCACCAAGATGACCGGTGCCCAGGCCATTATTCGTTCTCTTGAAGAACTCGACGTCACCGATGTCTTCGGTCTACCAGGCGGCGCCATTCTGCCCACCTACGATCCACTCATGGACACCTCACGGATTCGTCACATCCTTGTGCGTCACGAACAAGGTGCCGGCCACGCCGCACAGGGCTATTACCTGGCCACAGGCAAAACCGGGGTAGCCATTGCCACCTCCGGTCCGGGGGCCACCAACCTGGTCACTGCCATTGCCGATGCCAACATGGATTCCGAAGCTGTAGTGTTTATTACCGGCCAGGTCGGGTCCAAACTTATTGGCTCTGACGCGTTCCAGGAAGCCGATATCGTGGGTATCACCATGCCCATCACCAAACACTCGTTTTTGGTGCGCCGCGCAGAAGACGTTCCCCAGGCTCTGGCCGAGGCGTTCTATATCGCCAATTCCGGTCGTCCCGGCCCGGTGCTGGTTGATGTCACCAAAGACGCCCAGGAATCCGAAATGGAATTCTGCTGGCCACCGGTCATGGACCTGCCAGGCTACCGTCCGGTAACCCGTGGGCACTCCCGCCAGGTACGCGAAGCGGCCAAACTCATTCAAGAAGCCAAACGTCCAGTGCTTTATGTTGGTGGTGGTGCCATGCGTGCCCAAGCCGCCACAGAACTGGCCGAACTGGCCAAAACCACCGGCGCACCCGTGGTCACCACGCTCAATGCCCGCGGCGTCTTCCCGGATCATGATCGCCAAAACCTGGGCATGCCCGGCATGCACGGTACTGTTGCGGCAGTATCGGCCCTACAAATGTCGGATCTGCTGATCACCCTGGGTGCACGCTTTGATGATCGGGTCACCGGCCAACTGGCCTCATTTGCTCCAGAAGCCAAGGTCATCCACGCTGATATCGACCCGGCCGAGATCTCCAAAAACCGTACGGCCGATGTGCCCATCGTTGGCGACGTCAAAGCCATCCTGCCCGAACTGACCCAGCAGCTGCGCAACAGTTTTGACAACCACGGTGCCCCGGATCTAACCCAATGGTGGGACATCATCAATCGCACCCGAGCCACCTACCCACTGGGTTACACCCCAACTGACGATGGGCTGATGGCACCACAAAAAGTTATCGAAACCCTCTCCGAAATTGCCGGTCCTGAAGCCATCTACGTGGCAGGTGTAGGCCAACACCAAATGTGGGGCGCACAATTTGTTGGCTACCAGCGCCCAAATCAGTGGATGAACTCCGCGGGTCTTGGCACCATGGGCTTCGCCATCCCGGCAGCCATGGGCGCCCAAGTGGCCGAACCCGATCGTGCAGTCTGGGCCATTGATGGTGATGGTTGCTTCCAGATGACCAACCAAGAACTTGCCACCTGTGTGATCAACCAAATCCCCATCAAAGTCGCCCTCATTAACAACTCCTCGTTGGGCATGGTCCGCCAATGGCAGACCCTGTTCTACGACTCCCGGTACTCCAACACCGACCTCAACAC
>DEPX01000056.1:1745-5982 GCA_002358975.1 Micrococcaceae bacterium UBA3381 | reverse complement strand
AGTAGGAGGACGCCGGCATGGCTGCCACCCATTCGGCGGTGGGTTCGTATGCGCAGGCCACCACGGTGGCGGTGGGTTCTTGGCGCGCGATTTCTTTGGCCAGATTCGGTCCGGACACCACCACAAATTGTTCGGCCGGGAGGTTAAGTTCTTCGGTGAAGACTTCCGACATGAACGACTGGGTGGATTGTTCCAGGCCTTTGATCAGTGAGACCAGGATGGCTTGGTCGTCGATGGCATCGGCCACCTGTGCCAGTGTGGTCCGGGCCTGCTGGGCTGGTACGGCCACCACGACCATTTCGGCCCCGGTTACGGCTGCTACCGGATCAGTAGTGGCGGTGATACTGGATGGTAGTGGGATGTCTTCCAGGTATTCGCTGTTGGTGTGGTTGGTGTTGATATCCTCGGCGACTTCTGGTCGGCGGGCCCATAAGCGAATGGTGATGGGCTCGTTGCGAGTTTGGGCTGCTTCGGCTAAAACTTTGGCGAACGTGGTCCCCCATGATCCTCCACCAAGGATGGCCACGGTTACTTGATCGGTAGTCATGGGGACTCCTTAGCGGTGTTTTGCTGGGTTATATCGTGTTTCGGGAGGGGTGCCCTGACGTAGGGGAACCATCAGGTCGGTGATCTCCGACATGACCTGTTCGGTGGCGGTTGCCAGATCCTTGGGTAGGGGGTGATCCACCTGCCGGATCCAGTCCAAATCGGTTTCGGTGCCAATTCGGATTGCCGAAGTACGCCGTGGGAACACGTTGGGGAGTTTGTCCCCTTTTGGCAGTGTTTGGTGCACACCCCACTGGCCAACCGGGATCACCGGTGCGCCGGTGGATAATGCTAGGCGTATCATGCCGAGCCTACCAATTTGGGGCCACATATCCGGGTCTTTTGTGGTCGTGCCTTCCGGATAGATAATAATTACGCCCTGTTGAGACAGGACTTCTTCGGCCATTTCTAGTGAATCAATACTGCGTCCGGCACGATCCACTGGGATTTGTTGTAACGCGTAGAGTGCTTTACCAATCAGCGGGGCACCGAAAAGCTCTTTTTTGGCCAAAAAGTGCGGGATTCGTCCGCTGGAGTAGATCATGTGGCCGATATACAGTGGATCGATCTCAGAAATATGGTTGACCGCCAGGATCATGCCGGACTTTGGCAGGTTTTGTTGTCCCTGCCAGTCGCGACGCATCAACAACATGTTGAACGGACGCACGATTGCTGCCGCACCAAAATACATGGCACGTTGACCTAGAGAATAGGACGACACAAATACTCCAGGTGTTAGTTGTCTGAGATTTCGATATCGGCACCAAGTCCTTCAAGCTTGTCAAAGAACTTTTCGTAGCCACGGTTAATGACGGCCATACCGGTGGCCACCGAGGTCCCGTCAGCTGCTAGGGCGGCCAGCACGTGTGAGAATCCGCCGCGCAGATCCGGAATATTGAAGTTTGTGCCGGTCAGTTTTGCTGGGCCCGAAATGACAGCGGAGTGTAAAAAGTTGCGCTGCCCAAAACGACACGGAACGGAGCCCAGGCATTCCCGGTGCAATTGGATGGAGGCTCCCATGCGTACTAGCGCGTCGGTGAAACCGAAACGATTTTCGTAGACGGTCTCGTGAACTATGGAGACGCCTTGGGCCTGGGTGAGTGCAACGACCAGTGGTTGTTGCCAGTCGGTCATAAAGCCCGGGTGCACGTCGGTTTCTAAAACTAGTGGGTTGAGGCTGTCTCCCCCACGCCAAAACCGAATGCCTGTGTCGCGGACGTCAAAGTCGCCACCAATTTTGCGATAAACATTCAAAAACGCGGTTAAATCACGTTGGGTCGCCCCTTCGACAAAAATATCACCGTTGGTCACCAGTGCGGCAGTGGCCCATGAGGCTGATTCATTGCGATCATTGAGTGCCACGTGATTATAGCCACCCAGTTCTGGCACGCCTTCGATACGAATGGTGCGGTCGGTCTGGACGGTGATGATGGCGCCCATTTTTTGTAGCACGTGAATCAGATCGTGGATTTCTGGTTCTACCGCGGCACCTTTGAGCTCGGTAATGCCATCGGCTTTCACCGCCGTCAGTAGTACCTGTTCGGTGGCACCCACGGATGGGTAGGGTAATTCGAGTTTGGCACCGGTGAGTCGGCGCGGTGCACGAATATAGGTGCCGGTGGGCTCTTTGGAGACTTCAGCGCCAAATTGACGCAGCACATCGAGGTGGAAGTCGATGGGGCGGTCACCAATTTTGCAACCCCCAAGATCCGGAATAAATGCTGCACCCACAGCATGCATCAGGGGGCCACAAAACAGGATCGGGATGCGTGAGTCTCCAGCGAATGCATCAATTTCTGCATTATTGGCGGTTTTGACGCCGGTGGGATCCATGTAGATTTCACCGGAATCGTAGTCGTGTTCCACCACTACGCCATGTAACCGCAGCAATCCGGTAACCACTTCAACATCCTTAATTTCTGGGACGTTGCGAATTACCGACGGTTTGGAACCCAATAAAGCGGCAACCATTGCCTTGGGGACCAGGTTCTTGGCGCCACGGACGGAAACGGACCCTACTAGTGGTTTCCCTCCGTGAATGGTCAACACGTTAGACATTGATGTTTTCTACCTTCCACACCCCGCAGCACGCTGGTTGCTCACCGGTCGTGATGCGCTGACAAATTGGCAATATTCCTATTGTAGGCGACGAAATCTAGACGTCTGAGAGTTTGGCAGGCAGTGTGGTGGGTTTGATCTCGGGGCGCGAGGCTTCGAATGCATCGATGGCATCGGCACTACGCAAGGTCAGGCCAATATCATCAAGGCCTTCCATCAACCTCCAACGCGTGTAGTCATCGATCTGGAAACGTGTTGAGATTGCACCGCACTCCACAAGGCGATTCTCCAAGTCAACAGAGACTTCAGCTCCTGGATTATTTTCCAGCTCTTTCCAGATTAATTCGATGTCTGACTGGTCGATTTGTGCAGCGACGAGTCCTTGTTTGCCAGCATTGGAGCGGAAGATATCACCAAAGCGTGCAGAGATAATCGCTTTGAATCCGTAGTCGCGTAAGGCCCATACGGCGTGTTCACGCGAGGAGCCGGTACCAAAATCTGGTCCGGTTACTAACACGGTGCCCTGCGAATATGGTTCTTGATTCAAAATAAAATCTTCATTGCTACGCCAACGGGAGAATAGTGCGTCTTCGAACCCGGTTTTAGTAATGCGTTTCAAAAAGTGTGCCGGGATGATCTGGTCGGTATCCACGTTGGATTCGCGCAGTGGAACGCCCACACCGGTGTGTGTTACGAATTTTTCCAATGACATGTATTGTGCCTCTTTTCGTATCGTTGATGTGGGTTAGTTCGGTGCGACGATATAGTCGGTCATGCCAAGATCTGATGGCGAAGCCAGTGTTCCACGTACCGCGGTGGCGGCTGCAACAACCGGTGAGACCAGGTGGGTTCGGCCACCTTTGCCCTGGCGTCCTTCGAAATTTCGGTTCGAGGTGGATGCGGCCCGTTCACCTGGCTCCAGTTGATCCGGGTTCATGCCTAGGCACATGGAACAACCGGCAAAGCGCCAATCGGCGCCGAATTCTTTGAAGATCTTATCCAGGCCTTCTTCTTCGGCCTGTAAACGTACTTGCATCGAACCGGGTACTACCATCATGCGGACACTGTCGGCTTTTTCGCGTCCCTGCAGTACTGCTGCTGCCATACGCAGATCTTCGATCCGTGCGTTGGTACAGGAACCTAAGAACACGGTATCGACCGGGATGTCTTTCATTGGGGTACCGGCTTGAAGGTCCATGTATTCCAAAGCCCGCTCGGCGGCGGCTTTTTCGGCCGGATCGTCAAAAGATTCCGGTGCTGGGATGGCATCAGAGAGGAAGACACCTTGGCCCGGGTTAGTCCCCCAGGTCACAAAGGGTTCCAGTGCATCGCCGTCGATAGTGATCTCAGCATCGAAGGTTGCATTGTCATCCGTGCGCAGGGATTTCCAGTATTCGACGGCAGCATCCCATTGTTCGCCCTTGGGAGCATGTGGCCGGCCCTTCAGGTAGGCGAAGGTGGTTTCATCCGGGGCAATCATCCCGGCGCGAGCACCGGCTTCAATGGACATATTACAGATGGTCATGCGGGCTTCCATCGACAACTGCTCGATGGCTTCACCACGATATTCCAGCACGTAGCCTTGGCCGCCGCCGGTCCCAATTTTTGCGATAACGGCCAAGATAATGTCTTT
>DEPX01000056.1:0-1631 GCA_002358975.1 Micrococcaceae bacterium UBA3381 | reverse complement strand
GTTGAGGTATGCGAGTCGCCACATACCACAGTGGTTCCCGGTTGGGTCAGGCCAAGTTGTGGACCAACCACGTGGACGATGCCTTGTTCAGCGTCACCCAGTGAGTGCAGGCGAATACCAAATTCTTCGGCGTTATCGCGCAGGGCATCAACTTGTTTACGCGAGGTGGGCTCGGCGATCATTTCGTTGATGTTCATGGTCGGGACGTTGTGATCTTCAACGCCAATGGTCAGATCGGGGCGGCGCACCGGACGGCCTGCCAACCGTAGACCTTCAAAGGCCTGCGGGGAGGTCACTTCGTGCACCATGTGTAGGTCAATGTAGAGCAGGTCAGGTGTCTGAACGTCACCTTGTTTTTCACCTTCAACAACAGTGTGGTCTGCCCACACTTTTTCAGCCAATGTCCGTGGCGTACTCATGGAGTTGTTCCTACTTTCTTCCGATCAACGTACTCGCGTTATTAATCTCGCACCTAAGCGATGAATTTGCCAAGCAGACGTCAAGTGTGTCTCAATAGATGAGACGACAATATCACAGTCTGAAATACTTATGGCTTTTTGGAAGAGGCAAATTGGTGAGCACTGCATCGGGTGTGGGGGTCATTGACCGCTCGCTGAAAATCCTAGAACGGCTAGAAAAAGGTCCCGCCACGCTGTTGCAGCTCGTTGACGCCACGGGCATTTCTCGACCAACGGTACACCGGTTAGCCGCCGCACTAATGCACCACCGCATTGTGGCCCGAGACGACAGTTCACGGTATGTCTTAGGCAAACGACTCCATGAGTTTGCCACTGCAGCAGGCACCGACCGGTTAACCACATTGGCCGAACCGGTCCTGAATTGGTTGCGTGAGACCACCGGAGAATCCGCCCAGATTTTTCGGGCATACGGCCAAGCACGGGTATGTGTAGCCTCAGTGGAACGTCCAATTGGGCTGCGCGATTCCATCCCGGTAGGTACCGAATTTTCGATGAAGGCCGGTTCTGCCGCCCAGGTGCTGTTGGCCTGGCAGGATCATCTCTCACTTGCCGGTGGACTCCACGATGCCGCGTTTTCTTCTGCGACCTTAGCTTCTGTGCGTCGTCGTGGTTGGGCCCAATCGGTCGGCGAGCGCGAAGCCGGTGTGGCCTCGGTGTCAGCGCCGGTGCGTAATGGTTCGGGTCCGGTGATTGCTGCGATCTCGATTTCCGGTCCGGTGGAGCGGTTGACGCGAAATCCTGGCCGGTATCACGGTTCCACTGTAGTGACGGCGGCCTCGCGGCTCAGCAGGATCCTCGAACACGAAGACTAATGGTCTATTGCGGTACTTGGACTTCGGTTCCGCCCAGTGGTTGGCGCATGGTGAAGGCTTTGGCAAGTCGGTGGCGCATTCCGGTGGCTAATACGGTTTTCAGCCCAGCATCCCGTATCACCGCCGCGAAGTTGGGCATTGGTCGGCCAAGTGCCATATTCAGCTCTGCTTGGCGTGCTGCTGCTCGTGCCGCGGCCAGCCGGGTTTGTTCGAAGTGTTGAAAGCTTGCCAGTTGGTCTAATGGTGCCAGGTTGTGACTGGTCACGACTCTGGTCAGTAGTGGCGCTAGGTCTATGGCGTCGAGCCAGCCCAGTGTCATGCCCTGTCCACCGATCGGGCT
>DEPX01000140.1:8175-8510 GCA_002358975.1 Micrococcaceae bacterium UBA3381 | reverse complement strand
ACGACTTTGATCCCACGGCCACCGCCGCCGTGGGCTGCTTTAATTGCTAACGGCAGGCCGAACTCGTCGGCAAAATCAATTACCTCTTGGGAGGAATCCACTGGATCTTTTGTCCCTGGAGCCAGCGGTGCGCCGACCTTTTGAGCGATGTGCCGGGCCGCGACCTTATCGCCTAGGGCGTGAATAGCAGACGGTGGTGGTCCAATCCAGCTAATGCCGGCGTCGATAACCGCCTGCGCAAAGTCAGCATTTTCTGCCAAAAAACCGTAGCCAGGATGAATAGCGTCGGCTCCGGAGTCTTTAGCCGCCTTGAGTACCTTGTCCACCGATAAGTA
>DEPX01000140.1:4362-8137 GCA_002358975.1 Micrococcaceae bacterium UBA3381 | reverse complement strand
GCAAACGCGTGATCGGCCAGTCGCACATGCATTGATTCGCGGTCCGGATTGGCATAAATAGCGACTGCTTCTAGTCCTTCATCTTGGGCGGCCCGGATAACCCGGACTGCGATTTCGCCTCGATTGGCAATCAGTACCTTCGAAAACGAACGGTAATTCATCGAGGATGACGCGGTGGTCATGGACATAGAAACAATTCTCCTTGGTTCGGCGCGCTTCGCAGAAATGATCCAGCATCGAATCATTCTATCGAAGTCATCTAAAGTAGCTTAGGACGAATAGGTGGGAAACATACAGAATGACGCACCGCTAGCCGTCTATACAGCAAAAAATTTGTAGGAATCCTACAACAGTGTGGCTTAGCCGTGCTGATCCCACCAGCTGGTCAGCGAAACTCCGACCCGCTGTAGCATCTCGCGTACCGCACGCAACGATAGACCCAATACTGCATTGGGATCACCCTCAACGCCGGAAACCAAAGTGGCGCCACGTCCTTCCAAGGTGAAGCCGCCGGCTACATTCAATGGTTCACCGGTAGCCACATAGTCCTCAATTTCAGCATCCGAGACATCAGCGAATGATACTGAAGCGCTCACGGTCTCTTGCAGTACCCGTTGCTTGGTACCGTCCAAAAGCACGATAAGTGTGTGTCCGCTGTGCAAGCGACCGGTCTTACCGCGCTGAGCTCGCCAGCGCTCTATGGCGATATCGGCCCGTAACGGTTTGCCAAATGCTCGTCCTTCAAATTCAAAGACCGAGTCGGCGGCTACGATGTAGGCAGGTCCGATGGTTTGGTGCTGCTCCATGACCAGATCAGCTACCGCATGGGCTTTCGCTGTGGCTAAAGCTTGTGCCTGAACACGTGGTTTAACGCCTTCCTCAACTAATGCAGCTTCATCAATATCAGCAGCTAACTGGCTAAATGGGATACCAGCGCGCTCTAAGATACTGGCCCGGGCCGTGGATGCCGAGCCCAGTACGAGGGGATGTTTCATCGAAGTGCTTTCTGTAGTGTCTCCAAGCCCATCGAGCCTAACGCGAGTGCACGGGTGTGGAATGTTTTTAGCTCAAAATCGGCTTGTGTTTCATATTCAGCGCGAATTTTTTGCCAGATACGCTTGCCCACAGCATAGCTAGGTGCTTGTCCTGGCCACCCCAGATACCGGGTAAATTCAAAATCCAATACACCCGGGGTTTCATTGAAGTGGGCTTGTAGGAAGGCAAAACCAGTGGCGACATCCCACGGTTTGCCGCCCCAGGACTGAGGAGCATCAAAACCGCAATGCACGCCGATATCAAAAATGACTCGTGCCGCGCGCATTCGTTGGGCATCTAGCATGCCCAAGTAATCCCCGGGATCAGTTAGATAGCCGAGCTCGTGCATCAGTTCTTCGGCATAGAGCGCCCACCCCTCGCCATGGCCTGATACCCAAAGCCAGTGACGACGCCAAGTATTGAGGTTTTCAGCGTTGAGCATCGTGGTGGCAATCTGCAGATGGTGGCCGGGGACGCCTTCATGAAATACGGTAGTGGTTTGTTGCCAGGTCGTGAAGGTGTCTTCGCCTTCGGGCACTGACCACCACATGCGACCTGGACGGGAAAAATCTTCCGATGGCCCAGTGTAATAAATCCCGCCGTCTTGTGTCGGGGCGATCAACGCTTCGATGCGATCCGCAGGTTCAGGTATAGAAAAATGCTGCTTCATATCTTGCATCGTGGCGTCAGCTAAGTGTTGCATCCAGGCTTGCAGTGCCGCAGTCCCATGAAGCTGTCGAGTAGGGTCCGCAGATAACATTGCCCGGGCCTGCCCGATACTGGCACCTGGTTGTATTGATTCAGCAATACGTTGTTGTTCCTCAATAATGCGTTCCAACTCGTTGAGGCCCCAATGGTAAGTTTCCAGTAAATCGACGTCAGCACCTAAAAATTGTCTAGAAGCTAGTGCGTAATAGTCTGCACCAACGGCATCAGTTAGGCGTGCATGACGGCGAAGATCGTTTGCAAGGTATTCTGCAAAGTCGGCGTAAGCCTGCCCAGCGGAAGCGGCTGCGCGTTCCAGATCTCTACGCAGTGAAGCCGGTACCTCGATTGCTTGGCCAACTAGTGTTGTAAAAAAGCCTCTTGCAGCAGCTTGCGATTGGGTAATACAAGCATCAACTTGCCGAATAGGCGGCGCATCACCGGCCGCAATAGCCGATGTCAAACGACTGCTGTAACCCTGCAACGCGTCTTTGACTTGCGATAGCCGTCGGGCGATATTTCTCCAGTCATGATTGCTTTTATTAGGCATCAAATCGAAGGTCGCGCGAATTTCTTGGACAGGAGACGCGATATTGTTCAGGCCTACTACTCCGGTGGCGTATAGCTGGCGCTCTATGGTCAAGCGTTCCTGCATTGCATCACGAGTAATAACATCCTGCGAATTTTCAGGTTCGAGTCGAGCTATCTGCATTAGCACTGCTGCATTGAGTTCATCCACGGCAGCAGCTCCCTCGGGTGAGTAATCCGGCATTTTGTCGGCGTATCCGGGGATACCAATTTCTGACGCAGCCAAGGGGTGTAGGTGAGCTAACTGAGCAGCATAGTCGTCTGCCGCAGCATCAAGAGGTGTTTGTGGCATAGCCTCATCCTACTTGCAGTCATAGTGGGGGCTGGATACCAAAGGTTAGGAATTTGGAAGTGACCTGTTAGGATAGGTATAAATGTGACAAGAATCACTATTTCTTGCTGTGTGGCATTCTTGAGGAGCTCTGAATGGCAACTGAGACCAAAGAACGACCCTTGGTGCGTTTGGTGGGTGTGAATAAACATTTCGGTGCTTTTCAAGCTCTCACGGACATCAACGTGGACATCCCTGTTGGCCAAGTATGTATCGTTGTGGGGCCTTCAGGGTCAGGGAAATCAACTTTGTGCCGTACAATCAACCGTCTTGAAACCATCGATGACGATGGCGGCGTCATCGAGGTTGATAACAATGTATTGCCAGAAGAGGGTCGCCAACTGGCAGCGTTACGAGCCGACGTTGGTATGGTCTTCCAATCGTTTAACCTCTTTGCTCACAAAAACATTTTGGAAAATGTCACCTTAGGCCCGATTAAGGTTCGAAAAATCCCTAAAAGACAAGCTGAAGCCGAGGCAATGGAATTGCTTGACCGGGTTGGGGTAGGGCACCAAGCCAAGAAATTGCCGGCGCAGCTTTCTGGAGGCCAACAACAACGTGTGGCGATTGCACGGGCACTTGCTATGAAGCCAAAAATCCTACTCTTTGATGAACCCACTTCTGCCTTAGACCCCGAGATGGTCCAGGAAGTATTAGATGTCATGGTTGATCTGGCCGCCGGTGGGATGACGATGGTAGTCGTCACCCACGAGATGGGGTTCGCACGCAAAGCCGGGGACCGTCTGCTGTTTATGTCTGAAGGCCAAATTATCGAAGATACCACGCCCCACCAATTCTTTACTGATCCACAAACCACCCGGGCCCAGGATTTCTTGTCGAAAATTTTAACTGAATAACCAAAGACTACTCATTACTCACCGAAAGGTACGGACCCATGAAAACACCTTGGATGAAGTTTGCAGCTATAGGGGCTGCTGGTTTATTGGCGATGACTGCCTGTTCCCCAAGTGCGCAAGAAGATGAGGCAGATGCGGAGGACGCCGGTTCCGATACCATTACCGTCGGTATAAAATATGACCAACCCGGTCTGGGCTATCGCGAAGGAGATAACGACCCCACAGGGTTCGATGTCGATGTTGCCAAAGCGGTTCTTTC
>DEPX01000140.1:0-4224 GCA_002358975.1 Micrococcaceae bacterium UBA3381 | reverse complement strand
ATTACCGAAGAGCGTGCAGAACGCGTGGACTTCGCTGGCCCGTATTTTATGGCCGGTCAAGACATCCTGGTGCGCGCCGATGAAGAAGACATTACCGGTCCAGAGGATCTCAACGGTCGTAATCTCTGCTCGGTTTCAGGTTCCACGCCCGCCCAAAATATCAAAGACATGTATGCCGATGAGGTCGAACTCGTTGAGCAAGATGGCTATACCGAATGTCTAACATTCCTCCAGTCGGGGCAAGTTGATGCGGTCACCACTGATGACATCATACTGGCCGGTCTTGCTGCTGCTGATGAATACGCAGATGAATTTAAAGTCGTTGGGAACCCGTTTTCCGAGGAACCATACGGCGTTGGCTTACCTCAAGATTCTGACGACACCTGCAAAACCGTTAATGACGCTATTGAAACGTTGCGCGACGATGGGACCATCGATGAGTTACTGGCTGATAATACCGAAGGCGTCGATTATGAAGCGAACGCAGAACTTAACGATGACCTTGAAGTGATTACCTGTGGTGATGTCGCGGGCAGTCTGGACGAAGACCAGGAGGAATAATATACACCGCTACCGTTTTGGCGGTCGATTAGTAGAGGGGTTCAGTATCCTGCTGTTGGGCGCAGCAGGGTTTGGACCTTTCATAACTACACCCCTGACTCACACAACGACGGGATAGACAGGTATGGAAGATATTCTCTATCTTTTTGAGCAATATCCCATTTTTGAGGGGTTTTGGACAAATATCCAGCTGGCTTTTTGGTCCAGTATTGCTGCGTTTAGCCTTGGGGTAATTCTTGCATTATTTCGAGTCTCACCAGTCCGCTCACTCAGTTGGCTCAGTGCAGCGTTTATTAACGTGGTCCGGAATACCCCTTTGACCGTATTAGTAGTTATGTCTGTTTTAGTGCTCTGGGGTCAACTGCAAATCAACATGCACTCCAACTTTGACATGAATTTCTTTATCCTCGCCACTATTGCCTTATCGGTCTATCATGCACCGTTTTTCGCTGAGGCAATACGGTCCGGCGTAAACACTGTCCCGGCTGGTCAAGCCGAAGCTGCCCGTTCCATAGGATTGGGGTTCTTTCCTGCAGCGCGATTGATCATCTTCCCACAGGCAATTCGAGGCGCTATCACCCCGATTGGCAACACCTTGATTGCACTGATAAAAAACACGACGGTCGCTGCTGCCGCATCGGTGACAGAAGCCTCCGGAGTTATGAAATCTATGATCGAATTTAATCCGAACTTTATGATCGCCATATTTCTCATCATTGCTATCGGATTCAGCCTGATCGTGATACCGGTTGGGCTCTTGACGACATGGTTGTCAGATAAAGTGGCGGTAACACGATGAGCAACCAATACGTGCTTTTTGATGCACCAGGGCCCCGTGCTAAACGCATCACCAGGATCCTCAACGTGATCGTTGCGCTAGGCATCATAGCGATACTCGTCTGGGTTTATCAGGTCCTAGCTGAACAGGGCCAGATGAAACTAAGTTTGTGGTGGAGCGCCATCAACCTCAACGCATGGACAAATTACTTGCTGCCGGGGGTACAATTCACACTTCAGGCGGCAGCCATCGCGGTGGTTACCTCTGTTGTGTTCGGTTTAGGGTTCGGATTCTTACGCCTGGCACCCTTCAGATTGGTTCGGTGGGGCGCGATGGTCATCGTGGAATTCTTCCGTGCCGTGCCGGTCTTAGTCTTGATGGTATTTTTGCATTTTTTCTTTTCCCAGTTTTTAGCCAGCTATATCGATCCACGTAACTCGGCGTACTACGCGGTAATCGTGGCACTCACCCTGTACAACGGAGCTGTCATTGCCGAACTAGTCCGCTCCGGAGTTCGATCACTTCCTAAAGGCCAACGTGAAGCCGCTTTGGCAGTCGGTATGACAGGCACCAAATCATTGCGTTTAGTTGAGGTACCTCAGGCCTTGGTAGCGATGCTGCCATCACTGGTCTCTCAGTTTGTCATTATCCTCAAAGACTCTGCGCTTGGCTACATCATTGGCTTTGCCGAGTTATTACGATATGCCCGCCACCTAGGCTCAGGTTATGGCAATATCCTGCAGGCTATGGTCGTGGGCGCCACTATCTTTATCGTGATGAACTTCGTGTTGGTTTGGGTGGCACAGGCACTCTCTCGCAGGTTAAGTTCACGAACTTCCGGCAGTGTTGAGGTCGGAATCCCCGGTATGGCCCAAATGGCTGTGGCCACTGCGGACGAAGATGAGGCTCCCACGGCTACCCAAGCGCAAGCCATCATCAATCGCAATCCATCAGAGCGCGAATAATTCGGTAACGCTTAGTGGCCTCGTGGCATTTGCTGCCAGGAATCAAACGCCGCCCAAGTGGTAGTCACCCGGTTGCGTGTTGCATAATCCACAGGAGGTTCGGCTGGTGGTACTTCAACAAGTTGTGTGTTGATGACGGTTAGCAGTGCGGCAGTCTCTTCCTCAGAGAGGCTGGTACCTTTGACACTGATACCTATCGATTCTGGCTGAGCGATCATAGTGGAATGTTTCCGTGTTTACGAGCTGGACGAGATTCACGTTTCGCGGTAGTGGCGCGTAAGGCCCGAACCACCTGTGCACGCGTCTCTGATGGGGCAATAACTGCATCAATATATCCTGAATCAGCTGCCTCATATGGATTGAGCAATGCTGTCTCGTAATCATCAATTAATTCTGTGCGCCGGGCTTCGACATCGCCCCCATTATCGGCTACATTGCCTAGTTCGCGGCGGTATAGAATGTTAACGGCACCTTGGGCGCCCATGACCCCGATCTGGGCCGTGGGCCAGGCGGCATTGTAATCCGCTCCCAGTTTCTTGGACCCCATGACAATATAGGCCCCGCCGAACGCCTTACGTGTAATAACCGTGATTTTGGGAACGGTGGCTTCAGCGTAGGCATAAATTAGCTTTGCACCGCGTCGGATGATGCCCGAGTGTTCCTGGTCCACACCCGGAAGAAAGCCCGGTACGTCAACCAGAGTGACAATTGGGATGTTGAAAGCATCACAGAAACGTACAAAACGGGCGGCTTTCTCCGATGCAGCAATGTCCAACGTCCCGGCTAATTGTTGCGGCTGGTTAGCCACCAGACCCACCGTACGGCCTTCGACGCGGCCCAATCCTACGATAATGTTGGGTGCATAGCGCTCCTGAATCTGTAGCAAGGCACCATCATCGACGATGGTGGCGATGACTTCTAACATGTCGTAGGGCTGATTGGCAGAATCGGGAACGATGGTATCAAGAGCCAGATCTTTTACGTTCGTTTCCAAGTCTTGTTGGAAATTTGATTCTTGGGTGATGAAGTTATGCGCAGGTAAATAGTCCAGCAATTCAGCGACCCATTCAAAGGCATCTTGCTCATCAGCAGCCAGGTAGGCAGCAGTGCCGGAGGTTTCGTTATGTTGAAGCCCGCCACCTAGGGTTTCCATGTCAACGTCTTCACCGGTGACAGACTTGATCACATCTGGGCCTGTAATGAACATGTGCGAAGTCTTATCCACCATGACTACAAAATCATTGAGCGCCGGTGAATAGGCAGCGCCACCGGCTGAAGGACCCATAATGATAGAGATTTGCGGTACAACGCCGGAGGCCATGACGTTATTGCGGAAAATATCAGCAAACATTGCCAAGGAGTCCACGCCCTCCTGGATCCTGGCGCCTCCACCGTCATTAATACCAATCAACGGGAAACCATTGGTGGCCGCGAATTCTTGGGCCTTGACGATTTTTTCCCCATTAACCTTAGATAAGGAGCCGCCAAAAACCGTGAAGTCTTGGGCAAATACCGCCACGTTACGGCCATCTATCGTGCCATAACCTGCCACCACGCCGTCGCCTGCTGGATGCCTGGCATCCATGCCAAAAGCCGTGGTGCGGTGTGTTCGGAGTTGATCAAATTCCACGAAGGAATCTTTATCCAACAACACATCGATGCGTTCGCGGGCAGTAGCTTTTCCCCGGGCGTGTTGGCGGTCGACGGGTCCTTGTCCGGTGGGCAGCAATGCTGCCTCACGACGGTGGAAAAAGTCTTCTAATTTGCCAGCCGTAGTGGTGATATCTGGGGTGGTGACACCCAGGTCCTCACCGGTGTTTTCGGGGTTGGTCAACGGGTCCTCCAGGGTAGAGTATGGCCTGTATCCTGGATAATACTACCGGTTGTATTTGTGAAGGTTGTAGTACGTGGCGCAAGTGA
>DEPX01000148.1 GCA_002358975.1 Micrococcaceae bacterium UBA3381 | reverse complement strand
GTCCGCTGCGGCTGGGTTTCTGGCTGCGTTTTGGGACGCTGATGGGTTTGTACGCTCACGATAGTCCCTCAGCTTTCTTCGCATGAACGTTGACGATGTATCGGGCTATGACGTTGACGACCAGGGTGATAATAAAGAGCATTAGGCCGGCAGCGATCAATTCTGCTTGGCGTTGTCCAAAGGCTTCAGGAAAATTCAGTGCGATCTCTGACGGGATAGTGGCATTGGCCCCGGATGTCACCAGCGACCACGAGAATCCCCCGGCAGATAACACCATGGTGACCGCCATGGTTTCTCCCAGGGCGCGGCCCAGTGCGAGCATGATTGAGGAGATAATGCCGGCCCGGGCGAAAGGAAATACAGTCATTTTGATCATTTCCCAACGTGTGGCACCAAGCCCAAGTGCTGCCTCTTCGTGTAATTTGGGCACCTGCAAGAAAATCTCACGGCACAACGCGGTAATGATTGGCAATACCATTACCGCAAGCACCACGCCGGAGGTTAAGATGGTGCGCCCCGTGGTCGTGACGGTGGGATCTGCAGCAAATAATGGGATAAATCCCAGGTTGTCGTGTAGCCAGCGGTAGATGGGGACCATTGCCGGTGCCAGCACAAGCATGCCCCAGGCACCATAAACCACCGACGGGATGGCAGCCAGCAGGTCGATGAGATAGCCGATTGATGTGGCAAACCGTCGGGGCACATAGTGGCTAATAAACAGCGAGACGCCAATGGCAACCGGCGTCGCCAAAGCCAATGCGATCACCGATGCGATAACGGTGCCCATAATTAATGGCCACACATAGGCCCAAAAATTGGTGTGCTCTTGGGCTCCGATGCCAAAGGTCTCCGGCATGATGGCTGGTAACGATTGAATAACCAGAAACGCTGCGACGAAGGCCAATACCGCCAGGATCGTGGCACCACCGGCCCAGGACAGCCCAAAGAATATCCTATCGCCCAGCCGCCCGGTGCTTGCGGTTTTCTTGTCCGAGGTGGTTGTCACGTTGCGCTCCTGTAACGGTACGCCGGGTAATTCACGGGACTTAGCCTGCGGTAATGGCATCGATACGTTCGGTGGCTTCGTCACGGATGGTGTCGGATATCGGCGCGGAACCAGCAGATTCTTCTGCAGCGGCCTGACCATCCTCGGAGATCACATACTTACCAAAGGATTTGGCCTGTTCTGCCAGGTCTTCGTCCTGATACTGGTCACAGAAGATGTGGTAAGAGATCATGACGATCGGGTAGACACCTTCCTGCTCAGTGCTGCGATCTAAGATACGAGCACCTTCGGATTCGGTGTCTTCTTCCGCGGTTTCCACCGCTGCGGCAGCGGCATCGGCAGAATACTCAACGTATTCGTCACCGACCCCGACGGCTACCGTGGATAAGCTGCCGATCTGAGATGCGTCAGCATAAGTGATGGCCCCGTCGGTCTCGGAGGTCAATGACACCACACCGGAGGTTTGTTGTGCAGATTCACCGGTCAGTTCATCAGGGAAGGATTCTGCTGGGTCCCAGGTCCACACGTCACCGGCTGCACCGTGTAAGTAATCGGTAAAGTTTTCCGTGGTACCGGACTCGTCTGAGCGATGCACCACGGTGATATCGGTGTCCGGTAGATCGACGTCGTCGTTCTGTTCGGCGATTTCTGCATCATCCCAGGAGGTAATTTCACCGGCGAAGATCTTGGCGATCGTGTCGGGTTTGAGATTCAGCGAGTCAATACCGTCTAAGTTGAAGGATACGGCCACCGGAGAAATATAGCTTGGCACATGAAAAGCGCTACCGTCACCACAAGCCTGTTGCTGTTCGGAAGTGTCCATGGCCGAATCAGAACCGGCGAAACTATATTGACCAGCGATGAATCCTTCCCGGCCGGCGCCAGATCCCACCGGGTCATAGCTAACAGTCAGTTCCGGGTATTCTTTGGTGACACCATCGGTCCAGGCTGTCATGGCCGCCTCTTGTGACGAGGCGCCACCACCGATCAGATTGCCAGATGCTGCGGCTGCTACGCCGTCGTCGGCATTATCAGAAGAACACGCGGCTAAGGCCACTGCTGCAATCGCGCCGATTACAGCGCCACGGTAAAAACGTGCGAACTTCACTGGGTTTTTCCTCTTTCCAGCTCGTGATTGGTCAACTATGACTGAAGCTACGTGGGGGAGGTAACCTCTGGGTCCCGAATGGGTAAACGGTTGATGAACCTTTAGCTACCAAAGAATTTTCACAGGCCCGTCCCGGGCGTCCTAAGATAAGAGGCATGGCAGAGCGCATGCATACCACTCCAATTCCGGTACAACCAGAACCGCGAGGTTGGCAGAAGATCAAACGGTTCTTTTCCGCCCGTATACGTTCCGGGACATGGCGCGCTCGAAAAGCTTTGGTGCCGGCAGCCACCTCGGCGATCGCAGCGGTAAGCGCTTATGCGATCGCGGTGGCGGTTTTAGGCCATCAAGCACCATATTTCGCCGCCACCTCGGCGTTAATTACACTGGGGTTTGGTCGCGATCCGCACTTGAAAAAGGCCCTGGAAGTTTCGATCGGGGCCACCTTGGGCATTCTGGTGGGAGACTCACTACAAGCCCTACTGGGTCAGGGGTACTGGCAAGGCGTGATCGTAGTGTTTCTGACCATCATGCTGGCCAGATTCATTGACTCCGGGGTTATTTTTACTACCCAAATGTCCATTCAGGCGGTCCTGGTGGTACTGTTACCCATCCCCGCCGGTGGTCCACTGACCCGTTCCATTGATGCGGCCCTGGGTGGTGTTATCGCGATCGCTATCACCATGATCACCCCGGTTTCGCTGCGCAAAGACACTGTTTCGGGGATGCGCGAGCTCTATGCTTCGGTCACCGATGTACTGCGCGAGCTCTCCGATGCCCTGCGCAGCCACGAATCCCGCAACGGTTGGGCGGCGCTGATTGAGGCTCGAGGATTGCAGTCAAAGGTAGATACGGTGCGAAATTCCATTGCCGCCGCCGACCAGGCTGCACTGTATTCGCCCACCCGCAGATCCGCTCGCCAAGACCTGGATGAACTATCGCGCACTTTAGAAAAAACCGATCTGGCCGCCCGTTCGTTACGTGTAATTGCTCGTCGGGTCATTACAGTCATTGACGAACTGGATTCACGAGCCACCACCGTTGACGACCTCGAGAGGCTTTCGGCTTGGTTTTCCGAAGCCGCAGACGCCGTGGCCGTGCTGGGTCGTTCGGCAGCTGAGCCCTCATCGGTGGGGCGCCATAAGTCATTGTCGATAGCACGCGATGCCTTGGGTGCGGTAACCACCAAACTTACACCAAACAATCTGGGAGCCGGCACGCTGCACGGTGAAGCCTTGGTAATGATGTGCCGACCCATGATGGTCGACTTTCTGGAAGCCACTGGTTCCGACCACGCCGAGGCTAGCAGCTACCTGCCGAATCTATAAGCTTTATCGTGTCCTAGGGGGCGGCTAGGCTTAGCGTCATGGCCAAAACCAAGAGCAACACGAAGCTTGCCTATAAGTGCAATGAATGCGGTTGGATGACCGCGAAATGGACTGGACGCTGTGGCGAATGCCAGGCCTGGGGCACCATCGAAGAAGTAGGTACCACCCCGGCTACCGCCCGGACCGCACCAACAACTATCAGCGTGGACGTGTTGGCTCGTCCTATCACCGAAGTTGACGCCACCCACGCCGAAAGTTTTCCCACCGGGGTCAGCGAATTTGACCGTGTGTTGGGTTCCGGGCTGGTTCCCGGAGCCGTCATCTTATTGGCCGGTGAACCCGGTATCGGCAAATCCACTATGGCTTTAGATATCGCAGGGCAGGTGGCCAATACCTATCGCGATGATAAACAACAGCGCCGCACCCTATATCTGACCGGTGAAGAATCTGCTGCCCAGGTACGTGTCCGCGCCGAACGTATCGGGGCGCTCAATGCCAACCTACTGCTTTCAGCCGAAACAGATCTTGGTCAGGTATTAGGCCAAATCGAACACCTCAAACCCGATTTTTTAGTCGTCGACTCGGTACAAACCATCCAATCTGCAGCCATCGACGGCGCCCCGGGCGGTCGTATGCAAATCCAAGAAGTCACCGCCAGCATCATCCGGTTGGCCAAGCGACACGACATCGCCACGATCCTGGTGGGGCATGTGACCAAAGAGGGCAGTATTGCCGGTCCGCGCACCATGGAACACCTCGTCGACGTCGTCTGCCAGTTCCACGGCGACCGCCATTCTCAGCTACGGTTTATCCGTTCGGTCAAAAACCGTTACGGTTCCACCGACGAGGTCGGCTGCTTTTCCATGAACGACTCCGGCATTACCTCCATCGAGGACCCCTCGGGGCTTTTTATCAATACGTTTGCAACCCCGATGCCCGGCACAGCAATCACCGTGGCCATGGATGGTCACCGCCCGTTGCTCACCGAAATCCAGGCACTGGTGGCCGGCGGTGCCGGTGGTTCCCCCCGGCGTGTAGTCACCGGGCTAGTCCAAGCTCGCCTGAATACTGTGGTGGCCATTCTCAGCCGTCACCTGCATATGTATCTGACCACCGACGACGTCTATGTCTCCACTGTTGGTGGCATCAGCGTCAATGAGCCAGCAGCCGATCTGGCCATGGCCGCAGCCATCATTTCCTCGCGAGAGGATCTGCCGTTACCACGCAGCACCATCACCATCGGTGAGCTTTCCCTTGCCGGTGAACTCCGTCCGGTGGCGGGCATGGACCGGCGTCTAAAAGAGGCCCACCGGCTCGGCTTCACCCACGCCGTCATTCCTGATGACGACGACGTCAAAGTGCCCAAAGGCATGCGGGTTTACCGCACCAGTTCGTTAGACCAAGCAATAGCAAAAATCTTTGACCCCGCCCGCAGGCCACCACCACGCGACGACGCCAGAAAGAAAGTTGCCGACGTCATCCAACTGTCCCCGGACGATATCAGCGACAACTAATTACTTCAGCTCAAAGGTCACCGGATCGGCTGTTTGCTCCCCAAGCCCCACAACCAACTGGTATTGGCCCGGTTCAATATCTTCGACTATGTTTTCGCACTGCTCATCGGTACCAATGCGTTCCCACTCATAGTCAACCGACTCCGACTGGCCAGGCTCCATCTCAACCACTTGCGACTGCGGATCCACCTGGCAAGCCTTGGTTGAAAACACAAACTCGCCGTCAGCATCCTCGACGACAAAACTCTGCTCATCTGACCCAACCGAGGCGTCACATAACTCATCGCCTTCCTGCAAGATCGTCATCGTGAACTTCGGTTGCTCATTTTCGTCATAGGATTCTTGGTCCGTAGCACCCGAGACCGCCAACACGTCGGGCTCACATGCCGCAGCGTCATCTGATGCCTCATCTGAAGGGTCCTCAGATGCCTCGTCCTTCGACTCTGACGCCGCATCCTTCGACTCTGACGGTGACGGTTCCGCTGATTCAGCTACGGTAGGTTCCGGGTCAGGCGACTCATCGTCGGGTAAAAACAGGCCAACTAGCGCCCAAATACCCCAACCGATCAACGCCAAAATAATCACCAGTATCACGACGGCGACGATACGACGACGGCGAAGAATATGCGGCGGAATACGTTTCGGACGTGGGGGAAGTTTATCGTTATCAGCCATAGACAATAGTTTAGCGATTCTGGCTGACAAACAACGCGACGGCACTACCATGGTGTTCATGTCCGAGACCAAAAATCATTCTGACCACACCGATGTGCAGCAGATCCGCGCCCGCATCTTAGAATGGTATGCCGCAAACGGCCGTGATCTGCCCTGGCGCCAGCCTGACACGACAGCCTGGGGCGTCTTGGTCTCAGAAGTCATGCTGCAACAAACCCAGGTTTCACGAGTGTGGGACACCTGGTTGGCATGGATGCAGCGCTGGCCCGGACCACAACAACTAGCCGAGGCCGAGACCTCCGAGGTGCTGATCATGTGGGGCAGACTCGG
>DEPX01000062.1:1295-4246 GCA_002358975.1 Micrococcaceae bacterium UBA3381 | reverse complement strand
GTTGCCGACTAAGAGACAATGACAACCGTGGCCAACGCGGTTCGGCGTTGGCCACGGTCGTCACTATCAATTAAATGTAAGTGGGGAACGACCCGGGGAAGCAGAAGACTCCCAGGCCAGAACTTGCCACAGTCCAGCTAACGCTACTTGTCGCTGCTCTGCAGTTTCAGCCAGTAAATACAGTTGTGACCATTCGTCGACAAGCTCATCGGACAGTAACAGTGTTTGGCGGATACTGATCTCGTCAGAAAACCGGATCGTGTCGCTCAGGTCGAATGTTACCGGTATTTTTGGCGAACATTCGTCTGGAAATAACTGTTGTAATGCTAAAGCACCATCATGAGCTTGGGACTGTTGGGCTCTCCAGCTTTCCGTGTCGGTAAAGCGGGAGCCAGCAACCGTAGACAGATATTCGATGGAATAGAATTGCCCCACAGCGTGTTGTAATGCAATGGAAAACCTGCTGCCACATTCCAACGGCTCGAATCCATCAACAGTGTCTGACACTGACTCAATGTGTGGTGCAGAATCCGAAATAGCTGCAATGCGAAGTGACCGGACCAAATAACTTGTATGCTGAGCTGCGGTAAGTTCACTGTCGGCGGGAGCCACGCCGTCGCTATTTCTGATAAAACTGGACCCTACCCAGGTCCCAAGACCAACGAGCACTGCAACTACAGTAACGATAGTGATCCCGCGTACAATGCGTTGACGACGTTTGGTAACAGGGGTTGTTGAATCTTGTTCCATCACATCTCAGTATTGTCGCACAGTTATCTTCATCAACACCTAGACGTGTCCGGGGTTGGTACAACTGTAATACCAACACTATAAGGAGTGTATCAACGCTATATGGCAAACCGACGAAGTTTCCCCACAACCATGAATGGTTCCAGACCCGCTGTGTCTGAGCTAGACGCGATTGAGCGATCTGAGCTTCAAGCACTCATCGGGTCTGTAGTTGAAGGCAACGGCTTATGGTGTGAAGAAGTTCTGGTCGGGGGAGCCCCAGGAGACCGCGTATTGTCGGTGGTAGTTGACTCTATTAACAATGACAGCGGGCTTGAGCTTGATGCTATTGCCTCCATTACACAGGATGTATCGACGGCCCTAGATGCCAAAGGGGATTGGCTTCCGGAAATAGGCACTGACTCGTACACTTTAGAAGTGTCCACTCCTGGAACAGACCGACCGTTAGTACGTAAACATCACTGGGAGAAAAACCTTGGCCGAGTTGTGAACGTAATAATTGATGACGCTGGTCCAGTTGACGCAAAAATTCACAGCGTTGATGAGACCGGCGTTGAATTAGTGCAAATCACGCCAGGAGCGAAGAAGGGCATGCCGGAAAAATATTCTGCGCCTGCTCACTACACCTACAAACAGCTGTCGAACGCCATCGTGCAAGTTCAGCTAAAATGACGACGACACGGTGACAGAACCTTGTAAATAATTGAACCTATAACAGAATCACAACTGAATGAACCCACGGAGGAACCTGGTGGATATCGATATTTCCCTGCTTCGTACGCTGGAGACGGAACATGAGATTCCGCTGCAACAACTTATCCCGACCATTGAACAAGCACTTTTATTGGCGTACCACAAGTCGCCGGGTGCAATCCCACAAGCCCGTGCTGAAATAGACACCAAAACCGGCAAGGTCACAGTCTGGGCCACCGAGTATGGCGACGATGACGAGCCGATCGGTGAATTTGATGACACCCCCTCCGGGTTCGGACGTGTGGCAGCGTCAACCGCAAGACAGGTTATTGTCCAACGTCTGCGCGATGCCGAAGATACCCAAGTTCTCGGCGAATTCCGAGACAAACAAGACCAGGTCGTTTCCGGTATCATCCAGCAAGGCAATAATCCACACATGATTCAGGTGGATTTAGGCAGTGTTGAAGCAGTTCTTCCACCAGGGGAACAGGTTCCAGGAGAAAATTACTCGCACGGAACACGGTTGCGTTCCTATGTTGTGTCAGTATCGCGTGGCAATAAAGGCCCCTCTGTCACGCTATCTCGTTCCCACCCCGGGCTCGTGCGAAAACTTTTTGAATTTGAAGTTCCAGAGATCGCCAACGGCACAGTAGAGATCGCCTCGATTGCCCGAGAAGCAGGACACCGTACCAAGATTGCTGTCTCAGCAACGGAGCCTGGCATCAATGCCAAAGGCGCATGCATTGGAGAAATGGGTGCGCGCGTTCGGGCAGTCATGACCGAGCTCAATGATGAGAAGATTGACATCGTCGATTACTCTACGGATCCAGTAAAGTTTATTTCAGCCGCCTTGTCGCCATCCAAAGTAGTCAAAATTTTTGGTGTTGATGAAGCGACCCGATCGGCGTCGGTTGTTGTGCCTGACTACCAGCTGTCACTGGCGATCGGCAAAGAAGGACAAAATGCGCGACTGGCCGCTAAGTTGACCGGATGGCGTATTGACATCATGGGAGAGTCTGTTTATAACGAACAGGTTACCGGACAGACATTAGCGGAAGACTGACTGTTTTGGCTTCTAACAGTGTCCTTGCGCTAGACTAATACAGGTTGAAACTCGTGTGACAGATCTGGAGGCCTATGGCCAGCCACAAACCGGTGCGATTATGCATCGGATGTCGCACACGTGCGAAAACCAACAAATTGGTACGCATCGCGTATGAGATAGCCGGTGAATCCCGATCACTGGTAATCGACGAGCGTAGCGTACTTCCCGGTCGTGGGGCATGGGTGCACCACAATCCGGAGTGTTTATCCAGGGCACTGCAGCGACGGGCGTTTCCGCGGGCTTTTCGAAGTCAGGTTGAAACTGAAAAGCTTGCAGAGACCTTAGCGCAGTGGCAAACGGAAAACACAAACACACCGAACAATGATGAAAGCGGGTCAGAGAACTGATGGATACCCGGTGAGCACACGATGAGTGCCCAACGATGAATATCAAAGTCAGCTCA
>DEPX01000062.1:806-1211 GCA_002358975.1 Micrococcaceae bacterium UBA3381 | reverse complement strand
ATAGTGCAGGCCACGATTCAGCCAGAACAGGAGAATCGTGGCGAAACTGCGCGTCCACGAAGTTGCAAAGCAACTGGGGATTACTTCCCGCGAAGCGCTGACCAAACTCGAAGAAATTGGTGAGTTTGTATCTTCAGCGTCTTCAACAATTGAGCCGCCCGTGGTGAAACGTCTGCGTGCCGAATTTGCAGATGCCGCCCCGGCGGAGAAAACCAAACCTGCTGCAAAACCTCAGGCCAAAAAGCCTGCGACTTCAGCGGCTCCGAAAAAGCCTGCCGAACCTAAAGCAGCAGAGACCGAATCGTCAACTGAACAAGCGAAGCCAGCAGCGCCTAAGCCCGGTCCGAAAACTGGGCCCAAGCCAGCAGAACCTGCAGCAGACAAGCCAGCAGAACCTGCAGCAGA
>DEPX01000062.1:185-667 GCA_002358975.1 Micrococcaceae bacterium UBA3381 | reverse complement strand
CCATTCCAGGCCAAAGAGGACACCACCACGCCGCGTCCTGGACCCCGCGGTGGAACACCGCGTCCAGGTAACAACCCCTTCGCCCCCCAGCAGGGTATGCGCCAAGAACGTGGCGGTGGCCCACAGCCTGCCGGCCGTGGTGGACCAAAACCAGGGCCCCGTAAAGGCGGCCCAAAACCAGGCCAGAAACCTGGTGGTGCAAAACCACAGCAGCCTCGCGAATCCGGCCCACGCCCAACACCGGCGATGATGCCAGATCAGATCCAACGGCCAAAGCCCTCAGACGCTGGCCGAGGCGGTGCAGGTCCGCGCCGGGGTGGCCCCGGGGGCGGGGGTCCTCGTCGGGGCCCTGGTCGCGGTTCCGCACAGGGTGCATTCGGTCGCGGACCACAGACCGGGCGCCGTCGTCGTTCGCGGAAGCGTCAACGCAATGAAGAACAGCATCAACAGGCACCGGTTATCGGTGGCGTTAAGGTTCCAAA
>DEPX01000062.1:0-149 GCA_002358975.1 Micrococcaceae bacterium UBA3381 | reverse complement strand
GGTGACGGCAGTACTGTAGTTCGGCTCCGCCGAGGCTCGTCTATTGCTGACCTTGCCGACAAGATTAAAGCTGATCCGGCAGCGCTAGTAACGGTCTTGTTCCACCTGGGCGAAATGGCAACAGCCAACCAGTCCTTAGATGAAGAGAC
>DEPX01000106.1:6086-8240 GCA_002358975.1 Micrococcaceae bacterium UBA3381 | reverse complement strand
ACCGGAACCACTACCAGAGCTGCCGCTAGCATTATTGCCAGCGCTACCAGTTCCGGCAGAAGCACCACTTGTTTTTGCTGCCGCCACTGTCTTTGCGCCACCAGCAACAACCATTGTGCCAGTAGCCACTAGGCCACCGACCATGCCGCTACCAGCGGCACCAACCATCGCGGAGGTGGCAGGCACCAGCAGTTTCATCAACGCAGGTAACGCAAACAGCGCGAGTACCAGTAACACGGTGCCACCCAGGGCACCCCAGAACTGGTCCATCATCCCGGGAGCCACCTCGTCGTTAGACCCCAGATCAGTGATGGGATGAAACGCGCTGGCATAAATGGCCGCAGCAGCAGGCTTATATAAAATAAACGCCAGCATCCAACCGGCGTATTTTTCCCACATTTGCCGACCAACCTTCATGTTGGTTCCAGCAGCAGCAATGAGTAAGAAGCCCAGCAAGACACTGATGATGATGGTGCGTAAGTACATCAACGCCAGTTGCGCCAGTCCAACCACAGCTAACACGATGCCAAGGAGTACGGTCCAAAATATGCCCATCCGATCCCAGCCAACGGCTCCAGCGGGGTCAATGTTTAGCACTCGGGCCATCCCTTCACCGAAACACTGTCTGCCAGTGCCTTCGTCACATGCCAAGGAGGCATCCAGCACTGCGTGGCTGATTTCATCCCCTGCAATGACCAACATACTGACTGCGGCAGTGCCTGCTCCGGCGGCGATGATGAACACCCCGAGGGATTTTGCTAGATCAATACCATGTTGTCCTTTTTGGTCCGCGGCCATTCGGACCCCGGCAACAATAATGCTTAAGATCACGATGGCAATCGTGACCCAAAATAATTGATTTTGGATAAACACAATCGTTGAAGAGCCAGTCAGCCACAACTCGCTAGCTAAGGCTGCGGCAATAGACGACGCTCCACCAATCAGCACCGCCCCAAACAGGCTGAGTCCTAACCGTCCCGTCAGGTTCATGCCTTCGCCTTGACGTAACCGAATCGCCATCGTGGCACCCAGGGCAATGACTGCACCAATGACCACGGCAAAGCCTATATACATGACCCAATTCAACACAGTGTCGATGGATAAGGCCCCGGCACTACGAGACGTATCGGCGGCTTCCGTGGTGCCAGTAATAGTTGGGGAGGGCACTCGAATCCACATCGTGGCCAAAAAGCTGACCATTTCAGTAATGCCAGCATTGACCACCTCACGCAATTCTTCAAACGCCCCATTAGTGACCGTGCCCACCGGGTCCTGAGCGAACTCGACGGCATCCCGCGCATTCCGACAGGTTTGATTCAACTGGCAAGATATATCAAGGAAGTCACCAACTCCGGATTCTTCTTCAGCACTGGCATAGAGGGTTTGGAAAGGCTGCATCGTCAGTCAATCTCCCACATAGTAAACTCAGCCGGATCGGGCACACGACGCATCTCGCTGTAGTTTTCACCTGTTTCGGTGACGTCGAGTTTCCAATCCCCGTTTTGCCACACCAACTGATACGCCATCGCCGCATAACTGCCTGGGGTTTCCATGTGCTCCATGAGCACATCAACGCGGGCTTTCTCGTCGTCAAACTCCAACACGCGGTAGCCCACTGGTTCAATGGGGGCAGAAGTCGTCCCCAATTTTTCAGGCTCGTTCTCTTGCGCATCTTGTAGCGTTTTCAGCATTTTGTCGCGGCCTGGGCCATCGGCCAGGTGCTCTTTCAGATGACCTTCCGTTAGCCTTGCTGTATCCGTTGCGGTCGCCGCAAAGGTGTAGGCGGCTGCAACGGCTCCGGCTTCACTGTATTGCCAGCATGTCGGGACGTCGTTGTTTTGCTCTGCTGGCCCGAACGTGTCACTGCCGGGCACCTTAACCAACCCGACCGTGACAGCTTCAACCTGGTCCGGTGGGGTATCCATCGTCATCTCTCGATCGGGTGCTAGGCCACATGCACTTGGTTCAATACCGGCGACTTCTTCTGCGTCTTGCGCGGTGGCTGTGTCAGATGGAGCGTTCCCAGCAGATGTTGACTCAGGTTCCGAAGCACCTGGGCGAAGCAGGATCGCTGCACCCGCGACAATCACTAGCGCAATAAACACCAGCGAGAGAATAAAAGTCTTGCTCGGCTTGGTTTGTTGTTCCGCCATT
>DEPX01000106.1:0-6046 GCA_002358975.1 Micrococcaceae bacterium UBA3381 | reverse complement strand
GGCCAATGATTGCGCCTGCCGCTGCAATGACCAAGGCACCAATAATGGGCTTGGTCAACATAATGCCTTCATCAGAGCCTTGACCAGTTCTCAGGTTGATCGCCAGCATCGCGCCAGCGACGATCAAGCCACCGATGGCAGCGGCGAATCCTAAAAATTGCGCCCAATCCAGTAGGGTATCCAGACCTTCCATGCCCGGAGGACGCGCAGGGCTGGGGTTTGGGAGTTCATCAGCTACTACCCGCGATGGCAGCGCAAACATAAATGCGTTCACAACAGTTCCTTTCATTGATCTTTCACAAGCGTTTTCAAGTTCCGTATGAGTCTGTGCGAGCGGCGTGTAGATCCGGTATTGTCCGCATCCAGGCGCAACGCCGCATCCCACGGCAGGCGCCATGTTCTGGGAGCACCACCCGAGACCACTTGGGCCAATTCTTTGAGCGGCTTGGGCAATTTTCCTGGCGCATCAGCAATCAACACCAGGCCCAGCAAATCCACTGCCGGAGTTTCTGCTGCCGCCCACTGCTGTAACGCTATTTGAGCAGCAGACAGTCCACGCGCCGAAGTGCGAGCAACCAGTACACAGGATCGCTTGTCCTGCGCAGCAGGCCATGCCATGCCAGCATCAAACAACAAGTCCGGCTCACTGGCAGCCAGGGTCGTAGCACCAGCGCCACCGTGCGCACCGACAACAGCTATTGGACGAATGTCTTTGACCTCAAGTGTTGGCAGTCGGTCGGTGATATCAGGGGCGATCACACTGGCAATCGGTGGCTCATGAGCGATGACTCGTTCGGGCATATCTTCATCCGCCACCGTGACTGTTTCGTAGTCTGCACCGTCGGATGGATCGGCATTATCAAACCAAGAGGATCGACGCTCTGTTTGATTCCGGGCCATAATAAGACCTTTCGTTAGCTACTGACTGCATGGTCATACCGTACTCTAAGTGAGAGCGTATTTAGCGAGTTTATTTAATTCCAAGTATACGCCGAAATGAAACGTTCTGCAACGATCTGCAACGATATGCAAACTATTCAAACTATGGCAAGATGGGAGTGTGGTGTTTATGAGTGAGGATGTAGTCGAAGAACTATTAGCAAATCAGCCCGAGATGATGACCCCCCAAGAGGTGGCTGATTTGCTGCGTGTATCTCACTACACCATCGCGCGTTGGCGGCGGGAAGGTTATCTGCCAGCTTTCACGATGGGGCGTACGGTGCGGATACGTAAAAACGATCTGCGTGAGTTGCTGCAAACTGCATATGGGCAGCAAGACGAAGGAGATGATGAAGTATGACTGATCTGCCGAAGTGGCCACGGCTTAAAGCCACTTGTGCTGCACACGGTGGGGGTGAAATCCTCATTAATGGCACTTCCCATGTCATTGAGGCTCCAACGCATGAAGCGACCCGTGATGCGATTCGTGAGCGTGCCGCAGATGTGGCCACCCACTTAGAGCGACCAGTACGAGTAACGGTGGTAGATCACGTTGAAGCACAAACAGTTCATCTTGTAGTCGATCCTGATGGGTCGATCAGCCCGGAGCCTGGCAAAACTGTAGAGCAACACAAAGTTCAGTCCAGCACGGTGACCACCACGGATGAACGCAACTCAACGATGACTGACCAAGATCACGATAAAACTGATCTCCACTCCACCTACTCAGAGTCAAACTCACATTCTGATGCAGGTACACCAGAACAGGCACCACAGACGGCCCCAGCGGATGAACTAGATGATGTGAAACAACTGGCCCCGAGAACCCGGAGGCAAGCTCGGCAGTCCTTTCTTACTCAGGCCACACCTGATAAACCAGCAACTGTTGGGTGGCGGGGAATCGCAAATCAGCTGGGCTTGCGGCTGTCGCCCTCGGCGGAAGAACAGGCTGAGCGCGATGATACTCATGCTGTGTCACAACATTGGGCTGGGCCTCGCACTATCGCGGTAGTGAATGGCAAAGGTGGGGCAGGAAAAACACCAACAAGTATCCTGTTGTCGGCCGTTTTTGCTCGCTATGGCGGTGGTGGTGTCCTGGCATGGGACAACAACCAGACACGTGGCACCTTGGGATGGCGCACCGAACAGGCAGCGCACGAAGCGACCCTGCTGGATCTTTTACCTGCCGCTGACAATCTCTTGTCCCCTGGCGCACAGCTTGGCGACTTAGCCCATTATACGCACCATCAAACCGACGACCGATTCGATGTGCTGCGGTCCAAACCGAAAGTTCTTGCTGATGCCCAGCGCTTCACCCAAGACGATGTTGACACTATTCACGCGGTTGCAGCCAAGTTCTATCGACTGATCATTATCGACTCCGGTAACGACGAGTCCGATCCCTTGTGGCGGCAGATGATTACCCATACCGATCAGCTGGTCGTGGCCACCACCACCAGTGATGAAAAAGCCGAAGCAGGAGCGCTACTGCTGGAAGATTTAGCTAAAACCGGCGACCACGGACTACACCTAGCCGACAACGCTGTGGCTGTTGTCTCGCAAGCAGAAGCTAATGCCAAACCTCGCGACGTAGACCACATTGCTACTGGCTACGCCTCATTGGCACGCGAAGTCGTCACGATCCCCTATGATCCAGCAATGGTTGATGGCCACCTGCGCTATGACGCCTTACGCGAGTCCACTAAACGTGCTTGGTTACGCGCAGGGGCGGCAGTCGCTCACGGACTCAACCGGCACTAACAAGGTTTTAGGCATGCATTACTGTTCAGGCATCCATACTGATATTCCATCAGTGCCAATAGGAGAGAACCCAGCAGACGCGCTACCTATCATTATCGTGACCCTTTTGGTCGCCTTGATTGGTGGCGGCATCATCCACGGTTTGAGCCGCAAACGGAGTTGTCTACTGCGCCTTGTTGCAGTCGTGGTATTCACCCTGCTGGTCGTATCGGGACTGCTGATCGCACTCGTCATTGCCTATGACCTTTTTGATGGGGGGATGCTTCCATGAGCGATGAGCAAAGCAACAGCAAAGGCAAAGGTAAACAAGTCGCTGGTGCTGCTGCTCAAGCAGCGCTCAAAGCCACTGGCGGCACTGGCATAGTTATTGTTGTGGTACTGCTTTTGGTGCTTGTGTTGATGGGGACTTTCATTGCAGTGGCTCTCTTGCTCTCCGACAGCGACGCTGACCAAGCCCAGCCAGCTAGCGGTTGTGTCGCATCTGATGGTGAAGGTGTGGCGGTCCCAGCAGAACACGAGGACGCCATCCAAGATGCCGCTGACGAGGCCGACTTGCCATACGGCATCGTCGCGGCATTGCTCTATACCGAATCACAGTGGGATGAGACCGCTGTCTCACCAGTTGGGGCACAGGGACTAGCCCAATTTATGCCTGAGACTTGGGCGCTATACGGTCAAGGCGACCCTTTTGACCCACACGCCAGTATTGCCGCATCCGGCAAATTTTTAGGCGAACTGCAAGGCATGGTCGATGACGTAGCTACAACCGACCAAGAGCACATCGAGTACACATTAGCTGCCTACAACGCTGGGCCTGGTGCAGTACAGCAACACGGTGGCATTCCACCGTATCCAGAAACCCAAGATTATGTCCCGACCATCATGGAGCGCGCCCAAGTTGAGTTCTCCGATGACTGTACTCCCCCTGGTGGCTCAGAAATTGGCGATCTCGGGTCTGGTGAATGGACCCACCCTTTGCCCGGTGGCCGCACCACCTCAGGTTTTGGCCCTCGTCCTTGTCCGGCTGGCACTGAGTGCAACAAGTACACCGCAAATCATGGTGGTTTAGACTTCGCCGCTGGCGGTGGCGCAACAGTAGTTGCAGCTACCGATATGCAGATCACAGCCACTGGCACCAACCAATATCAAGGCGAATACGTCATTGGACGCATGACCGATGAACCGAGCTTGGTGTTTCAATTCCATCACTGCCAGACCGGTTCAACTAGCGTCACCGAAGGCGACACCGTGGCTGTGGGAACACCGTTGTGTACAGAGGGTGCCACCGGCAATGCATCCGGTGCCCACTTGCATTTCCAAATCAACACGGAAGCAGCAGACGATTCACAGCCAACGTATGACCATGCCACCGACCCGCAGCCGATCCTGGTAGAAAAAGGTGTCCTATGAGCCGCAACCAACTCTATGTCCTGCTACTAGCGCTCGTGGTGGGCGCAGCAGCAGTCATTGTCGTGCCAATCATGTTGCAAGACCGTGACGAACCAGTGACCGATGAATCTTCTACCGAAGAAGTCCCTGATGAAGAAACGGCGTTACAAGCCGCAGAAGTTATGACCACATGGAAGCCAGCCGAGGACTATAACCGCACCGATGCTGAACTCCGTGCTAGCCAGCTGATGACCGACGAACTAGCCAACAGTATCGAAGCCCCGCAACGGCCAGCCACCGGGCAGGAATGGAACACCGCCGCAGAAGCTAACGCAACATCCCATCCAACGGTTGAAGTCAATCAGTACACCGACACTCAACCAGGGACCGTTTCAGTATTCGCTAGCTGGGAATGGATTACTGAAAGTGGCGAGACCCTACCTCACGAAGAACAGGAACGGATCTACTATTTTGCTTTCAATGACCAAGGCCAAATTCATGACTACACCTATGAAACGGTACGTCGATGATCTGCAAAACCAGGAACACTGTTTTGCGACACGCCTCACCATATGATGCGTTTTACCCTAACGAATGGTTGAATCGGATTCACGAGTACGCTGGAAGGAGCAGTTATGGCACAGCCATTCAAAGGAGAGCGAGTCGTCGTTACGGCGCGCATTCCAAAAGAGTATTTCACCAAGCTCGATCGCTACGTGAAAGCACTCGGAATGTCCAAAACTGACTTCATTACCGAAGCTTTAACGAAGGCCCTCGATGAAGTTGACGTAGAGCAGACCGATCCGAATCAAGATCAATTCCCAATAACCGCATAAAGAGTACTTAAAGCAGAAGTGCCCGTCTGGGCAGACGAGCACTTCTATAAGTTGTTTCAGAAGCTATCAGTTTCGCCGCTGACTTCTGAATTAGAACCCCAGGAGATTTGTATGAATGACCAGGTGATTCTGTGTCTATCGTAGCACCTGACGCCTTAACTCGGCAGCAGCGCCGCCGTAACACGCGTTTCAGGGACCATTTTTTAGAGCATTTCGTCGTGGACTGGCTTGTTATGGCTGAGTCAAAATCCGCGCCAGCGCGCTCTCAGCGCATAGATCGTGTTGGGCTGAATGAGTTTTTCACCCCACCGCAAAATGTCGGCTATGCGCTGTTCGTGGACGTAGACCGGCCCGATGCCGTCCTAGAGATATATGACCGTATCCCAGCCGAGATTGCGCCCTCCTGGGTGACTGTCACCCCCAACGGCGCACAGGCTGGATGGTTCATTGATCCCGTCAACACCAACGACAAGACAGGCCGATCCCACCCGATCCGTTACGCCAGGAATATCGGCAAATGTCTCAGAACGATTTTAAACGGCGACAAAAGTGTGGATCCGCTTACCCCGTCACGAGTCAGGAATCCCGCCTACGAGCAAGCCGACACACTCGCATCGCCTACTCCCCCGGTATATAACTTCACGACCCTCAAAGCAGCTTTACAGGCCGCAGGGCTATGGGACTCAACCCCGATCATTCGCAGTGGCAAAGCCTTCGTTGCGCCGCCGAATGGTCCGCTTTGCAAGGGTGAACGCAACCAAGGCATTTTTGATGCATCTCGCCATGTTGCTTATGTCGGCGGCGACTATGTTGCCGAAGCGTGGGCCGCTAATGAACGCTGTGAAACACCGCTAGGTATAGCAGAGGTCAATGGCATTATCAGATCCATTACCCGCTACATGACCGAGCAAAGCAGCAAAGCGGGCGGTTACACCCCTATCAATGACGGCGTTCGCCAGGCACTGTCAGAAATGGGACGACGCGGAGGACTTCGCAATAGCCCCGCACAGCAACGAGCACGTTCCAAAGGCCCAGCCGCCGCATCAGCAGCCCGTAAAGAACGCGCAGAACAGCAAGCACGCAAGGCCCAGCAACTCCGCAGAAAAGGCCACAGCCGCTTA
>DEPX01000094.1 GCA_002358975.1 Micrococcaceae bacterium UBA3381 | reverse complement strand
TTGGGCCTTACCCTATTGCATTTAGCAGTAATGGGGTCCATCGGTTGGGGCATCATCGGCTTTCTTGTCAGCGCCATTGGCGCCGGCATCGGCCTATTATTTCTGCTGGGCGTCGGCGTATTCGTTCTGCTAGGCGTACTATATGCACTATTTGGCATCGCATGGTTGGAAACCGAGAGGGTCGCTAGCCTCTACACCATTGATGCCCATCAACTCACTTGGCGTCCGCGTACCCAACCGGGATTTGCCGGATGGCTAAGGTCCTTGGGGCACAACCTAGCTAATGGTCGCATGTGGGCGGCACTGGGAAACTTCGTGCTGGCAAGCATTATGGGCCTGGCCATGCTGGTCGCATTCCAAGCGATGCTACACAACTTGATCGCAGCATTTACCCCACTCAGCGATGCCAAATACGCGGCCACAACGTTTGGTTTCCGCATTCCTGCAGCCCAAGCACCCTGGTTAGCGGTGGCTGCGCTATTATTCGCCGGCATCATCGTCGGGCTCGTATTCTTGCATCGAACCATCTCCATAGCCATTATTGGTGCCATCGCCCGCGAATCGGATCTGACCGAACGGGTGCGCACCACCAACGTACAGCGAGAAGGCGCCATGCGTGCCGCTGAAGTGGAACGCACCCGCATTGAACGCGATTTACACGACGGCGTCCAACCACGGTTGGTATCGGTGGGTATGACGCTAGGGTTAGCACATCAACAAATTGACGACAACCCGGAACAGGCCAAAGCCTTAGTTCATGAAGCACATACCTCCACCAAGGCGGCAATAACTGAGCTGCGCCAACTCACCCGCGGTATTTATGCCTCGGTACTGGAAGATCGTGGCCTGGATGCTGCGTTATCTGCGGTAGCTGGCAGATCTCACGTTCCGGTCCACCTGGATGTTCGATTGTCGCAGCGTTGCGATCGCAACGCTGAAGCAGCCGTATACTTTGCCATCGCTGAAGGCCTGACCAATGCGGCCAAACATTCCCGGGCCTCTGAGGCACGAGTCACTGTACGGCTGCGCGAAGACGAAACCGGAGACACCAAGCTGTGGGCCCGCGTGGAAGACGACGGCACCGGCGGAGCAACAGTATTATCCGGCGGTGGACTGGACGGGATCACCAACCGAGTGGTTGCCGCCGGTGGGACAATCCATCTCGACAGCCCTGCCGGTGGTCCCACTGCCTTGGAGGTGAGCGTGCCATGCGCATCTTAATTTGTGAAGATTCCGTATTACTGCGCGAAGGTTTAGTTCGACTACTGGAGCACTCCGGCCACGAGGTCTCGGCAGCGCTTGCAGATACAAGTCTGCTCTTTGCCACTCTGGAAGCCGATATGCCAGACTTGGCGATTCTTGATGTGCGCCTGCCGCCAACCTATTCAGACGAGGGCATTCGCGCGGCCTTAGAGATTCGACATCGTCATCCGCAACTCCCGTTGCTGGTGCTATCTCAATACGTCGAGGAACGATATGCATCCGAACTGATTTCGGCGTATACCCCGGCACTTGGTTACCTTTTAAAAGACCGGGTGGCAGATGTTGCCGAATTCCTTGAATCTATCGAACAAATCCGCGACGGCGACACGATTTTAGACCCCGAGGTGGTCTCGCAATTACTGACTCGCAGTAATCACGATGACCGCATGCAACGGCTCACCGGGCGCGAACGCACCGTCTTGGCTGCCGTTGCCGAAGGTAAATCGAATCAAGCAATTGCTGGCTTGCTACATCTGTCTGCGGCCAGCGTGGAAAAACATATCACGGCGATTTTTCAAAAACTCGAACTCGAAGCCGATGGTACCGGTAACCGCCGGGTACTTGCGGCCCTGGCCCACATCGAAAATCAAGGCAGCCAGTCCCCAACCGGCTTCCAGTCAAGACAGGAAGACTCATGACCTACACTTCACATACACCCACGCCGACCCCTGATCCACCACCACCACCGCGTTCGCCGGCAACCAAGCCCATCATGGTGCTCATTGCCGTCCTTGGTGGCCTCATTTTACTAGTGGTAGCAGTCACCAATGGGTTTTCCTCGGCGATCAACTTCACCCGTGGCACTTCGACGATGACAGCCGATACGACTGACATCACCAATCTGCACGTGGATGCTAATGCGTCACGATTCAATCTTGAATTCGCTGACGTCGGCGAGGCCACGCTACAGACCGACGGAGTCAATGCTGAGAAATGGAATTTAGACCGCGACGGCGACCGACTGATCGTACAGGCCCCAAATCGTTGGCTCGGCTGGGGCTTTGTCAATTGCAACCCCGATGAGCAGCAAGTAACACTCATGTTACCTGCAGAGCTGAACGACGGCAGCCTTAACGTGGATCTAGAACTGGCTGCTGGCCGACTGGGAGCCGATGGCGATTTTGAGCATCTTGGCGTTGAAATCGGTGCCGGTGAAGCCGATATTAACGGCTCAGCTAAACGGCTTGAAGCAGAGCTCAATGCCGGTAGCGCCAACCTGAATCTTTCGGATGTCCAAACCGCAGACCTAGATATTTCAGCAGGCCGTCTGATCACCGACCTCACCGGCGATGCCCCAGAAAGCGTCACCGCCGAAGTTAGTGCAGGACGACTTGAGCTAACCGTGCCTGAAGGCGAGTACGCGGTGAACTCCGAGCTGACCGCCGGCAATTTGGATAACCAATTACAAACAGTGCCTACCTCAAATCATCGGATCGACATCGAGCTTGCTGCTGGCAATGCGACCCTGCAGGATCAGGACACAGCAATACCATAGCGTAACGACTCCGCAATGAAACCCATCGCTCCCACAGGTGGCGGGCGATGGGTTTATGGTGTTTACAAACCCATCGTGATCCTGTGGAAAGTACTTATGCCATCTGACTATCCCCAATCATCTAGCCTTGAAGTTGCCCGATCCGCTTGGTGGAGCCCTCGCGAGCTTTCGCCCAGTTATTTTGCCTTTGTTATGGCCACCGGCATCCTTTCAGTCGATCTGCAATTACAGCAATATACGACGACCTCAATCGTACTGTTGGTCATCGGTGCTATTGGCTATGTCGTGCTTATCGGGCTCAACATCTGGCGGCTGATTGCCCACTGGGATGCGGTATTGGCCGATTTCGCCGACGTCCGACAAGCTTTTGGATTTTTCACCTTTGTCGCTGCCAGTGGTGTATTGGGATCCCGGCTGGTGCTTTCCGACAGGCCTTCTACTGCAGTTGGCTTGTTAATTATCGCCGCAATCGTGTGGTTGATACTGGGTTACCTCATCCCGCTGGTGACCTTATTGGGCAAAGCCGAACGTCCCATTTACAAAGGAGCCAACGGGAACTGGTTTATCTGGGTAGTCGGTGCCCAATCGGTGGCGGTATTAGCAGCATCACTGGAACCCAAACTCAACGGCGCACGGGTGGGGCTATCGACGACGGCGGTATTCGCCTGGTCTCTCGGTGTCATGCTCTACATTGCAATTGCAGTTTTTGTTGTTCTACGTATGATGACGTATCCGCTGGATCCTCAGGAATTCAAACCGCCCTACTGGGTGTCCATGGGTGCGCTTGCCATCAGCGTACTTGCCGGTTCACACATTGCTCAGATGACGTCATCCCCCATAGTCGATCTCACCGGCAAACTGATCACTGGCGTCGCCGTCGTCCTTTGGTGTGTCGCAACGTGGATGATCCCGGCGTTATTTGGTATCGGCATCTGGCGCCACTTCATCCGCAAGGTTCCGTTGGTCTACGAACCCAGTTTATGGAGCCTGGTGTTTCCGTTAGGAATGTATTCGGCAGCCAGCGGTTATCTGGGCCAGGCCAATGATCTGACGATCATTCAAAACATCGGATCCGGCTGGTTATGGGTTGCCGTTGCCGCATGGGTCATCACCTTTATCGCAATGCTGGGCAATCTTATCCTGCGTATTAGGCAGCGCGGCTAGGGCGTCTACCACTGTTTTTTCGGTAGGTGTGCTCACATCACAGAGCGAAAAGGAGTATTCTGGGCACATGTTGATTGGCGTACCTACAGAAATCATGAATAACGAAAATCGCGTTGCCCTAACTCACGGTGGTGTTCACGAGTTAGTCAATGCCGGGCACACCGTCCTAGTCCAAGCAGGGGCAGGAGTTGGCTCAGGAATTACTGACGACGAATACCGTGCCGCCGGCGCAGAACTCGTTGATAGCGCCGACGAGGTGTGGGAACGCGCCGAGATGATACTGAAGGTCAAAGAACCCGTAGACGATGAACTAACCCGCCTACGTGAGGGCCAACTACTGTTTGCGTACCTGCACCTGGCAGCCTCTGCAGAATGTACCCGGGCAGTCCTAGATGCCAAGGTGACTGCGCTGGCCTACGAGACAGTCACTCGCGGACGTTCGCTGCCTCTATTGGCTCCGATGAGCCAGGTGGCTGGACGATTAGCCCCGGTAGCCGGCGCCTACCACCTAACCCAATCGCAGGGCGGTTCCGGGGTACTTATGGGTGGTGTGCCAGGCACGCGTAGAGCCAACGTGGTAGTTATTGGTGGCGGTGTGGCAGGTGAAGCTGCCGGCGTGATTGCTGCTGGTATGGGAGCCGATGTCAAAGTTATTGATTTGAATCTGGAACGTCTTGCTGAACTAGAACAAATCCACCAGAGTCGGCTGGACACGCTGGCATCAAATACTATGAATATTGCCGAAGCCGTAGCCGATGCGGATCTGGTGATCGGTTCGGTCTTGATTCCCGGGGCGGCAGCACCCAAATTGGTTACCGCCGATATGGTTGAGCGCATGCGCCCCGGTTCCGTACTCGTGGATATCGCCATCGACCAGGGTGGCTGCTTTGAAAACTCGCATCCTACCACACATGAGAATCCCACATATTTGGTGGGCGACAAAATTTACTACTGTGTTTCGAATATGCCAGGCGGAGTACCTCAGACATCCACGGCTGCCCTAACCAATGCCACGCTGCCCTATATTCAACGCATCGCGGCACAAGGCTGGCAGACGGCTCTTTCCCAGGATGCCGGGTTGGCTGCCGGTTTGAATGCCCACGACGGACAATTGGTCCACCGTGGCGTCTACGATGCCATGGTGGACCAATTGGATTTAGAAGAACACCGGGACTTTTGCCCCGTACAGGATGTGCTCACCCGCGCTTAGCGGGGGCACACGCCGGTTAGTTCGCTACCGCTGACACGTGTGCTTCGTCCTGTGCTTTATCGGACTGGCTGGCAATTTTGGTCTGTTCACCGACACGGGCCGTGGTTGGCACCTTGCGGTCGGCGCCGTCCTCGGTGACCAACGGGTAGACACCTGCGGCATCGTGAGTTTCACGTCCGGTGACCGGCGGGTTGAACACACAA
>DEPX01000037.1:8969-13189 GCA_002358975.1 Micrococcaceae bacterium UBA3381 | reverse complement strand
GCACGTCGCGAGTTGGGCTTAGACCCGGATCTGGAATACGTCGGCACCATTAGCTCATTAGTGCCATACGAGGGCATAGAAACCGTGGTTGAGGCCGCAGCTAGCCTCATGCGAAACAGACCAAAACTTCGCCTGCTGATTGTTGGGGATGGCACAGCGCTGCCCAACATTTTTGAAACTGCCAGAAAACTCGGTATTGCAGACAAACTTATTGCCCCCGGCCGTGTCGAACGAGAACAATCTCACCTCTATCATCAGGCCCTGGATATCTTCGTTGTCCCCCGGGTTTCCACGCAAGTAACACGCATAGTTACGCCAATGAAATCAGTGGAAGCATCTGCCAGCGGAAAACCGGTGATAGCATCCGATTTGCCAGCCTTATCAGAACTAGTCAACCACGAAAAAACTGGGTTGTTAGTTCCAGCAGAAGACACTCGGGCCTGGGCAGAAGCGATCGCTGCACTGCTTGACGACCCAGCTCGTGCAACGGCCATGGGGGAGGCGGGTCGCAAGTGGGTGCTTGAAGAACGTACCTGGCAGGCGAACGCCGAAAAATATGATGAACTGTACCGACGTATTTTAAACTCAAGCCAATGATACGAACGTGATGAGTTATGCAGTCGTCGCGTTGGTGTTTTTGACTTATAATGGACAGCTGAATAACTTTGAATCCTTATGGATACCGCCACATAACGGGTATCAACTTATGCCGTGAAAAGGATAGTAAATGTCTAAGATTTCCAGTGTTGCCGTAATCGGACTGGGCTATATTGGCCTGCCGACTGCCGCAATCTTGGCTGACAATGGTCTGCGTGTACACGGCGTAGACGTGAACCAGCGCAACGTGGATGCGATCAATGCCGGTTCAGTTCCCTTCGTAGAACCAGAATTAGGCGATTTCGTAAAACGCAACGTCGAAGCTGGCCGTTTGAGTGCCTCAATCGAGACTCCTGCCGCTGATGCATACATTGTGGCAGTGCCCACACCATTTATGGCGGATAAAACCCCGGACCTGTCCTACATAGATGCTGCAGGTCGTACCCTAGCTCAACAGCTTTCCGGTGATGAATTAGTGATCCTGGAATCCACCTCGCCTCCAGGCGCTACTGATCGGTTGGCAGACGTCATTCTGGAAGAACGTCCAGATCTTGCTGAAAAAGGTACATTACAGTTCGCACATGCACCTGAACGCGTGTTGCCCGGTCAAGTCATGCGAGAGTTGGTCACGAACGACCGCATTATCGGTGGATCCAGCCCCGAAGCTGCAGAACGTGCGGTCGAATTGTATCGCAGCTTCTGTAAAGCAGAGCTTGTGACCACCAATACCCGCACCGCGGAAATGTCCAAACTGGTGGAAAATTCGTTCCGGGATGTCAACATAGCCTTCGCCAATGAGCTATCCATGATCAGTGACGAACTTGGCATCGATGTTTGGGAAGTCATCGAACTGGCAAACCGACATCCACGAGTTAATATTTTGCAGCCGGGACCAGGCGTTGGCGGTCACTGCATCGCTGTGGATCCATGGTTCATCGTTGCTGCTGCACCAGATACTGCAACGATCATTCGAAACGCTCGCGAGATTAATGACTCCAAACCTGAATGGGTCATTAGCCAAATCAAAGCCGCTGCCTTCGACGTGCAACAGGAAACCGGCCGTACCCCAGTCATTGCAGCACTGGGCTTAGCGTTCAAACCCAACATCGATGACCTGCGGGAATCGCCAGCGCTAAACATTACCGAAGCACTATCCGATCAATTCAACGGGTCAAAAATCTTGGCGGTAGAACCCCATATTGACCAGTTGCCTCAACGGTTACAAAACCGTGGCAACTTGGAATTGGCAGAAGTCAATGAGGCAATCGATCGTGCAGACATCGTGGTATTGCTCGTAGACCATGCGGCTTTTGCTGACCTTGGCCCGGCGGCTTATGAGAAGCATGTGATCGACACTCGCGGTCTGTGGCGCGCTAACAAGTAGAGATGCCATCCATGACTCAACATCTTCAAGCCGCTAGCACAGACGTTCTACAGGAACGTCTAATCGAAGAAATTCATGCTCAGCAACGTCTCCAAGACGAACTGAAAACTGCTTTAGAAACCGAACGGAACCTTCGTTTAGAAAATGAAGTGCTCTGGACCTATCTACAACGCAAGTATCCGGCACGAGTCGAAGATGCTGCAGACTTGGTATCTCGGCTTACCGATGGAGCTAACCTCTCAGCAGAACTGCAACCATCTACGTCCGTACGGACTGTGTCTAGCGGTGGCCGCTCATTACGGAAACGAGTGCGTCGCCGTCTGGGTAATCTCCCGGGGGTACACCGGGCATATCACAGTTTAAAAAATCTCGGCAAATAAGATGCCCTAATTGGCCCGCATTCCACAGAAGGTGTTTCCTACATGGCTCTGGCTCCGAAATCGTCTCCACGTAGTTTTGCTGTTGTACAGCAACGCCTGGAGGAACTGGATACCCAGCGTCAAGGGCTTGCTAACCGGGAAACTATCTACCAAAACCTCGGTACGTTGTCTGCCACAACGCAGATAACCTCGGTCAAAGCTGAACCTATCGTCGAACGGTTACAATATGCTTTCTGTGCTCCTGATGGTCAACAACTGCGTTCAGCAGCGCTAGAGCAAATTACCGATCTTCCAGACACCAGCAGTGGCATCGCCAACCGCCCTTTCACCACCAAAATCGGCATCATCTCCGATTTGTTCTTATTCAAAAGCTTCGATGGGCTAGCAGATTTTCAGCCGATCTACCCGGATAACTATCAACAGCATGCTGACATTGATATCTTGTTGCTGGTATCAACCTGGCGCGGCGTGGATGAAGTTTCCTGGAAAGGTGTCACAACAAAAACCAGCCCCAAACGGACACACCTATTTGAAGAAATTCTGCCGTTTTACCGCGGCTTAGATATCCCCATTGTTTTCTATTCGAAAGAAGACCCCCCGAATTACAATCACTTTCTGCCCTTTGCCCAACAGGCTGACTACATATTCACCTCAGCTGCAGAAATGCTGCCCAAATATCAAGCCGACTGCCCCCACGCCAAATCCATTGACGTGCTACCGTTTGGTATCAACCCCAAACACCACTCACCGATCGGCAGCCAGCAAAACGGGATCAAACCGATCGTGCCGTTTGCCGGATCGTGGTTCAACCACAAATATGACGAACGCGGTCGTTGGGGTGGCGATATTTTCGACGCTGTGCTGGCCTCGCAACACTATGATCTGCTGGTATTTGATCGAAACTCACATCTGCGCGATCCACGCTATGCGTTCCCGGATCGGTATGCCCACGCCGTCACGCCGTCAATCAGTCATCCACAGCTGCTGGATATCCAACGACTCGTTGATATCAGCATCAACTTGAATTCGGTGCAAAACTCTTCGTCGATGTTTGCTAATCGTGCTATCGAATTACAAGCACAAGGTACCTATGTGTTGAGTAACTATAACGTTGGGCTCAATTCGCGATACCCCCACGTACACATCAGCAACGGCTTTACTGACACACTGGCCGCCCTGGACAACCTGACCGAAACCCAGCTCCGACAGAACCAAGCCGCTGGAATTCGCAGCGTTTTCTCACATGATCTAGCCATCATGCGCATTGCAAAGATCATCGAAACTGTTGGACTCGAAGCCACGGTAGCTAACCCGCGTGTCCAGGTCATCAAACATGGACACGATGAGCAGTTGGCCCACCAGCTTGCCGAACAAACCTATGCCAATGTCGTTGATGTCGCCGAGGCTGCTGATGTGGAGACACCGGCTGAAAGAGCAACACATGCAGACATGGTTGTTCACGTTGACACCGCACACGACTACGAGCCCACGCATATTGAAGACCTGGTCAACGCGTTTCGGTATACAGACGCTCAAACCGTAGAAAAAATACCCCAAAATGCTCCTGACCAGTCCGGTTCGATTTCCCATAGGTATGCCGAGCCAGCCAATGTGACAAGTGTCGGTGCGGAATTTGTTGGGCAAATACCACCAAATATCAAACCACAAGCGGGATATCACATCGACAACATTGGGGTTTCATATCGCCAGGAAAGTATCACCGTAGCCTCGAGAGCCTCTGCACAGAAACCATCAATCTTATCTGTGGTGGTACCGATCTATAACAACGGACCCCACCTACTGCATAAGTGCATCGCATCGCTTCGGCGCTCCAGCATTTTTGATCAGATGGAAATTGT
>DEPX01000037.1:3167-8898 GCA_002358975.1 Micrococcaceae bacterium UBA3381 | reverse complement strand
TTGGCTTCGGTGAAAGTGTACCGTTTCGAACAAGGCGGATCCGGTAGTGCGTCTCGGCCCAGAAATAAAGGGCTAGAACTAGCATCCTGTAGCTACGTGACGTATCTCGACCCGGATAATGAAGCGCTTAATGACGCCTACGTCAAATTGTTGCACACCGCGATCGATGCTGGCGTGGACTTTGCTGTCGGGGATATGACCCGCTGGCGTGGAACTAACAGTGCGGTCCGGTATACCCGGTTTTTACAAAAGCGGTTGGGCATGGAAACAGCGGTCGCCTCCGGTGGAGCGCAGGCCCTGGTCGATATGGAATTTATGCCAATCAGTATCCAGGCTGTGGTCGCCCGCACCGACTGGTTGCGGGCTACCGGAATTAGTCAACCGGTTGGCGCAGTAGGTCAAGACTCATATTTCTTTCAACAAATGCTGTACTACGCCGACACCTTTGCAATCGTGCCAATTGCGGCACATACTTACTATGCCCAGGTAGAAAACTCCGTGGTCAATACGGTTAACGCAAAATTCTTTGATAAATACCTGCCCCTAGAACGGGCACGCAGCCAATGGCTGAGCGAAGTCGGGCTTTTAGAAGAATATAAGCAGACGCGCATGGAAACATTTTTTACCGGATGGTATTTACGCAAACTGGCAGATGTTCCAGCTGACCAACGCAACCAAGCGATAGCAACCATCATCACCCTGGGCAAAATGTACGGTGAACATCAATGGGCAAGCCCGGAGGCCCAAGAATTTTGGGACGTCACCGTTGGTGAACTGAACCAAACTGTGGCGAGTGGAGACACCAAATAATGGCACTCTATGGATGGCAACGGCAGTACCTTGAAGCACTCCTGACCTCAAATACGGCACGAGCCCAAGAATTTGAATCTGTTAGCTTCTTTGCCTCCATCATTCACGAGGCTCCAAATGGTGCCCATGAACTTATGCTGCACCGTCTGATTATGCGCCTTGCAACCATCCAGGAGGCGCTGGACCTGACGGATATCCTGCGCGCTACACACTGGGATAATTATGCGCCGCGGGTGCTTGCCAAAATTGCCGATACCGAAGCGATCCTTACCAACCGCCCAGAGCTAGCAGAATACTTTGACGAGCTCAGAAACCGTAGTGGATACACCACCTATTCGCTCAAAGACTGGCATCTACTCAGTGATGGCACCAATCTTGCTTTCCCCAAAGCCCCGGTATGGGTTAGTCGTATGACATCGATTCACGACGTAGTATCAAAGTTGGCGGGAACAAAACTTGGCGTCGACGAGATCGCCACCATCCTGGAGCATTTCTGGGCTAAAAATATTCCACTGTTCCAGCTGGCGGTACTTACAACCAAGGCCGAAGATGTCCAATGGGCAACCATCGTGCAAAAAGTACTGGCTGTGCCCTATATTGCCCTAGATGCATCGACAGCTCGCGGCAATGATGACTTCAGTCAACGCAGTCCGACCGCCGTCTGGGCACCACACTGGCAGATTAGTATGCAACCTACCGCGAACCAGCACTGGGCCATTTATGAGGCGCATACGGGCCAAGAACTGCACGGCATAGGTGAAAACAGCATATTTGAGCACCTGAGTGTAGTGCTGGCATTGACGGGCCTGCTACGCGAGGGAATTAATCTTGCACCAATTGACTCGGGGCTTGTGCACGCGCTGATTCCATCGCACCCAATATGGGGGATGCGTCGCCGAGAATTTTCCGCAGCCCGTACCACATATCAGGCCGAGGACATCCGCGCTCTAGCCCTTGGTTTCTTAGAAAAACTGCCGGCAACACACCGGGTCAGTATGTTCCGTTCACGCCTTGCCCTCAACCTCATCAGTAAAGCATGGGCGGTACGCAAAAGTGCCTCAGTGGTCACGGCCGAGGACGGTTTTTATGCCCACCTGATCAGAACAGTGCAACTGCTTGACCAGAATCGTTTCAAAGCAGTATTAGAGTGCATCGCTAACAGTTCGTATGAAATCGAGCCGGCATTTCAATTTTTGCAGCGTGAAGCCAGTGCTGCACTGGACCTATTTGATATTTTAGAAACGCTACCGTCTCAGGTTGCTGACAGCACTGACCTGCACAATCCTGAGGTGTTGTGCGTTACCCATGCTTCAGTGCCGGATCAAACCGGTGGTTATGCTATCCGTGCCCACGGTATTTTGCGCTCACTGCAACAACACGGTGTCAAAATTTCTGCGGTGACCCGCCCTGGTTTTCCCGCCGGTGCACTCACCGAGGCTTCTACGGTTGTAGTCGATGATATTTTCTACCACAGGCTACCTGCGACACCGGTCACACGGAGTCACGGTGAGCTGCAGTACATGATATCGTTCATCGAACCATTCAAACGGTTCTTCCAAACTACGGGCATTGGGATTGTTCATGTTCGGTCGACTTTTCTTATCGCCCTACCCGCCCTGATCGCTGCTCGCCAGTTAGGCCTCAAAGTGCTCTATGAGGTCAGCGGTCTATGGGAACTGGTCTACCAAGACCGCGAAACTGACGCCCATTTGTTGAAACGTTCTCCTTTTGCCCAACTTGCCGAAACCCTGACGATGAACCGAGCTGATCAAGTAGTAGTAATGAATGAGGCTGTATACGATATTGCCATTACACGAGGCGTAACCCCCGAGAGGCTGCACATCGCTCCTAACGCAGTTGATACAGCACATTTCAGCCCATTGGAACCGCCGGCCAATGTTCCCTTAACGTTAGGGTATCTGGGCAGCTTTGCTGACTACGAAGGTCTCGATGACATTGTCGATGTAGTCCATCTATTACGCGACCAAAATTTTGCTATCCATGTATTAATGGTCGGGGACGGGCTGCGGTATAATCATATTCGATCCCGTATTATCAATGAGGGGTTGCAAGACAACTTCACCATAACCGGCAGACTCGCCCACCACGAAGTCATAGCGCAGTATCAGCAGATGGATGTCCTGGTCTACCCGCGGCGCGCCACTGGGGCCACACAAACCATTACACCTTTGAAACCTTTTGAAGCCCTCGCCTTAGCCAAACCCATCATCGTCAGTGACGTTCGACCGCTGCACGAAATAGTTGGCGACAACCAACGTGGACTCGTCTTCGAAAATGGGAATATCCACGATTTCGCACGCGCCATAAAAGCGTATGCCCATAATCCAGAATTCATGAGAACCGTAGGCCAGGCCGGCAGACAATGGGTCGTGGCTAATCGGAACTGGGAAAACGTTGTGGAAACGTTTATGGAAGCGTATAACGCTCTAACCTAGGCGATGGGTATTTTCCTTAGTACTCTAGTTGTAAACTTTGGGACTTCGTAAGCTAAGCATGGCAGACCAAACGATATGAGAGCGGGCAATTTGCGCAACTACAGCATCATCGGAATTATCACTATCGTGGTGTTGGGAGCCATAGGTATCATTGCGGCGGCCCAGGACCAGTGGGTTCTGGCTTTAGCATTCACCTATGGCGGACTAGTAGTGACAGTCATCCTTATTCTGTTGTCCGTCCGCTACCTCGCCAGACGCGCCAAGACCGATGACAGAAAAGCTCGGACACGCCTACAACGGCTGACAGCACTGCTTGAAGATACCGCCCACAAAGAAAACGCATTTCACACAAGTCTTAGCCAAGCACAGCAACGTCTACAAGAAACCGTGACAGATCAGGCAGGCTCCGCTCAGCGGGCTCTGGAGAGTGTGCAAGACGTTCTCACCGCGGTGCAGTCTGAGGTTAAAACGCTAGACAACAATACCACTGCGGTGCATAGCGAACTTACAAAGATTGGTCGTGCCAGTCGCGCCAGTAACCGTCACGTGACCACAACGGTGCGTGATAGCACCCGTCAGATCGAGTCGCTTGCACAAATCTATGCACGTTTTACGGACACAAAACTGCCCATGCCCAGTACCGGTGGCTTCGCCATCGATGCCCAAGCTTTAGCCCACCTCATAGCAGTGGTTGAACAACGCCAGCCGCGACGTATCCTTGAACTTGGTAGCGGTACCTCCACAATCTGGTTGGGTTATTTAGCCCGCACATATGGTGGCTCGGTGATTAGCCTGGATCATCTCGAACACTATCTAGCCGCCACTCAGACCGCCGTGGACCGCCACCAGCTCAATGAGCACATCGAGTGTCGGTTAGCTCCATTACAAGAAATCAGTTGCCATGACGCCAGCTACAATTGGTACGCGTTGGAAGCGCTAGAAGATCTTACCGATATCGATATGTTAGTTGTTGATGGTCCGCCTGCAGCAACCGGACCCAAAGCCCGGTATCCTTCAGTCCCCATGCTCATAGAAAAGTTAGCTCCTCATGCGACCATTGTTCTAGATGACGCACACCGGGAAGACGAAATGGAGATAGTTGAAGACTGGAAAAAGAGCTTTCCAGAATTGCACAGCATTGAAGAGGGCACGAGTCGGCTAGCCGTACTTGAGCGAAAGTTATAACACCACTATTGGACTATCTTTTTGTCACGCATAAAGTTCACAAAATCTGAGCCGAATGACCGTGCAAAATCTGCTGACAAGTGATGATGATCATAGCGTGTGATTAAGTTCCCAACCATGCTGTAACAGCGCTGATCATCGCAGATGCCGGGGACAGGATCATAGACATTGATCGATGCGGGCCCGGAAGCCGCAGCCGACTTCATAATTGTGCCTTTGCCTTCAGCGGCTTCGTCTACGGGCAATGAACATGCTTCAACGATGTCATCCGGGTTCGATTCCACACAAGTTGGCCCATTGACTTCGCCAAAATGCGGCACTTCTTCGATGACTATCACGTCTTTGCCAGCATCGTCCCACTGCTGCCACATATCGTGTAGAGCCTCGATGGCAATCTCATCTGAACTTTCGCCAGCATCATCATAAAAACTACGATCTGTAGGTGAGGCCGCAGTAATGACTGCATCAATGTCGTCATTGGATTGGAACTCGTCAGACGTTGCGGTAATGAACTCTTGGCAGGCCTCAGAGTCCTCTTCAGCGGCCTGATCGCTGTCTGGGTCCGCACTGGATAATGGCACAGGAGTACAGCCACTTTTCGTATAGCCCTGAATGTTCCAGTTATTTTTTTCAGCAATGTCTTCTAGCAGGGGTAGCCAGGCACGAGCGTGAGAATCACCGAGCATCGCGATGGTGTAATCGGCCGTTTCCTCTGGTGCACCGAGACTACAACCCTTTGTTGCCACATCGGTGGAACCCGATGGCAGATTACACTCGGTATGATTAGGCTCCTCTTCTTCCTGTTGCACCTGCGTAGCAGGAATATCGGGTGTGCCATTCAAACCTTTATCCTTGCAATCCGATAATAGAGCGTTGGCTCCGGTACACTCTTGAATCGAAACCTCTTCATCCGTTTCGGGTTCGATGGCCTTGGGGAGCACCGAAGTCACCACCCCTATTACAACCATGCTGGCAGCCATCAAGGTAAATGCGCGCCATGGAACTTTAAACCGTTTGGCATGTCGGAGCGGGTCCTCGATCAACCACTGCGATGCGGCAGCCAAAAGGAACGTTAAGACAATAACCGCAAACTTATAGGGCCAGGTGAACTCATCCAGCTGATATCCGGCAATAATAATCAGTGGCCAATGCCATAAGTAAATAGCATAGGACCAATCACCCATTCGCAGCGACGGAGTCCGTGAAGCCCACCAGTACACTCCTGTGATGGGCTGACCTGAGCCATAGCGGATAAACAATGCTGCACCAACGATCGGAAG
>DEPX01000037.1:376-3085 GCA_002358975.1 Micrococcaceae bacterium UBA3381 | reverse complement strand
AGATTTTGGAGTTGGCTAGGCACCTTCGTGGCAACCGGCAGCAACGCCAATAGCCCACCAGCAGAAAATTCCCAAAATCGGGTCGGAGTCACAAAATACGCCAATGCAGCACTGTACTGAGTAAACACTACGGAGAAGATAAACGTGCCAACAGTAACGCTGATTAACGTCCACAGAAATACGCGCTGGACATTGGGGCCTGTACTACTTCGGGCCCGACGCACACTTCGTGTGACAAGATATGCGCCCAACAGCAATAGCGGAAGCACCACATAAAATTGCTCCTCTATCGATAACGACCAGTAGTGTTGGACCAGTGAGGGCTCATTGTCTGCGGCCATGTAATCAACTGAATCACCGGCTAGCACCCAGTTGACGACATAAAACAGTGAACCAAGTATTTGCCGGACATTCATCGTCCACATCGTTTGTGGCACAAATAAAAACATGGAGACAACACAGAACGCCAGCACTGTAAACGATAACGGCAGCAGTCGCATGATGCGACGAGCCCAGAACTTTCTGAGCATAATCGTTCCGGTGCTTTCCAGTTCCCTGTAAAGATGGCCGGTAATGAGGAAACCCGAGACAACGAAGAAAACGTCAACACCGACGAACCCACCGCTGACATAGTTTGGCCAGAGATGAAAGATCAAGACAAGGCCAACGGCTAGCGCCCGCAGGCCTTGTACCTCGGGTCGGAATGAGCTGCGTAATGGTGCAGAAGCCTCATGGGGCTGGGCAGTCAGTGAGGGCATTCTATGACAGTAGCTGGATTACTAAACAGAGTCTATTTACACCCCGGGCTGTGAGCTGATTTTCAGCAGCTACCTAGGGACTTCTCAAAAATTATGACAGTACGTCTTCGTACATAAAGTCGGTGAAATCAGTAGCGTACGACTTGACGAAATCCGCGGATAGATGATGGGCATCGTATCGCGTGATCAGATTGCCGACCATGCTATAACACCTGTCATCCTTGCAGACCCCCTTCGTTGGATCATAAAAGCTTATTTCAGCAGTTCCTTCTTTTGCAGTAATTCGTTGGAAGACCCCTCTGGAAGCAACTGAATCTTCATATCTGGCGGAACAGTCGGTAGCTATGGAGCCTGCGTGCGTGTCAACACATGTGGGGGCTTCAATCTCGTTATAATACGGAACTTCGCCCATCGTTATTACCTCTTTACCGGCATCATGCCATTCCTGCCACATCTCATCAATCGCCGTTATTTTGTCTTTGTCGGAAGCAGTGTCACCGTTGTCCAAATAATAGTCTGATCCAGCACCAAGAGAAGCAGTGACGATCACATCGATATCTGGATCATTTTTCAGTTCTTCTGCGGTATCGACCACGAACTCGTCGCAGGCTTGCCCATCTTCTAGTTCTGCTCCGGAAGCATCCGGGCTCGTTTTATCAAGAGGAACGGGCGAACACGCACTTTTTGCATATCCTTGTATATTCCAATTCTGTGCTTTACCGATTTCGTCAAATAGAGGCAACCACATGCGAGCATGCGAACTCCCAAAGACGGCGATGGTCAGGTCAGCTTCCCCAGGGTTTGCACCTAGGCTGCAATCGGAACGATCAAAGTCTGTTTCACCAAGCGGTATAAAGCATTCTGGATAGGGATGTTCCGATTTCTCCTCTTCGACCTGGGCAGGTGGGACCAGCGCTTCGCCTTCAAAACCCTTATCGGAACAATTTTCTAGCAAAGCACCAGCTCCCGTACATTCGGACGCTGCAACGTTATCAGTGTATTCGGAAGCGTAGAGGCGTGGCACAACTAATGTGGTCGTCGCTATAAGGGCCAATGAGGTACCCATCGCGAAAAAAGCGCGGCTAGGTATTTTAAAATATTTAGCTTGGCGTAGGGGATCCTCTATGAATTTCTGCGAAGCGGCCGCTAGGACAATGGTGAGCGCAATAATGACGAATTTATGTGGCCACCGGTATTGATCTAAGAGATAAGTAGCTATCACAATAAGTGGCCAATGCCAAAGATAAATGGCGTAGGACCAATCGCCCAAACGAACTACAAAGCCGCGCGAAGCCCACCAATATGAACCCAGGTATTTCTCTGTTCCATATCGTATAAATATGGCTGTACCGATCACCGGAAGTAGCGCAGTGTAGCCTGGAAAGGCCGTGTCACCAGAATATACGAATGCTGCGATAAGAATCATTGCGATGCCGACCCAGCTGATGCAGTTCTGTATCCAGGGTTTGAGTATGGAAGGTTGAGCAACTAGCGCTATTAACCCACCGATGGTGAACTCCCAAAGACGAGTTGGCGTTATGAAATATGCTTGTGCAGCTTCGTAATTGGTATAAGCTACTGAAATATAAAATGAAGCCAGCCCGACCAACATAAGAGCAGCACTCATTGCCACGCGCGTATTGAAATGAAATTTTTCTTTAGCACGTATCGTCTTGGTAAGAGCGAAGATGATTAATAAGATCAGCGGTAGCACAAAATAAAATTGTTCTTCAATGGATAGTGACCAATAGTGCTGGACCAGCGACGGTTCGTTCTCTGCGGCCATGTAATCAACTGAATCTGCTGCTAGCACCCAATTTTCCACATAAAATAGTGACGCTAAGATCTGTCGTGTGTTCATGCCCCAGGTAGTTTCCGGTAGGACGAGCAGTAGACTTAGGAAACTGAACACTAGGACAGTGAAGGCCAGGGGCAATAGTCGCATCACCCT
>DEPX01000037.1:0-300 GCA_002358975.1 Micrococcaceae bacterium UBA3381 | reverse complement strand
ATGAGAAAACCTGAGATGACGAAGAATACGTCAACCCCGACGAACCCGCCGCTGACGCGTTGGGGCCATAGGTGAAAGAGCAAGACTAGACCAACGGCTAGGGCACGTAAACCTTGTAGCTCTGGTCGAAAGGAACTGCGTGAGGGCGCTGCTGTTTTTTGGGGCTGGGTAGTCAGTGCATGCATTATTTGAAAGTGGTCGTGTTCTTTTCCGCGAATAAAATAAGAAATTCTTGCTTCGGCGCTGAGAATAGCGAAAGACGCTGACATAAAAGTCGAGCACATCAACATCTACTGAGAT
>DEPX01000210.1:18307-32923 GCA_002358975.1 Micrococcaceae bacterium UBA3381 | reverse complement strand
GGGGCGCCGGGGACGCCGAGGGCGCAGACGCTGAGAGCGAACACCCGGCCCGCCGGGACTGTTGGGTCGGACGTGTTGGTTAGTGTTTGGCGTAAGCGTTTCCCCGATCGCCGGACGGTCGGGCGCCGCGGAAAGCGGCGAGACGATGAGCGAAGGTAGGTACCCCGTGGCCCAGAACGGATCAGTGGCACAGCCCAGTTCGACTCCGACACAGCCCGCCCTCAACTCGCCCGGGACCCATGGGCTCAGTCTGGGGGACTCGGTCTACGAGCGCCTGCTGCAGGAGCGGATCATCTTCCTCGGCTCCCAGGTGGACGACGAGATCGCCAACCGACTCTGCGCGCAGATCCTCCTGTTGGCCGCCGAGGACCCCTCGCGCGATATCGCGATGTACATCAACTCGCCNNCTCAAAGAGCGCATCATCTGGCTTGGCTCAGAGGTTCGCGACGATAATGCAAATGCGATTGCATCCCAGATGCTACTGTTGAGTGCCGAAGACCCAAACGAGGATATTTACCTCTACATCAACTCGCCCGGCGGCTCGGTGACCGCCGGCATGGCCATCTACGACACCATGCAGCTGATCCCAAATGATGTGGTGACTGTAGCGACCGGCCTAGCCGCTTCAATGGGACAATTCCTGCTGTCATCAGGAACACCAGGTAAACGCTATGCAACTCCACACGCACGCATTTTGATGCACCAGCCTTCAGGTGGCATCGGCGGTACTGAATCCGACATTCGTATTCAGGCCCAGCTCATTATGCATATGAAACAAGTCATGTCTGAGCTCACCGCCGAACAAACCGGACAGACCTTAGAAAAGATTTTGGAAGATAATGCGCGTGACAAGTGGTTCACTGCTGAGGACGGCTTGGAATACGGGTTCTTTGACCACATCGCCTCCGGAACAGCATCCATGGTCGGTGGCGGAGGAATCGGCAAATAGTAGCCGGTAGCCAGTCGCGATTACCAATACGATTTTCCTTCAGGAGACATTAATGAACCACGAAATGCCAAAGGGCACCCCGGCTACACCGATGCCCTCTAACCGTTACATCCTGCCGCAGTTCGAAGAACGTACCCCATATGGTTTTAAACGTCAGGATCCCTACGCCTACCTCTTTGAAGACCGCATTATTTTCCTGGGTACTCAGGTTGATGATGCATCTGCCGACGACATCATGGCCCAACTGCTCGTATTAGAAGCCATGGACTCCGATCGTGACATCACGCTCTACATTAATTCGCCCGGTGGCTCATTCACCGCGATGACCGCTATCTATGACACGATGCAGTTCATTCGTCCAGAAATCCAAACCGTTGCGCTTGGACAGGCTGCCTCTGCCGCAGCCGTTTTGTTAGCAGCCGGAACACCAGGTAAACGCTTGGCACTGCCCAACTCACGCGTTCTTATTCACCAGCCATCCATGGGTGGCGATCGTGGTACAGCTACTGATCTGCAAATTCATGCAGACGAATTACTACGGATCCGTACCTGGATGGAAGCAACGCTAGCTAACCATACCAACCGCACAGCTGAAGAGGTTCGCGAAGATATTGATCGCGACAAATTCCTGTCAGCTGAAGACGCCAAAGAATACGGCCTGGTCGATGAGGTACTGGAATCACGAAAGCGCGACGCTGAGTAAACATTCCTGACTACCGATGGCGTCCTGCCTATAAGCGGGACGCCATCTTTTGTGTTAAAAACCGATACACAGTGTGACTACGGCAAAGAAAGTTATCCACGCTTGGCGCAACCTCCCGGGGAATAAGCACCGCAGCATTTATGCTGGACAGGTAAGGCGCATAAGGAGAAGATATGGCTCGAATCGGAGAATCGGCAGATCTGCTGAAGTGTTCGTTCTGTGGTAAAACCCAGAAACAGGTACGAAAGCTCATCGCAGGCCCAGGGGTCTACATTTGTGATGAGTGCATCGAGCTGTGCAACGAAATTATCGAAGAAGAGCTTGCCGAGGTCACCGAGGGCGAAGAATTTACGCTACCCACCCCGCAAGAAATATATGCTCACCTTGATGAATACGTCATTGGCCAAGATCGTGCCAAATCCGCCCTGGCTGTTGCAGTATATAACCACTACAAGCGCGTCCACGCCGAAGAAAACATCAAAACCTCGATGCGCGAGGCTTTTGACACCGACGTAGACTTTACTGAGCTTGAAGATGTTGAAATTGGCAAGTCCAATATTATGCTTGTTGGCCCAACTGGTTCGGGAAAGACCTATCTGGCACAAACCTTGGCCCGCAAACTCGATGTGCCATTTATTGTTGCTGATGCCACCTCGCTGACTGAGGCCGGTTATGTGGGCGAAGATGTCGAAAATATATTGCTGAAGCTCATCCAGGCTGCCGATAATGATGTAGCCAAAGCAGAACACGGCATCATTTATATTGATGAGATCGATAAAATTTCACGCAAGTCCGAGAACCCCTCGATCACTCGGGACGTATCAGGCGAAGGCGTACAACAATCCCTACTGAAAATCTTAGAAGGTACTGTCGCTTCTGTACCACCACAAGGCGGCCGTAAACATCCGCACCAAGAGTTCCTTCAGCTCGATACTTCTAATATTCTCTTCATCGTGGCCGGCGCATTTGCTGGGCTGGAAGATATTATTGAATCCCGTGCTGGTCGAAAAGCTGTTGGTTTTGGTGCCCCATTGAAGGTCGCTGGTGAAAATGAAGCGCCGTCGTTTGCTGATGTTCGCCCAGACGATCTCATCAAATTTGGTTTGATTCCAGAATTTATTGGGCGTCTGCCGGTGGTCACAGCGGTTGATCACCTCGATGAAGCCTCCTTGATTCGAGTATTGACCGAACCACGTAACGCGCTAATCAAGCAGTACCAGAAAATGTTTGCACTTGACGGCGTGCAACTGCACTTCGATGACGATGCACTCAAGGCCATTGTTGCAAAAGCAGAAGCGCGCGGCAGTGGGGCCCGAGGATTACGCTCAATTATTGAAGACGTCCTGCAGCCAATTATGTTTGATCTACCATCCAGAGAGGATATTGCCCAGGTGACCATCACCGGGGACACGGTGGACGGGTCGGGACAACCGGTTATGGTTCCACACGAGGTGGACAGAAAACGCCGAAACAAGTCCGCATAAGGAGACACATTGACACAGTCTGTAAGATTTTGGTTTGATCCAGCTTGCCCATTTGCTTGGATAACCTCACGTTGGATGCGTGAAGTCGAACAAGTCCGCGACGTAGCAGTCGACTTCAATATTATTTCATTGGGTGTACTCAATGAAGGCAAAGACGACCCAAACGATCTAAAGACCCAAAATACATGGCAGGGTGCTCGTGTCGCCATGGCTGTTCGTCAACGCCATGGTGCTGAGAAAGTCGGCCAATTTTATACTGCAGCCGGCACCCGCATCCATAACGAAGGTTACGGTATGGATCGCTATGAGCAAGCACTGACTGAGGCGTTAGACGAAATCGGGGTGGAAGACCGCGACGAAATCCTCTCCGAATCGCAAAACGACACCTACGATCAGGACCTACGCGATTCTACGAAAAATGCCTTGTCCCTAGTCGGAAACGATGTTGGTACACCAGTTATTGCCATCGGGGAGTCGGCCTTCTTTGGCCCGGTTATGACCCGCATTGCACGTGGTGAACAGGCCGGCAAAATCTGGGACGGTTTTGCTAATGTAGTCGAATTCCCGTACTTCTATGAACTCAAACGAGCCCGCACAACAGAACCGGATTTTAGCTAGCATCGCTGAATATAGTTGAACCTCCGATGGCTACAACCATCGGAGGTTCAACTATATGTGCACGGTCTATTCTGCTTCGGCCAAGGTAATATCGGTCAATCGCAACTCGACAATCTCATCGTCCTCGTTGGTGACTGCTTCACCTTGTTCCAGATGCAGCTCACTGACGTTCCCCGCAGCACGCAAATCATCAAGCCCAGCACGCAGTTCGGCGACCCGAAACTCTGTTGCGGTGATCGTTGCCCTGACTACCTCGGTACGCTGTTTGACTTTCGCATCCGATTTAGCTTTACGAATCCGCGAAATGGCACGGGTGACAGTAGTCAAGACTTCTACGTCACCATGCTGTGCTGCAGCAGCTATACCAGCCAGTTGGGTTTCCAAACCAGGCCAAGCTGCGGCATGTACCGAACCGTTACGCCACCACGACCAAACCTCGTCGGTGGCAAATGGTTGAAACGGTGCCATCAAACGCAACAGGGCATCCAAAGCGGTAGCCAAAGTGGCCACCACAGAGGCCTGCTCGGCAGCACCACGCGACCCATAAGCCCGGTCCTTAATGAGCTCAATATAGTCGTCGGTGAAATGCCAGAAGAAGGTCTCCACCAGGCTCAAGGTGCGCGCGTACTCAAATTTTTCAAACGCCGCGGTTGCTTGCACAATTGTCTCGTGCAATAGAGCCAACAGGGACCGGTCCAATGGATGACTAATCGCCTCGGCGCCAGTAGCATCGGTGACAATCTGGTCTTCAGTCGCACCCAGATTCAGCGCAAATTTTGAGGCGTTGAGCAATTTTATCGCCAAACGGCGGCCAATCTTCATCTGATTGACCTCATAGGCAGTATCAGCGCCTAATCGAGCCGATGCCGCCCAATAACGGACTGCATCTGAACCAAATTGTTCCAAAATATCTGACGGGACAACCACGTTGCCCTTGGACTTGGACATCTTCTGACGATGCGGATCAAGCACCCACCCGGATAATGCGGTGTGCTTCCACGGGACGGTGTCCTGCAACTGGTCGGCTCGCACCACCGTGGAAAACAGCCAGGTCCGGATAATGTCGTGACCCTGGGGACGCAGATCAAAGGGGAAAACATTATTAAAGTACTGTTCGTCCTTCGACCACTGACCAATGATCTGCGGTGATAACGACGAAGTCGCCCAAGTATCAAGCACATCTGGGTCACCGGTAAAACCACCCGGGACATCCCGCTGGTCGGCGGTGAAACCCTCTGGCAAATCATCCACCGGATCGATGGGTAGTTGTGCATCGGATGGCACAATTGGGTTGTCGTAGTCGGGGTGGCCTTCGGCGTCTAACCGGTACCACAGTGGAATGGCGACACCGAAAACACGCTGACGCGACACCAGCCAGTCACCAGTAAGATTTTCGACCCAGTTTGTATAGCGCGACTGCATAAAACTTGGGTGCCAGGCGAGCTCATCACCACGCGCAATCAGTTCATCACGCAGTTTTTGGTCGCGGCCACCGTTTCGCAGATACCATTGACGCGAGGTCACGATTTCTAATGGTTTATCCCCTTTTTCGAAAAAGTTCACCGCATGGGTGATCTTCTCGGGCTCCCCATCCAATAATTCAGCGGCCTCGAGCATTTCTATCACAGCCTTTTGCGCTGAAAAGACCGTCTTACCGGCAAGAGCACTATAGTTCTCTGCTCCACGCTGAGTCGTGATCCAAGAAGGTGTCTCTCGGGCAAACCGTCCGTCACGGCCAATAACTGTTCGAGTTGGTAGCTGCAATTCGCGCCACCAGGTGATGTCATTCTGGTCACCGAAAGTACACACCATAGCAATACCGGCGCCTTTATCGGGTTGGGCCAGCGGGTGAGAATGGACTTCAACATCGACATCAAAGAGGGGAGAGGTGACCGTTTTGCCAAATAAATGTTGGTACCGCTGATCATCTGGGTGCGCCACCAGTGCTGAACATGCCGGCAACAATTCTGGGCGCGTCGTTTCGATGAAGACTTCGGAACCGTCCTGAGCATAAAAGGCATACCGATAATAGGCGCCCGGCACTTCTTTATCTTCAAGTTCCGCCTGTGCCACAGCGGTTTGGAATGTAACATCCCACATGGTGGGGGCTTGGGCATTATAAGCATGCCCGTCGGCCAAGTTCTGTAGGAAGGCCCGCTGCGAAACTTCACGAGAGTGAGCGTCAATGGTCCGATAGCTCAGCTGCCAATCCACCGACAAACCTAACTGGGTAAATAATTGCTCGTAGACGACTTCATCGTCCCGGGATTGCGCTAAGCATAGGTCAATGAAGTTCTGCCGGGATACCACGTCCCAGTCACGACGGTTCTTCGCAGGTTTATCTGGCGGCTGATAATTGGGGTCATAGGCGACGCTGGTGTCAGTGCGAACACCAAAAAAGTTCTGCACCCGGCGTTCTGTTGGCAGACCGTTGTCATCCCAGCCCATCGGATAGAACACATTTTTGCCACACATGCGTTGGTAGCGTGCAATCACATCGGTTTGGGTATACGAAAAGACGTGTCCGACATGTAACGCACCAGATGCCGTTGGCGGCGGGGTATCGATCGAAAAAACTTCATCCCGGGTAGTGTCGGGATCAAACGCGTAGACCCGGTTTTCTTCCCACCGGCTACTAAATTTTTCTTCAAGTCCCTCCAGACCAACACGATCTGGAACATTAACCGTTTTGGGCGTGTCTGTGCCCATCTCATTTTCAGCCATGGCCACTATTGTTTCATATTCTCCGCTTACATCTGGCCCCTGGCCAGATCATAAAGATCGTGTTTTTATCGCCGGTGTTCTAGGGTTAGTGGCATGACCCAAACACAGCCTGCAGCCCTTGTTACCGGTGCGACCTCGGGCATTGGTCGTGCCACTGCTTACAAACTGGTCTCTGATGGTTGGCGTGTCTACGCGGCCTCCCGACGCACACAAAACCTGGACAGCTTGGCTCAGGCATGTCAACAGCTACCCGGCGCTTTAACGCCGGTCGCCACCGATGTCACCGACAACGCTTCAATTGAGTCACTCTATGCGACTATTGAAGCCCAGGGCGGGGTAGACACGGTCCTAAATATTGCTGGTGGTGCAGTGGGCTCGGACGCTATTAGCCAGGCACAAGTGGACGACTGGCAGTGGATGTTTGAAGCTAATGTATTGGGTTCGCTACGCGTGATCCAAAAGTTCTTGCCCATGCTACGAGCTCACGGTGCCGCAACTATTTTGAACCTGACTTCAACTGCTGGCATCGACACCTATGAAGGCGGCGGCGGATATAACGCCGCAAAATACGGCCAACACGCGCTGACTGGAGCCTTGCGATTGGAAGAGGCCGAACACAATATTCGAGTCATTGAAGTCTTGCCCGGGCTGGTCAAAACCGAAGAATTTGCTCTGAAACGCATGCGCGGTAATGCATCCGAAGCAGCCGATGTTTATGCGGGCGTTGCCGAACCACTAACCGCCGATGATGTGGCTGATGTGTGCGCCTACGCCGTGAATTTGCCGCACCACATTAATTTAGACCAAATCGTGCTGCGCCCGGTCAAACAGGCAGCCCAACATAAGCTGATTCGCGACGCTAAATAGCTGCCAGAAGTGTTGTAGTATGGTCACGGTTGCGCAGTGATCCGACCATCATCGGGGAGTGCTTCGGAAGAACAGCAGACTATCTGCCCAGTAGAACCGAACGGGTCAGCCCGATATAGCTGTAATAAGCGATCTTGGCTGCCAAGATAAGCAGGGTGGTACCGCGCTGTACGGCGTCCTTGCATACAGTGCAACGTTGTCGATGCGAGGAAGGTAATTGTGTACCCTCTGGCAAGCTCCCAGCAAGACTGGGTTAATTCTGGTTCCACACCGTCTACGCCAAATCTGCCCACCATCGAAGAATCGATCCTAAAATACTGGGATGAGGACGGCACCTTCACAGCCTCGATCGAAAACCGTCCCGCAAAAATCAACGGCGAAAACAATGAGTTTGTCTTCTATGACGGCCCGCCATTTGCCAACGGCCTGCCACACTACGGCCACCTGCTAACCAGTTATGTTAAAGACCTAGTCGCCCGCTATCAGACCCAGCAGGGTCGCCGAGTGGAGCGCCGGTTCGGGTGGGATACCCACGGTTTGCCCGCCGAGCTGGAAGCCATGAAACAACTGGGCATGACCGATAAGGCCGAAATTGAAGAAATGGGCATCGATAAGTTCAACGATGCCTGCCGTGCCTCGGTACTGGAATACACCCAGGAATGGGAAGAATACATCAATCGCATGGGACGCTGGGTCGATTTCGAAAACGACTACAAAACCCTCAACCCATCATTTATGGAGTCGGTTATCTGGGCTTTCAAAACCCTATATGACCGCAACCTGACCTACCGCGGTTTCCGGGTACTGCCATACTGCTGGAATGACGAAACCCCATTATCCAACCACGAACTGCGCATGGATGATGACGTCTACAAAATGCGGCAAGACCCATCAGTGACCCTCCAATTCACCATCACTGGGCTACCCGAAAACCCTGACCTGATCCCACAAAACGGCGCCACCCCAGAAATCGCAGCGTCTTTGGCAGGAGTCGGTGTGTTGGCCTGGACAACCACCCCCTGGACCTTGCCGACCAACCTGTCGCTGGCAGCCGGCCCCGACATCGAATATGCCGTGGTACCAGTAGAATCGGCCGATGTTGATACTTTCGGTGCCAAACGGGTGCTATTAGCAACCGATCGGGTCGCCGCTCACGCCAAGATGCTAGGTTATGACGACGCCGAGGCTGCAGTAGCCGCCATCACCGAAACCTATACTGGCACCCAGCTTGCCGGACTGGTCTACCAGCCGCTGTTTAGCTACTTTGCCGATGCCGAAACCTACGGGACCCAAAACGCATTTCGGATCTTGACCGATGACTATGTCTCCACTGAAGACGGTACCGGTCTGGTGCACCAGGCTCCGGCTTATGGTGAAGAAGACCAGCGAGTCAATGAAGCTCACGGTATCCCCGTGGTGTTGTCTGTGGACGAAGGCGCCAAATTCTTGCCACTGTTCGCCGACGAAAACCTCGGCGGCGGGGCGCTTAAAGACATTGCCGGAGTCCAGGTCTTTGAAGCTAACCGCACCATCATCCGTGCACTACGCGCTCAAGGCTCGTTGTTGACAGAACAATCCTATGAGCACTCCTACCCGCACTGCTGGCGTTGCCGCACCCCGCTGATTTACCGGGCAATCACCTCCTGGTATGTCAAAGTCACTGACTTCAAAGACGACATGCTGCGCATCAACGAAGACATCAACTGGATTCCGGGTAACGTCAAGCACGGCCAGTTCGGTAAATGGCTGGAGAATGCCCGCGACTGGTCAATCTCCCGTAACCGGTACTGGGGGTCACCCATCCCGGTATGGGAATCCGATGACCCCAACTACCCGCGGCTGGAAGTCTATGGTTCCCTGGCTGAGCTTGAGGAAGCTTTCGGCAAGCTGCCACGAAACGCCGACGGTGAAGTTGACCTGCACCGTCCCTGGATTGATGAACTCGTCCGACCAAACCCGGATGACCCCACCGGTAAATCCATGATGCGCCGTGTCGATGATGTCCTGGATGTCTGGTTCGACTCCGGATCGATGCCATACGCCCAAGTGCATTACCCGATGAACAACAAAGACTGGTTTGACACCCACAACCCAGCCGACTTCATTGTGGAATACATTGGCCAAACCCGCGGCTGGTTCTACACCATGCACGTACTAGGTACCGCACTGTTTAACCGCCCGGCATTCAAAAATGTTATCTCGCACGGAATTGTCCTGGGTTCTGATGGCAATAAGATGTCAAAATCGTTGCAAAACTACCCGGATGTCAACGAAGTATTAGACCGTGATGGTTCCGATGCCATGCGTTGGTTCCTTATGGCCTCCCCAATTCTGCGTGGCGGTAACCTCATCGTCACCGAAGAAGGCATCCGCGAAGCAGCCCGGCAAGCCATTCTGCCAGCCTGGAATGTGTGGCACTTCTTTAGCCTGTATGCCAACTCGGCCACCGATAAAGGCAAGCGTCCAGAAGGCTACCAAGCCAACTTCCGGTACGAATCCACCGACCCATTAGACCAATATATTCTGGCCGCCACCGGCACCATGCTGCGCACCGTCAAAGCCAGCCTAGACAACTACAATGTCTCGGGCGCCACCGACACCATCCGTACCTACATGGACACCATGACCAACTGGTACATCCGTCGATCACGCCAACGCTTCTTCGCCGAAGACACCCAGGCACTAGACACCCTCTACACCGTACTGGAAGCCTTCTGCCGTGCAGCCGCGCCACTTATGCCCATGGTGGCCGAAGAAATTTGGCGTGGCCTCACCGGTGGCCGATCAGTACATCTGACTGACTACCCGGATGCTAATCTGTTCCCCTCCGGCGACGATGCGATGACACTACAAGAAACCATGGAACTGGTTCGTACCATCGCCTCCTCGGCGTCATCACTGCGCAAAGGTGCCAACCGTCGTGTCCGGTTGCCACTGGCCGAACTAACCGTGGTGGTCCCCAACGTCAACCGCTTCACCGCGGCATTCACCGAGATCCTGGCCGATGAACTGAATTTGAAACACATCAAACTCGTTGACGAAGCCAACACCTCGGCCGAAGAGTTCGGGATCTCCCAGCAGTTGACCGTCAACGCACGAGCCGCCGGACCACGCCTGGGCAAAGACGTCCAAAGCGTGATCAAAGCATCCAAATCCGGTGACTGGTCGATCGCCGACGACGGCACCGTTACCGCCGGAGGCATCGCCCTACAACAACCCGAATACACCCTGTCCACCGCGGTAGAAGAAGACCCAGAAAATCCTGAGGCGGCAGTAGCTGTTATCCCGCAGGGTTTTGTCATCCTCAATACCGCCGTCGACGAAACACTGGCTGCCGAAGGNNCCGAAGGTGCCGCACGCGATGTCATCCGTGCCGTGCAATCGGCCCGTCGCGACGCCCAACTGGACGTATCGGATCGTATCGTCACCGACATTACCGGCCCACAACCCGTCATCGAGGCCATCGCGGCCCACGAACAACTCATCAGCAGCGAAACCCTCTCACTGCAGGTGACCTTCAACAAAACCGCAGCACCCGACCCACGCGAATCGGTCGCCGACGACGCCACCAAAACAGTAGAAGTCACCGTCCAGAAAGCCGACGCCTAATGTTTGAAACCGCCGAACAGGTATACCAGCACCTGTTATCGCGGGCCCCAGAAAATAAAATGGAGCCCCGCATGCAACCCATGTACGACATCATGTCGCTACTGGGGGACCCACAGGCCAGCGCCCCGGTCATCCACCTGACCGGAACCAACGGCAAAACCACCACCGCACGCATCATTGAACAAATCCTCATTGCCCACGGACTGCGCACGGGACGTTACACCTCACCGCACCTGTCCAAGGTTACCGAACGCATCACCTTAGATGGCCAACCGGTTGAAGATGAAACATTTGTGCGGATTTGGAATGAAATCGCGCCCCTGGTCGAGATCATCGACGCCAAACTTATCGAAGCCGGAGAACAACCCCTAACCTATTTCGAAACCGTAACCGCCCTGGGCTTTGCGATCTTCGCCGACTCTCCGGTTGACGTCATGGTTTTAGAGGTCGGGCTAGGCGGGGTCACCGATGCCACCAACGTGGCCAACGCCCAGGTCTCGGTCGTGACACCAATCGCCGTGGACCACGCCGATCTACTCGGGGACAGCCCCGGTGAAATCGCCGTGGAGAAAGCCGGCATCATCAAATCTGACGGGTACCTCATCTCCGCGGTACAAGACCCCGAAGCAGCCCAAGTCCTCTTGGAAGCCGCCCGCAAAAAGCACGCGAACTTCCGGTTTGAAAACGTCGAATTTGGGGTGACAGAACGTTCAGTTGCCGTTGGAGGCCAGCAAGTATCCATCCGCGGTATCGCAGCCGACTATAACGGACTGTTCTTGCCATTACACGGCGCCCATCAGGTCCAAAACCTGGCCGTGGCCATCGCAGCACTTGAAGCATTTCTCGGTGCCGGGGAACAACCCCTCAACCAGGACGTGCTCCAGGACGGTCTGGCCCAGGTCACCAGCCCCGGACGCCTAGAACTGCTTCGCACCCACCCTTCCCTGGTCATAGACGCCGCCCATAACCCACAGGGAATTGAAGCAACCGCCGACACTTTGCGCGAAACGTTCAACTTCTCTGCCCTGGGCCTAGTAGTCGGCATCCTCGATGATAAAGACGCCCTAGGCATCATGACGACACTGTTTGACCACTTCGGTGATGAAATTGACCACCTGGCGGTAACCCAGTCGAATTCGCCACGAGCCATTCCCTCCGAAGAATTAGCCGAAATTGCCTTAGACGCCGGCTGGGATGAAGATCAAATCTTTACCACCGGCTCGGTCGTGGATGCCATCTCTTGGGCCGTCCAAGGTGTGCGAGACGTCGACGTCCAAGTACAAGATGCCGGACGAACACTAACCGCTGGCACCGGGGGAGCAGGAGTATTAGTCACCGGATCCATCACCCTGGTCGGACAAGTTCGAGAACTATTGGGCGCCGAAACAGACAACACTGACGCCAGTGTTGAAATCACCGGCCACGACGACTTCAGTGCGTTCTTCCCCGATGACCCACAGGAGGATGACGATGAGTCCTGAACACCCCACCGGAAATGAATCATGGCGTCCGGAACGCGAAACTAAAGCGCAGCGCCAATGGCAACCCGGCCAGAAAAAACAACGCCGCTCCACCATGGTGCTATTCGCCTCGACCGTGTTACTCGGCGAAGCCTTCGTCATCGCCTTTTTCGGGTTAATGCTCTTTGGACTCAATAAAGACAACGGCGGACTGTGGTTCCTCCTTGGAGCCCTGGTACTGGCCGTGATCACCGGCTACGCTGCTCGGTTGGTTGCTAAACCCAGCGGCATTGTCATCGGCTGGGTCATCCAAGTGCTGCTTATTGCTTCGGGCTTTTTAGAGGTGTGGGGTTTTCTTATCGGTATTCTCTTTGCCCTCGCCTGGTGGTATGCGGTGGTCAAAGGTAAACAGATTGATGCCGATAACGTAGTACGTGACCAACAACAAGCACAATGGGAACGGGAACACGGCACTACGCCCGATAACGATTAGGTATGATCGTTTAGGGCAGCGCATACCGCGCTAGTCAACGCATCAGATGAATGAGGTAGTTATGAGCCAGCCTGAACGCACCCTGGTACTTATCAAGCCCGACGGCGTAGAACGTGGACTGACCGGTGAGATACTGTCACGCATTGAGCGCAAGGGGTATCAGATCGTAGAACTGCTCATGCTCAACGCAACCCCTCAACTACTGGCCGTGCACTATGAAGAACACGAAGGTAAAGACTTCTTTGAACCGCTGGTGAACTTTATGGCCTCAGGACCCATCGTTGCCGCCATTGTTGAAGGTGAACGTGTTATTGACGGCCTTCGCGCTCTGACGGGGATCTCTGATCCGACCCTGGCAGAACCCGGTACCATCCGTGGCGACTTTGGTCGTGACTGGGGTGAGGGCGTACAGAAGAACCTTATTCACGCATCAGATTCCACTTTGTCTGCCGAACGTGAGATCGATATCTGGTTCGGCTAACATTTCACCGACAAAAACGCTGGCAGCCAACACTCGATGGCAGCGTTTTATATCTTGACTCAAGACAGTGAGGAAAGTTGAACACGGTAGCAAAACGAGTTCGTGCTGGGGCATTGATGTTGGCCATCCAACCGCTGTATATCCTGGCGGAATTGCTTACCGTGGCTGCCGTAACCGTTCCCTACAGCTTATTAAACAACACGATTAGCGACTTAGGCGCAACTACCTGCACCACAATTGCCTACACCGTGGGTCCGGTGATAGTTTGCTCTCCGTGGCATTTGCTTATTAATGGTGCTTTCATTGTCTTTGGTGCATCGCTGGTACTGGGCGTTTATTTTGTGCGCGAATGGTTTCAGCCTGGTCGCATTGGGACCACTGCGGTTGTGTTATGGATAGTTTCAGGGCTCAGTTCCATAGGCACCGGCTTGACGCCGTTGGATCAAGCTTTAGAAATTCATGTGCTGGTGTCGTTTCCGGTCTTTGTCGCTCAGCCATTGGCCTTAATCCTATCCGGTTTCGTTTTGCGTAAACGACGTGGCCTAGCGAGCTGGGCTTTCATTGCCGGGGCAGTTTCTGTAGTAGCTACGATTATATTTCTAGGTATCTTGCCCGCTGGAGCTTCGTTTGGAGGGCTGTTAGAACGGTTAGCGTTGTGGCCTGGCTATATCTGGCTTCTCGGTCTGGGGATCGCGATTCTGCGTGAGAACTCCTCCAGCAAACAATCGCTTAAAGACCACGAATAGGCTGGACGACTGGATCCCGGGCTAACAGGACATCCAGGCTGCTCAATTCAATGATGTCTTCCAGAAGGAATTTGGTAGGTCGCATTAATGCGATACGCTCTGCTTCGGCGTCGTCCAAAATGGCTTCAATAGGCTGCCAATCTGCAGCGACAGCTTCGGTGGTGATGTTTTCTGGCATGACGTCATCACCGGGTGTGGCTAGGAAAAAGAAGGTATCAAATCGTTTGGGATAACCCACCGGGGTGATGAGATTCGCCCAGGGACGCAAAACGCCTGGCTGAAGTCCGACTCCGGTTTCTTCTTCAACTTCACGTAGACCGGTACGTAACATCATTGATGAGTTGCCAAGTGCTTTGTCCTGATTTGTGTTACCCAGTGACGTTTTCTGCCAACCCTGGACATGTTCCAGTAGCACCGGCCGTGCAGGTTCACCGAAATCATAGAGTGCGTCGTCGGCGTCGGTACGACCACCGGGAAAGAC